>JBBRDQ010000103.1:0-17345 GCA_038203695.1 Chitinophagales bacterium
GGGCCAGTGCGGAAGTGAAATTAATACCCGCTGTTTCTTTGCATGGTTCTTACGGAATCGGTTATGGACTATCCACCAATGGTTTGTCTGCGTACAATAATGTCGATTTCACGTCTTCGGTCATCAGCCATCGTTTTGGGATGGAAGCGCGCTGGTATTACGCCATGCCGCGCCGCATCCGGCAGGGGAAAAGTGCCAATAACATGAGTGGTAATTATGTGGGATTGGAAGCAGTGTACACACTTTTGAAAATCGAACCTACGTTTTATTTCAACAGTAAAATGGTCAGGAATCAACAGCAAACGTTTGCGCTGCGCTACGGTGTACAACGCCGGCTATTTCGCTACGGATTTCTGGATATTGGTTTTGGCTTGGGTGTGCTGAAAAACCAACGCTCCGATATACCGGCAAATACCCGGCCGTGGGACGTATTTGCAAATTCGCAAATCGGCCTTGGACTGGCTTTGGCACGACCCAAAACAAGTACGACCGCGCAAGGCTATTGTGACGTGCTGCGCTGTTTCCGCGAAGAGCGGCAGATGTGGAAAGTAGATTTATACAACTTGATTAGAATCAGCAATTTAGAGAACTACAAAGGCGCTCTTTCGATTGGCTACGAACGCAAATTAGGCACGTCGCCCTTTTCACTCGAAGTGGAAGGCAATGGGTCGGCCGGGTATTTACACGCCGTCAATAATGAAGTCAATGCGTACGAAGTCAATGCTAAAAATAATCGTTACGGCGCGTCCCTCACGACCAGATATTATTACACCCAAAAACGCCGGATCGCGCAAGGAAAATCCGGCAATAATCTCGCCGGTGTGTATTTCGGCACAAAATTTAACTGGTTGCAGGAAAACAGCCGCCAGCAGGGCTATTTATGTGGGGTTGCCGGGTGTTTTCCGACGGATGCGCGGATTACGCAACAATCGGTCGGTACCGGACTGGTATGGGGTATCCAGCATCGCTTGTTTGAACACGGCTTTATCGACTTTACCATGGGCAACACCGTTGACTGGGTAACTACAACCTATCGCGATCTCATCCAGAACACGACGGTTAAAACGAATAATTTTTACGGCTATAATTTAATTTTTAATCTGCGCGCCGGTCTCGCTTTCTAAACTATGCTGCATTGCACATCATGAAAAACAACTTCCTGCTTTTTGTAATCCTGACCTTCTGTCTGCCGGCTGCCGGCCAGACTACCGACACTACGTTCCTGTCCATTACCCAGGAAAACGGGCCGCTGGAGAAACAGCGCTTTATCGACCGCTACGATTATGTGTTCGGAACTAAGCAGCCCACCCGCTTGCTGGTGAAATTAAACCTGGTACCCGTCGTGCTGCCACTCGGCGAACGACTGGAAGAAGAATACACAATTTTCCGCGATATTCTGGAAAAATATGACCGGACTTCCAAAGCCGAACTCGGCGTGGAATGGAAGGTGGTGCCGGCATGGTCGCTGCACGCCGCCGGTATCATACCTACCCGTGGCAGCGATTATTTCAAGGGCAAATACCGTGGTGCCGGCTGGCGAATCGAACCGCGCTGGTATTACGATATGCCACGCCGGATACGGGCCGAGCAACAGGCAAATAATGTATCCGGGAATTATATAAGCCTTGATTATCAGTCTTTTAGAGAGCGTGATGAACCTCCGTCTTCGGGTGCCAATTACCAGCGTTATCGTTTTCAAACGGTCAGTCTGCGGTACGGTTTGCAACGCCGGTTGCTGCGATATGGTTTTATCGACGCGAGTATCGGGGCGGGCTACCAGGATGCACTTTACCAATACCCGACCGAATTCGGTAACCGAACCGAAACAGATCACGGTTTTTTTCTGGAAACACGGGTGGCGGCGGGTTTCGCTTTCGGCGGTTCGCGGGCCGATAAAAAAGAAGGCGGTTTGTGCGATGTCCTGCGCTGTTTTCAGGAAGACCGGGCGCTTTGGAAAATCAATTTGGTCAAAATCCTGCAGATGAACCGGAGTGGATTGTCCACCAATCCCAAGATTTCGTACGAGCACAAGATTGGTAATTCTTCCTTTTCTATCGAAACCGAAGGCGAAGTTTTTCTGGTCAGTTATCGCGATTTTGGCGAACGATTATACCTGCAACGCTATGGAGCGGGCCTGAATGTGCAGCCACGCTGGTATTTTCTGCAGAAACGCCGCATTATCAAAGGGAAATCCGGTAACAACCTGAACGGCGTTTTTGCCGGCATAATCGGCGGCTACCGCCGTACGAACTTTCCAGTAAGATTTTTCTATAGTGAAGATGCTGACAACAATTTTTACCTCGCCCCCCACGTAGGCATCCAGCAACGCCTGTTCCGCAACGGATATATTAATTACAAGTTCGGCTTACTCTATAACAACGTACTCGCTAATGAATATGATGGTTTCCGGGATCCCTCGTCCTTTTTATCGGAATTACAAGTAGGATTTGCGTTTTGACGTACCGGCGGCTTCAGCCGCCGGTTTGAAGTACCTGTTCTTCATTACGGAACATTAAAAAAACTAATTTTTCCCCTTTCAATTTACAACACATCATGAAAAACATCTTCTTATCCCTGCTCTTCCTGCTGCCTCAACTTGCTTTCGCTCAATGGGCCACGCTGCCGATCCAGACCACCGCTTCCCTGACGGCGGTCAATTTCAAAAACGATACCGAGGGTTTTACCTGCGGCGGAAACCAGATTTTCCAGACGATAGATGGCGGTGCTACCTGGACCCTGCGTTTTCAAGGGGAAGATTTGTGGGTCATCGAAGATATCCGGGTCGTGGACAATACCACCGTCATCGCCGTCGGGGAGGATTTTAATACCGGCACATCGCTGGTACTACGCAGCGCTAACAATGGCGCGACGTGGACGCACATTGTGACGGGCAGCACTGCGTTTTTGAAAGCGGTTTTCTTTGTGGACGACCTCACCGGATACGCAGCCGGTAGCGGTGGTGCGATCCTGGTTTCTCAGGACGCCGGCTTAAACTGGGTCCCGCAAACTACCGGAACCACCAGCACGTTACAATCGGTTTTTTTCCAGGATAACCTGCACGGATTTGCGGCCGGGGGCGCTCCGGGCAGTTCGAAACTCTTACAAACAGCCGATGGCGGCGACCACTGGACGGCTATCAACCTGAACACGACCAGCAACCTGCAATCGGTATTTTTTACCAATAGTCAGACGGGCTACGTAGTGGGCTGGGAAGGCGGTATTTTCAAGACCACCGATGCCGGAACCACCTGGAATGTGCAAAATTCGGTCAATATGTCTGGAAACCTGGACGTGTTTTTTACCAGCGACCAAACCGGTTACATTGTCGGCGGTGCATCCGGTATGGCTTCGATCCAGCAAACGACCGACGGTGGCGCGTCCTGGCAGGAGGTGGCACCGTCAGTTCCGCATGGTTTGATCGGGGTGTTTTTTCCCTCGGATGAAATCGGGTATGTCGTAGGAGCGACCGGCACCATTCTGAAAACAACCACTGGTGGCACCACTGCCAGCCAGGAGGTGCCACCGGCCAGTCGGATCCATTGCTTTCCGAATCCGGTCTCCCAACGACTAACCATCCGAATCCCGGATTTTTCACTGGTGGACCTCAAAATTTACAACAACAGCGGCGTTTTGCTGCAAACCATCAACGGTACATCAGCGAACCTGGAAGTGGATTTTTCAGCCTGGCCAGCCGGCAATTACTACGTTGCTTTCGAAGGTGACAACCAGCATTTAGTTGAAAAAATAAGCAAGTTATAATTGCAGGCGCTTGCCGTAATTTTTCTGGCAAGACGGTGACGACGCATTTTCATGTACGGTCCGATTTTAGTGGGGTGGGTAACAGTACCTTTACGTTTTATCTGCGCATTATGCTAAAGCCCAAACTGTTCTCTGTCCTGAAAGAAGGCTACACGCGTCAGTTGTTTCAAGCCGACCTGACTTCCGGCATCATCGTCGGTATTGTCGCCTTACCGTTGGCCATCGCTTTTGCGATTGCATCCGGCGTGACCCCCGACAAGGGTCTGGTGACAGCGGTAATCGCCGGATTGCTGATTTCCGTATTGGGGGGCAGTCGCGTACAGATCGGCGGACCGACCGGCGCTTTTGTGCCCATTGTGTACGGCATCGTGCAGCAGTACGGACTGGATGGATTGATTATTTCGACATTTATGGCCGGCGTGATCCTGATCCTGCTGGGGATAGCGCGCTTTGGCGGCGTGATCAAATTTATTCCGTATTCGGTGGTGGTAGGTTTTACCAGTGGCATTGCGCTGCTGATTTTTTCGACTCAGATCAAGGATTTTTTCGGCCTGCAAATGGCCAAAGTGCCGGAGCATTTTCATGAAAAATGGTGGGCGTATTTCACTCATTTTACGACAGTTAATTACTGGGCGGCGGCGCTTGCGATCGGAACCGTGGTGATCAGCATGGGGTTTGGCCGCATCACCAAAAAGGTACCCGGTTCTTTGATCGCGATTGTGCTGACGACGCTGGTGGTGCAGATTTTTCAGTTGCCGGTGGAGACGATTGCCAGCCGCTTCGGCGATATTCCGAATACGCTGCCAATGCCGGTGCTGCCTCAGGTGGATTTTGCGATGTTGCAAAACCTGATCAAGCCGGCTTTTACCATCGCCATGCTGTGCGCGATCGAAAGTCTGCTTTCGGCGGTGGTAGCCGACGGTATGACGGGCGGCAACCACCGTTCCAATATGGAACTGGTGGCGCAGGGTATCGCCAATATAGGCTCCGCTGTCTTTGGCGGCATCCCCGCTACCGGAGCTATAGCGCGCACCGCGACGAATATTAAAAACGGTGGCAAAACCCCAGTGGCCGGCATCATCCACGCGCTTACCTTGTTGGTTATTATGCTCTTTTTCGGACAATGGGCCAAACTCATTCCGCTGTCCTGCCTGTCGGGTATCCTGGTCGTGGTGGCCTATAATATGAGCGAATGGCATTCTTTTGTGGGACTGCTGCGCGGCCGGCGATCAGACATTGTTGTATTACTGACCACGTTTTTGTTGACGGTGCTGTTCGATCTGACCCTGGCTATCGAGGTCGGGCTGGTGTTGTCGGCGTTCCTGTTTATGTACAATATGGCGGAGGTAAGTGAAATACGCGACCTGACCGAATCGGCCGGCGAAGACGATGAAACACCGGATAACGACGCTATGACGAAGTACTATTTACCCAAGGGAATTGAAGTGTACGAGATCAATGGCGCGCTCTTTTTTGGGGCGGCGCACAAGTTCAAATCTGCCATGCCACGCGTGGAAAAGTCGCCGCAGGTACTCATTTTGCGGATGCGCAACGTGCCGTTGATCGATGCGACCGGCGTGCATAGTTTAGAAGAATTTATCAAAACCATGCAAAGCCGAAATACCAAAATGGTGTTAGCGGGCGTAAAACCAGCAGTTTATGCACAGTTAGAGCGACACCGGATCATTTTTCTCGTGGGAAAGAAAAACGTGCTGCCGGAGTTTAATCTGGCGGTGGAGCGGGCGCGGGAAATACTGGCTTTGGGACATGAATAAAGGGGGCGGTCTTTCATATCCGCCGATTTCCCCAGTTGATAATCGGTAATAAACGCCCGCCGACCCGGTTCAATAAACCGATTTGCACGCACGAACATTCCTTGGCGGAATTGAAAAAGCCGATTTGCAGGCCGCGTATTTTTTGGGCGTGGTTGGCAATGCCCGCTATTTGTATGCCATCTACTTCGTTGGCGTAGTTGGTCACTCCGGCTACCTGCACGCCCTGTATACTGGTCGCTCTATTGACTATCCCGGCGATCTGGGCCACCTGAATCGTATCGGCGAAATTGACAATGCCACCAATTTGCAATGCGAGCGTTCCGTCCGGCGTCGTATTTGAAATGCCGCTGATTTGTCCGATGCCGTTTCGGGTATGACTGGCAAAACTCAGCACGCCACCGATCTGGAGTCCGCGTAAGGTGTCGGCGGTGTAATTGTACACCCCCGCTATCTGGGTGCCCGGTGTGCTGCCGTTGTTGAGGTTAAAAAGTCCGGCTATCTGGATGCCGCGCACATACTCGCGGGTAAAATTGCCGACACCGCCGATTTCCAGTTTGTCCACCCCGCGTGCGTGGCCCGCCAGGATATTCAACGACCAGTCATTGGCGACTTTTCCGCTCAGGGTGTGATTGGTGCCGAGCATCGGCAAAAAAGACACCTGCCACTGGCGGTGCAGCGAATCGCGCAAATTGAGGTCGTGCCATTTTTCTACGGTAGCGTCGAAGAAGCGATTGATGTGGTATCGCACGCGCTGGAATTCAAGCTCCAGATCGAGCGATAGGGGCGCGGTATCGCGGGGTATTTCCTGCAAATCCAGTTTCACAAAACGCGGCGACTGCGGCCGGACCTGCAAAATCGTATCGCGGAAATTCAATTTACTCACCACGATATCGGCACTTCTGTTGACTTTCAGGTTGTAATAACCGTTCGAGTCGGTCGTGGTAGCGCGCAGGGTTTTTTTGTCGTACACCGTGGCACCGGCGATCCGTTCACCGGTTTTCGGGTCCTTGATGTACCCGCTTAATTGGGCTGGCGTTTGTTTTATCTTTTTGATAATCAAATAATTGCCATTCGACCGAAAATCATATCCCTTGCCGAGCAAGGTTAGCATGGTTTCGCGGATAGTCCAGTCTTTGGCGTTCAGGCTGACCTTTTTATGGCCGTCGAGAATATTGGCGTTGTACGACCATTCGAATCCGCCTTTTTGTGCGATCATCGTCAGGGCATCCTTGAGCGGTGTTTGCACAAACTGTACATCGATGATGCGGTCGAGCACTTCCGTGCCGAAGGCAGTGCATGTATAAAAGAGCAATAAAAGCAGCAGGTATCTTCTTTTCACCAATAGAATTAGGATTGTTTGGTTTACTAACTGATAGGTAGATTAATCATTAACGGTTAATCATTATTTCATTCGCATTGTCCTTTTTTCAACACCACAGTATTGCCGGTGCGTGTTATCTCGAAAGCGAACGTTTCCACCAGAATATCCAGCACCCGTTCCAGCGGTTGGTTGTCGAAACGGGCCGACAGCGGACAGGCATTCAAATCCGGATTTTCCAGGGTGATCTCGATATTGTAAGCGGCATTTATTTGCGCAATAACCGTTTGCAAAGGCGTGGCATCGAATAAAAACCGCCGGTTCTGATAGGCCAGCACATTGGGGCTGGGTGCTGTCTGGCGGGTTATTTTACCGGTGGCGCGTTCGTATACGGCCGATTCGCCCGGCGTCAGCAATTCCGTTTGGGTACCGCTTTTTAGTGAAACCTTGCCTTCCATCACCGTCACGATCACGGATCCCGGTATCGATAACGCATTGATATTGAACGCAGTACCAACTACGGTTACTTCCAGCGCCTGCACGTCCACCACAAACGGCCGGCCGGTATCGCGGGCTACTTTGAAATAACCTTCGCCATTCAGCCGCATGCGGCGCTCGCGCCGATTGAATCCACTGGCAATGACCAGATCGGAATGGCGATTCAGCGTAACCACCGACCCATCGGTCAGTGTATCGGTCAGCAGGTTATTTTGTGCAGCAATCGATGCGGGCTGGACGGGCGCGTTTGTACTAAAAAAATAGATGGCTGCAACCGCCAGTACGAACGCTGCCGCTACCGCCGGCCACCAGTACCGCGATGAATGCGCCCGAACGCCCGGCTGGGCCGGCTGCCATTGAAACTTCACTTTTTGCAAGGCTTTTTCGGTGTCCACCGTTGTTTCAGGCGCTATGCGCGCCTCAGCCATCTGCTCCCACAGCCACTGCGCTTCGGCCAGATAACGGGCGTTGTCTGGCGAGGCACGCAGCCATTCGGCAATCGTCGCCTCCTCGCCGGAAGTGATTTCACCGGCAAATTTCTTGGCCAGCAGCGCATCTATGTTCGGGTAATTTTCTGTCATGTCTGAATGGTGGGTAATTGGTGATTGGTTTATCGGTCGCGCAGTGTCAGTGTTGGCGGTTTTTTGTTTTAACCCAATATTCGCATCATTACGTAAAAAAACAGCCCCAGAGAGGCGAAATCCACCATATCATCACCAGATAATCCGCTAATTCAACCCGTAAAATCCGCAAGGCTTTGCCCATTTGCGTTTCCACGGTTTTGATCGAAATATTCAGCTGGTCGGCGATCTCCCGGTATTTTAGCTCCTCAAAACGGCTCAATTCAAAAATCCGCCGACACTCCCTGGGCAGTGCCAGCAAGGCTTTTTGCAGGCGTTCGCTGAGTTCCCGGGCGCTGCCGGATTGCGGGTCGTGGCCTTGTTCCAATTGTTGCGCATTGTAGATTTTATATTGTTCCCGGGTGCGGGCATCCCGGATGCGGTTCAGGCAGCGGTTGTACACCATTTTGTACAGGTAGGCTTTGACCGACCATTGTACGGCAAGCGTTGCCCGCTGATCCCAGCATTTTACAAAGATCTGCTGTACCACCTCTTCCGCCTCGTCGATATCATGATCCGTCAGCGGGTAAGCGTACCGGCACAGGGGCGCATAATACCGCCGAAACAGGGTATCGAAGGCACTTTCGTCGCCCAGGCGCAGGGCGGCTAGCAGGCTTTGGTCGTTTTGTTGTTCCAAGGTCGTATGCGTATACTTTTACAGACACACAAAGGTAGAAGACACCCTTACTCCCCAACCGGCTTTATTTAAAATAAATCTCTTCCGGCCCAACCCCGGCCGCTACCCCTGCGTATTCCCCAAAAAACATCTTATATGCGCAACACAAAACATAATTTTCTGCTGCTGGCCTTTTTGGCTTTGCTGGCTACCCAAACGAATGCACAGCAATTTTTCTTTTCTGATGAAAACCCATCTTCGTGCGGTGCCGCCGACGGGATCATCACCATCGTGCCGACCCAGGGCGTACCGCCATTTACCTACCTGTGGAGTACCGGCTCTACCGCATTGAGCCTCCGCAATGTAACGAAAGGTACCTATGATGCCACGATCACGGATGCTTCCGGCGCTACAGTGACCCATACTCATATCCTGAACAGCAAGGATTTGGACTTGTACCTTTCCGATGCTAAACCCGCGACGTACTGTAATCCCAACGCGGGCGCACTGACCGTAGACCCGGTGGGTGGACTTGCGCCGTACACGTATGTCTGGAGTACCGGTCAGGGCGGTGCGACCGTGTCGGGCTTATCGATCGGTACGTATACTGTGACTGCGACGGATGCGACCGGCTGCACGGCGGTCGGTGCGTATGAGGTAAAGTGGATCAGCGGCAGTTACTACCCACAGGCGTCGGTTGCCACGTTGCAGGAGCCAAATTGCACCAATCCTGCCTTGGGCGAACTGCGTGCCGGGATGGACTACAGCGGTTACGGGCCCTATTCGTACCTCTGGAGCAATGGTGCGACGGGTGAATCGGTGACTGGATTGTCGGTGGGCGTATACACCGTTACCGTGACAGATGCCTTGGGCTGCGCCCGCTCGACCAATACGGCGGTGAAAAACGAACTGGTATTGACCAACAGCGTCGTTTGCACCGGTGCCAATACCGGCAGTGTGCTGGCGCAATTAACCAATGGCACGGCGCCGATCACGTATGCCTGGAACAACGGCCAAAATGGTCCGTCGCTCAGCAACCTCGCCAGCGGCACCTATCTGGTGACCGCAGTCGACGCCAATGGATGTGGCAGTTCCGGTCAGGCGGCGGTCAACATTCCATATTTAACCGTGCAGGACCAATCTCCAAAATGTTACGCCGGCAATACCGCCATCGGGTACGCGTGGGTTAATTTTGACAGCGGTACCAGTTACCTATGGGACAACGGCATAACCAATGCCTGGAACACCGCACTCACTTCCGGACCCCACACAGTAACTGTCACGACAGCTTTGGGCTGTACACTTACCAAAACTTTGAACATCGCACCACCCATTGCCCCTCCGATTACCATTACAACTAGCGCTGTAGCCGCCGATTGCGCTGCCGGCACCGGCGGCGCGTTGAATGTGTTAATTACCGGAGGAACAGCACCTTATTCGTTTTATGCGTACGGCGCAAATGGTTTTTCAGTCAATAATATTGGTGGCCTGCAAAATCTTCAGGGCGGGCAGTATTCGTTGAATGTGTTCTCCACCAATAATTCCTGTTCCGCTTACAGTGTGGCCAATGTGCCGGATGCGGGCGGGTTCAATCCGCGATTAGTCTGGAATGATATCGACTGTAACACCGGCTACGGCTCGGCGGCGATCCTGGATGTGACCATGCCGGGGGTGCAGTACAACTGGAGTCTCGGTGCGATTACGCCTGATGTGTATAACCTTACTGCCGGTTGTTATTCGGTGACCGTTACCGGGGGGGCTTCCTGCGTGAAATATTATGAATTTTGCCTGTATGGCGACGATACGCTACAGTTTACCAACGTCTGCCACGCCTCGCTTAGCGGCACTTTAATAAATGACCTGGGTGTAGCGGGCTGCACGGGCGCCACCGGTATTCCGTACCAGCTTCTGCGCACCTTGCCATCCGGCGCGCTGAATCTGACTGATGCCAATGGCGTATATAACGCAGCGGTGCCGGCCGGTACCTTCTCCGTTCAACCGGCGAATTACAACCTGGCCGACATCGTTTGTCCGCCGACCGGTACGTATACGGTCAATACCCTCACCGGCACTACCTATTCCGGACTTGATTTTCACTTCTACAATGCCACGGCGCAGGATCATCGAATCCACCATCGTGCGTTGCGGACCGCGCAGCCGGGTTATCCGTACTCTACCCGTTTTGAAATCTGCAACGATGGCAATACGGCCAATGCCGGCACTGTAGATCTGGAATTCGGCAACTTTCTGGGCAGTGCCGCCGCCGCCGCATTTTCCCAGCATACCGGCGCATTCGCGTTCGGCAGTGAAAATAGTGGTACGCCCAATAACACGGCCAATTTCACCTTCCCGGGTATTACGCCCGGCGGTTGCGAACTGCTACAGGTGGATTTTGTGACACCGACCAGTACGGCACTCAATACGGCATTTTTAACACGCGCTACCGTTTCGCCTTCCAGTGGCGACCCGACCCCGGATAACAACATTTCAACCTTGCAGAGCACCGTGGTCGGTTCTTTCGACCCGAACAGTGTCTTTGCTTTCCCGGCACGCAATGGCAATCCGCACGATGGCGGCGAAATCCTGCGCAATGTCGATAACAGGATAACGTACCAGATATTTTTCCAGAATACCGGCAATGCGGCGGCTGACAATGTCGTCGTACGCGATACCCTCGACCACCAACTGAACCTGGCAACCCTGCGGAACCTGACGGCTTCCCACGCCATGAAAGTGTCGATCGAAGGCGATAATGATGTATTGGTGTTCCGCTTCCCGAATATTAACCTACAGGATTCTACGACGGATTACGCCGGCAGCATCGGTTCGATTCAGTATGAAATGGATCTGGTGCCCGGACTTCCCGTGGGCGCGACGGTGGAGAAAAGTGCCGCGATCTATTTCGATTTCAACCCGCCGGTCATCACCAATAATAACGTGTTGAAAGTCGTAAACACCACTTCCACGCCGACGCCTGCGACTGAAGACAACGCTATCGTGGTATTCCCGAATCCGGCAGCCTCCTATTTTGGTTTGCACAGCGAGGTTGCCGGTGCAATGGGCCTCTACAATTCGCTGGGACAACGGGTGTCCCGACAGACAGTTGCCGCCGGTTTGCAGCAAATTTCCACGGCTGATCTACCGAACGGTATCTACCTGTTGCGGCTGGAGGTGAATGGCAAGATCCGCAACGGAAAAGTAGTAGTGCGTCATTAAGTCCCGGTCAACATTCCAAATTACACTCGTTTATCGTTGCCAGTGTTCCGAGTTGTCGGGGCGCTGGCAATTTTTTTATCTACTCCTGCACCATTTCCAGGTACAGGTCTTCCACCTGTTTTCGGGCCCACGGCGTTTTGCGCAAAAAAGTCAGGCTCGATTTGATGCTCGGATCGTTTTTGAAACAGTTTATATCAACGTGATAACTTAGCGCATCCCAGCCGTAGTGTGTCAGCAGTTCTTCTAAGATCATTTGCAGGGTTTTGCCGTGCAGGGGATTGTTGGATTGCGTTGCCATACCGTCCTTTTTTTGGCACAAAGATAGCTGGAGCGGAGGTAAAGCGCGCGAAGGGGGGAGGAGAAGTGGGGCAATAATCGATGCCGGCGACCCTGCTGGCGCGTCCCGCACATGCAGACGCTCGAAATAGCGCTCCCAATCACCGTATATTTTAACAAAATGGGGCACATTGTAGAATGTATTCCCCATAAATGCCCGAAAATACCCAGAAATCCCCAAAACAGGCTGGACTAATTTTGTAGTAGTTAATTTACCTTAATTTATAACCATATTGATACCATTAATCTCCACTTTTACCATGCCTTTACTGCGACAATTAAATGTACACACCCCTATCTGCGATCGTATTTTAAGCCTGGGTACGCCCCAGGTTTATGCAAGGGGGCATCTTTTTTTTGAGACTACGCATAAACCCGCTCCCCTGCTTTTTATCAAAAAAGGCGTAGTGCGCAATTTTTACCGGCCTGACGAAGTGGAAACCACCCATTGGATCAGCGCGGAAGGCGAGTTTTCCTGTACCCAAAGTTTTTTCTCCCATTCACTGGGTTGCACCTCTCTGGAAGTGCTGGAGGCGGCGGAGGTTATTGAAATAAGGCGGGAGACGCTGGATATGGCCTATCGCGACGACCCCTCGCTGGAACAATTCGGTCGCCTGCTGGCCGAATATTATGTACGTATACTGGCGCGTAATTACCGCATGCTGGGTACTAAAAGCGCTGCCGAGCGTTATCACTTATTTTGCCGGTGGTATCCGCATCTGGATGGCCGGGTGGCCTTGAAACACATCGCCACGTTGTTGCATCTCGATCAGGCTACCCTAAGCCGGGTGCGTGGCAAAAAACAGCGATCCGCGCAAATGAATGCTGTGTACGAAGCCGGATAAAAGTAAATTTTGGATGAAACGTTAAAATTGTGTTTTTTGATTTGGATCAAATGCATCGAATTATTGAAAACGATACCTTTGTTGAAAATGATATTAAGAATTATCCACTCCAATACTCATAACCAAATTCCAAAAAATACGACTTCCAATACCCCTGAAACGTTTCACCCAAGTCATTCTTGTTTGTACTTACCGTAATATGGACTTTGCCGTTCATATACGCTGTGCTTCTTTACTGATCAATTGATCCGCGAAATTTACCGCCCTTTTTAAGTATCCCTGTTAGTTATTCAATTGACCGTGCCGAGTTTCGGTGAATTATACCGGCTTATACCGTGTACATTGCCCCATAGCGCATTTGTCCTTGGTGTTGCCATCCGTTTTATACCGACAACCGGCAACAATATCCCTATACAGACAAAATAGTACACCCTGCTTAAAATCAAACACGTATATGTATACGCCATACGAACCAACGATGACAATGAACCCTTTAAAGCCATTTGAAATCAAACCGGCAGTGCTGGAACAGGTTTTAAGTCTGGGCGCGACCAAACATTATGACCGTGGCCATCTATTTTTTGATACCATGCTGGCCGTAAATCCGCTTTTGTATATCCGCAAGGGGGTCGTGCGCAATTTTTACCGCTTGGACGATCTGGAAATGACCAATTGCATCAGTGTTGAAGGCGAGTTTGCGTGTACCGACAGTTTTTTTTCCGGTGTATCCGGCAACACTTTTCTGAAGGCGGTCGATGCCATAGAAGTCATCGAGATCAAACGGGACGTGCTGCATGAAGCCTATCGGGACTACCCGTTTTTAGAGCGGTTCGGCCGTTTATTAGCGGAGTCCCATCTCCGTGTAATGGAGCGCAACTGCTTGATAATCAGCACAAAAAGCGCCTTGGAGCGCTATCAGTTATTCCTGAAATGGTATCCGCACCTGAATGGCCGTATCCCCTTGAAATATGTGGCATCGCTGCTCAATCTGGATCAGGCTACGCTAAGCCGGGTGCGCGGCAAAAAACTTGCTACTGGTTAGAAATGTATGCTGTAGCATTTATGTTACAAAAGCAATGCGTATGCTATTAGAGCCTCTATTATAGATAAGGGCCAAGGCGAAAACAAACACTTGTTACCATCTTTGAATCTACCTGGATCAGGCCATGCTGCACCGAATAAGGTAAAGGCGGACGGTATGCTGTTATTGTACCCGGGTATTAATATTAAAGTAACATTCGATCTATATTTTTTGATTTGGGTCAAGTTGTTGCAGTTTTACAGGACATTATCTTTGCCATAATTATAACGGTTCGATAATCCCTAATCCACCACTCCTCCCACCCATTTTTATTGCCGGCTGCTATAGCCACGATTTCATTATAAACTGCACGGTTTATGATAAGGTCACTTATTATTCACCAATATCGAAAAACCTTCTTCCATGACATTGCTTTTTCCTATCTCCTGGCCCTTTTGCGGGCGTATTAAGTCGCCCGATCCGTACCAGCGACCGCGCTGATTCCATTTTTTTGCCTGATCTGGCCAACGCTGGATCATCGTACCGTATAAGCAACCCGCTTGTACAGTTACTTCTATGCCTTTTCACCACCTTCTTGTATATCTACCTTTCCATCAGTACGGTTTCGTTCGGCACGCCGATCTGCGCCAGTTTGATCAAAAAAAATCAATATGAAAAATTGTACACAACGTCCGCTTTTTACAAATGGATTCCGGAGCGATGCCCACAAAGTCGCGCAGAAGAAAAGTATGCTTGGTTTCTTGTTGCTTTTGGGGGCGATGTTTATTGTGCCTAATGTGAGTTGGGGGCAGGCAACAATATCTTTGCAGGATTTCGAAACAAGCCCTGCCACACCTACTCTTTCTTTTAGTAATACAAATGGAGCTAATTCTACTGGAACTAACGGAAGTGGCGGCCTTCCAGCTAATGCTAATTTGTTTGTTTCTGGTAGTAGAGGTTGGCAAGCGGTTAATACTACTTCTACGTTAATTTTCGCCAATCAATCATTAAGCGGTTATACTAATGCTTTTATTGATTTTAGATTAGCAGGAATGTCTGTGAATGCAACTAATGGTATTGACGGTGCTGATATTGTAACCGTGTCAATTAGTGTTGATGGAGGAACAACTTATTCATCAGAACTTACTATTGCAGGTTTTGCGGCCAACCAAAGATGGGATTTTACTGCTACAGGAACATCTACAATTACCTATGATGGAAATAATATTCCAACAGCAGTAACTTCATCTTCTGGAAGTGGTGGAATATCTACCGTAACCATTAATATCCCTAATGTAAATACGCAAGTTAGAGTTAGAATTGCTATGCTTAATAATGATCTCAATAAGAGATGGGTTATTGATGATGTAAGGGTAAGAGGAACATGTATTCCCCCAACTCCTTCAGTAACAATAGCGGAAACATCTGGTACGACGAACAACGATGGTACGATCTGTATAGGCGCACCAGTTACTTTAACCGCAAGCGGTGGAACGTCTTATGCCTGGAGCGGTGGCATTACGAACGGCACTGCTTTCACGCCATCGGCTACGGATACTTATACCGTCACTGTGACAAACGCCAGTGGGTGTACTGCTACGACGACACAAGTAGTTACCGTCAATGCGTTGCCAACACCTGCTTTATCTATAGCTGAAACCTCAGGTACTGCCAACGACGGCATTGTCTGCAGCGGTTCAATGGTTACTTTAACCGCAAGCGGTGGAACGTCTTATGCTTGGAGCGGTGGCATTACGAACGGCACTGCTTTCATGCCACCGGCTACGGCTACCTACACCGTCACTGTGACAAACGCCAGTGGGTGTACTGCTACGACGACACAAACAGTCACCGTCAATCCATTGCCCAGTGCTTCGATTGGCAACGACAATGGTTTGGCCCTGACTTGCAGTGTGCCAAGCACGACTTTGACTGCAAGTGGTGGCACAAGTTATATTTGGAGCAACGGTGCTGCTACTGCCTCAACGACCATCACAACGGCTGGTACGTTCACGGTTACAGTAACGGATTCGAACGGTTGCACGTCCAGCGCAAGCGCTACAACAACATTAAATAATACAGCACCGACGGTTTCGATAGCCATTGCAGAAACATCGGGTACCACCAACAATGACGGGACGATCTGTACAGGGTCATCGGTTACTTTGACCGCAAGCGGTGGCACTGGCTACGCTTGGACTGGCGGTATTACGAATGGCGTTGCTTTTACGCCATCGGCTACGGATACTTATACAGTAACGGTGACTGGTTCCAACGGCTGCACGGCTTCTGCTTCTCAGGCCATAACAGTCAATGCCAACCCAGTCATCAGCAACACCACCGGACTGGCTATCTGCGTAGGCAGCAATACCACCTTAACGCCCGCAACCGGCGGCACCTGGATGAGCAATGCACCACTAGTGGCTTCGGTAGCGCTCAGTGGTCAGGTATCGGGTCTTTCGGCTGAATCGGCTACGTTTACGTTTACCCAAGATGGCACCGGGTGTAGCAGCACAACTGCGCCGGTGACGGTAAATGCAGTACCGGCCTCACCAACTATTACCCCCAATGGCACGGTTGATATCTGCCCAGGTGGCAATATTCTGTTAACTAGTTCCGCAGCCAGCAGCAACCAATGGTCTATAGGAGGTGTCGCAATAGATATGGAAACCAATCCTACCTATACTGCTACAACAGCGGGTGCCTATACGGTGCAGGTAACTGTCAACAACTGTGTTTCGGCACCGTCGGCAGCGACCACAGTGATTGTAAATGCCCTGCCCAGCATCGGCAGCCAAACTACACCCACCGCTACTTATTGTCAAAATGCGACGGCTACAGCACTGTCTGTTACAGCGACCGGTGCCGGCCTGACTTACCAGTGGTACAGCAATGCTGCCAATTCAAACAGCGGTGGCACCTTAATCGGGAGTGCTACCAATGCCAGTTATACACCTTTGACTACCTCGGTGGGTACTTTGTACTATTATTGTGTAGTGAGTGGCACTTGTACGCCACCTGCTACGAGCGCGGTGTCGGGCGCGATTGTGGTGGATGTATTAACAACCACAGGAAGTGAGTCACAATCAGTTTTTGGAACGAGCTATACTTGGCCCATAAGTGGCGCAACATATAATTCAAGTGGAACATATACTCATGTTGTAGGATGTAACATCGCTACCTTAACATTGACACTTATACCACCACCAGTTAATGATGAATGTACGGGTGCAATTAGTTTAACTGTCAATCCTGATTTGACTTGTAGCACCGTTTTAAATGCAAACACCACGGGTGCGACTCAGTCTTTTGGAGCATGTACATTTGGGTCGCCTGATGAC
>JBBRDQ010000104.1:0-17211 GCA_038203695.1 Chitinophagales bacterium
GTGTCTACGCGAAGATCTAATCTGCCAAAACTATCGCCATCTGGATAGTTTGCATTTGTATAATATTTTCCATACGTATGGTACTTTGAAATTTGACCGGCCAGGTTACTTTCTCCATAAATAGAAATGCCACGATAAATAGGAATTTTGATACCCAGAAATGCTACGATTCCCGCAGAGGTTGTTTTTTTATCCGTATCTAAAACAAACCATTGTCTTACACCGTCGTAAATTTCCGAGTAACCATCTTGATCCATTTTATTTGAATAGGCGTATTCCAGTTCGCCCCCATATACCAGTTGGATTTTAGGCCATTTTCTTTGCCACTCCAGTCCAACTCTCGTTGTTATAAATGGACGGCTTGAAATATCAAAGTCGAGGCCAGGACTGAAAATATCGCTGTAAAGTTTACTATGCTCATACCCTCCTCCAAGCCGCACACGCAATGCCATACCTTTTGTCTCGGTTTGTTTAAAATGATAGCGGCCCATCAGGGAAGTGGCCGGAAACGTATTTTTGTCAATGAGCCAGAGCAGGTCATAGACCAACTCAAAACGCGGCGGTTTTTCTTTTTTCTTTTTTCGGGTGGTTGGGTCATCCGGTTGAGTCTGCGCATTTGACTGGATGGGTGTAAAAAGCACCAGGGCGAAGAGCACGGCAAAAGATTGGATAAAGTATTTCATAAGTCAGGAATGGTGGATGAAAAAATAAGCGTCCGTTGTTGATGTTACAAATATATCGGTCCATTGCCCAGATTGCAATGATTTATCATCTGCCATTTCGTGACACCCCCCAAAGTTTACAGCGGCAACTTTACACAACGCGCTCCAGCACGGGCGTTTAATGTGCAACAGCGCGTATCTTTGGCATTGAAATGCTAGGTAGTTGAAAAGTACTTTCCGGAATTTCTGTTTAAAATATCGAAAATGAAACATCTAACTGTAAAAATACTGGGCTTGTCCCTGCTTTTAGGCACCCTGGCCTGCCACCATAATACCATGCCGATGGCCGATAAAGCGATCTTGTCGATGCAGCCGAGTGTCGATCCCAGCGACTCCGACCCCAAAGCCATGGTTATTGCCGATGCAGCGATGGAGGCCATGGGTGGGAAAAACGCGTGGGAATCGACCCGTTATATTTCCTGGAATTTTTTTGGTGCGCGCATGTTGTTGTGGGACAAATACACCGGTAATGTGCGGATTGAATACCTGAAAAAACCGCTGATTCTGGTTGTGAATCTCAATGACAGCGCCAGTAAAGTCTGGATCAACGGAATAGCACAAACTGAGCCGGATACCCTGAAAAAATACCTCCGTATCGGCCGGGAAGCCTGGATCAATGATTCGTATTGGTTGCTGATGCCCTTCAAATTACGCGACCCGGGCGTAACCTTGAAATACCTGGAATCTTCCACGACCGAAGATGGACAAGCCGCTGATCTACTGCAACTTACCTTCAAAGGCGTCGGCGTGACCCCAGATAACAAATACCACGTGTGGGTCAATAAACAGTCGCACCTGGTGACCCAATGGGCCTATTTTGAGAAATTCAGCGATCCGAAACCGGCCTTTACCACCCCCTGGGCGGATTATAAAAAATACGGCAATATTATGTTGTCGAGCAGCCGCGGCCCAAGAAGAGTCCTGATTCCCATCGAGGTGTCGGACACGGTACCGGCAGACGCGTTTGAAAAGTAAAGCATCCCCTCCATTTCATGAAAAAAGTACTTTTATTACTCTGCGGCAGCGTGTTTTTATTGGCGTTTTGCAAAACAGCGCAGCTGACTAACGCGCCTAAACCTGCGGAATCATACACCGCAGCCGCAGCGGAACAGCCGCTGGTTTCGACCCTCACGATTCCGGTCAGCATCAATGTAGAAGAGTTAACCCGTAGCCTCAACAGCCGCCTCACCGGCGCGCTCTACGAAGATTATTCGTTCTCGGATAACGACAACGACGGACTGATGTTAAAAATAGTAAAAACGCAAGATATCAGCCTTTTTGTTAGCGGAAACACTATTAAATACCGCGTTCCATTGAAATTATGGATGAAAAAAGATTTGTTGGTTGCCGATGCGGAAGCGGAAGGCGAACTGGCTTTAAACTTTAAAACCGATTTTTCAATTAACCCCGACTGGTCGCTCCATACCATAACGACCGTAGAATACCACGAATGGCTGACCAAACCGGTGCTGAAAACCGGACTGGGCGCTATCAATGTTGAGACGATTGCAAATCTGGCGCTGAACCGCAGTAAAAAATCGCTAAGTCAGTCGCTCGACCGCTACGTCAGCCAACAGATAAACCTGCGCCCGTATGTGCAGCAGGCCTGGAATGCTTTGCAGGAACCGGTGTTGCTCGACTCGGCCTACCAGATGTGGGTAAAATCAACGCCCATTAGTATCGGTATGACGCCCGTGACGACCGATTGGAATAGTATCATCGCTAAAATTGGCGTGGAATGTATCAACGATGTCACTTTCGGGCAAAAACCGGCCTTCCGCGCCAATTCACTACTGCCCAATCTGCGCGTCATCGCTGATTCACCCGATGAATTTCAAGTGCGCATTGCCACGGATGTACCTTTTGCGGAAGCCGAGCGGATCGCTAAAAATATCATGATCGGTCAGGTGTTCGAGTCGGGCAAAAACAAGGTCAAAGTGGAAGATATTCAATTGTGGGGCAACAACGATAAAGTGGTGGTGAATTCAAAATTGAGCGGCACCTTCAACGGCAATATTTACTTTATCGGCCGGCCCACCTACAACGCGAAGAAAAACCAGATCGAAATGGAAGACCTTGATTTTCATGTCGATACGCGCAGTTTTCTCTTTAAATCCGCCTCGTGGCTTTTTTCAGGACCGATCAAAAACCAGATGCGCAAGGCCATGGTGTTTCCGCTGGATGAAGATATTAAAGTGCTGAAGACATCCATCCAGGCCTCCTTGACCAACTATATTTTGCAACCTGGCGTCACGCTTAATGGCACGGTTGATAGTGTTACCGTGGAGAATACCAAAGTAACGCCCGGCAGCATCCGGGTCAATTTATTTTCGAAAGGAAAGGTGAATGTGGAGGTTAAGGGGCTATGAATTAATTACGAATCTTCCATTGCGAATTACGAATCTTTTAGCCTTAGCAGGTATTCCGCTCCACTCTGCCAAACCCCAGCCCAACGCCGCCGCAGTGTCTCCGACCTGCGGCCAAGGTACAGCACGATGATTTGTTCCATCTTACCATCAATCCATATCATACCAGAAATGCCGTAGAAAAGGCCAGCATCACTCACCAAGCGCCTATAAAGATGCTGAAGAATACGTATAATCTTCCGGATTGGTGGCTAAATGCCATTTTTCTTGTACCGGGTTTTGATGAATGTAGGTAATTGACAGCAAACACGAGGAAAACCTGCTGTGGCTGAATAGCTTCGCGCGAGCAAGATAATTCTTTAGCATACTACTGGACATTTTTATTGGCACGAGATATGCCAGTTTTAAAAATGAGAAAGATCTGATAATGAAAACTAAAATGTCCAATAGGGTCCCTCCAATCACATCAAACATCTTGTAACCGCTCGTTTCAACGGGCGGCCCAGCCTAACACTTAACCACATCAGCCTTCTTTTCAAACATCCACCTCCACTTTTTTGATGTGATGCGCTGAAAAGAAGGCTGATGGGATGGATAAGGTTCGCTTAGCCACCGATTAAAATCGGTGGTTTCAAGATGATAGATGTGTTTGTGCGCACGCTCCCCATCCCCACAAAATCAAGATCGTAAACCGGTAAATACTCCAAGTTCAGGGTTGGCACCTAATCCATACTACTGCACATTTTATTGGCACGAGACCTGCGAGTTTTAAAATTTTAGCCTCAGCAGGTGTTCCGCTCCAAACCAAGCCCAGCACCGCAGCAGTGTCTCTGACCTGCTGCCAAGGTACAGCACAATGATGGGTTACCCTACAATCAATCCACATCATACCAGAAATGCCGGAAGAAATAGGGCTTTTGTGGCCGTTTTATGGATCATCGTGCTGTAAGCGGGCAGCAGGTCGGAGACACTGCGGCGGCGCTGGGCTTGGGTTTGTAAAGAGACGCGGAGGAAGAACTGCACTGGATGAAAGATAAGGCTTTTGCGGCCATTTGGTGGATCATAGTGCTGTACGTGGACAGCAGGTCAGAGACACTGCTACAGCGCTGAGCTTGCGTTGGACGGCAAACACAGCGGAAGACCTGCTGTGGCTGAATCAAGTAAGCAACACTTTGAACGTGACGCCATCGAACCGGTTCTCTGCCTTTTCGGCGTCTTTGAGCACTTGTAGGGCAGCGCGCCGTTTTTCGTCTTTTTCTTTGTCCAGGAACTGATCGCTGTGTTTAATGAGTAGCACAACTTCCTGTAAACCAACGGTTTCGAGCGACGTAAGACAGTCGAACAGGGCATCCAGGTTTTTACCGAAGTAGTCGGGAAAATGCAGTATTTTGGCAATACGCGGATAAAAGCCGCGCAGGGTGCGGGCTTTTTTACCGTCTATTTCCGCCACAAAAACGTGACTGGGGAAAACGGGCGACTTATCGGCGGACCAGGTTTCCATTATTTATCGATCAGATCAATCAGGCGGTTGAGTTCGGAGTCGTTGCCAAAATTGACCACCAACTGGCCTTTACCTTTGTCATCGCGTTTCAATTGCACTTTTGCGCCAAAGAACGAACTGAATTGATCCTGGATATTGCGCAAATGCTCCGGCAGGCGACTGTCTGATTTTGATTTCTTCCCATTGCGTTCGGCCTGATAACCGGCGATCAGGCTTTCGACGGCGCGTACGGACAGGTCCTCCTCGATGATCTGGCGGTAGAGTGTGAGTTGCAAGGCAATGTTATCCACGCCGGCGAGGGCGCGGGCGTGACCCATGGTCAGTTTGCGCTCTTTGATGGCGCGTTGCACTTCCGGTGGCAGGCGCAGCAGGCGCAGGTAATTGGTAATCGTGCTGCGTTGTTTGCCCACCCGATCGGACAAACTATCGTGGGTCAGGTTGCATTCATCGATCAGGCGCTGGTAGGAAATCGCTACCTCCACCGCATTCAGATCTTCGCGCTGGATATTCTCGATCAGCGCCATTTCCAGCATTTGCTGGTCGTCGGCGATGCGCACATAGGCCGGAATTTCCGTCAGACCCGCCAACTGGCTGGCCCGGAAACGGCGCTCGCCGGAAATAAGTTGATAGGCTTTATCGTGCAGGCGGCGTACCGTGACGGGCTGGATCAATCCATGTACCCGAATGCTGGTGGCCAGTTCGTCCAGCGCCTGCTGATCGAATTCGGTACGAGGCTGAAATGGATTGGTCTCGATCTGCGCAATTGGCAGCATCGCCACATTGCCGGTCAGTTCGCGCACCACTTCCTGCGGGTTTTCCTGTACTGCTTGCTCTAATTTCCCGGGATTGCCCAGTAAGGTGCGAATGCCGCCTGTATTTAGTTTTTTTGACATGGTATTACCTGATGAATTTTTTGAGGCACTGCGGACACGATTAATGGAACACATTTATATACTCCATTACTTGTGTCATTGCATCCTCAAAATTAGAATACACTGCACTATCTCAAATTAATTCTGGTTGCGCCGCAGAAACTCTTCCGCCAGATTGAAAAAATTAACTGCGCCCTTGCTGTTCACATCGTATAAAGCCACCGGTGTGTGCGACATCGGCGCTTCGGCTACCCGGCTGTTGCGGTGAATAATCGTCTCAAATACGTAATCGTTCGAGCTGTTGCGCACTTCTTCCACAATGGCATTGGCTAAGCGCAGGCGGCTGTCGTACATCGAGATCAGCAGTCCTTCGACTTGCAGATTCGGGTTAAAGCCCTGTTTGATCAGGTTGATAGTATTTTTCAATTTGGCCAGTCCCTCGAACGAAAACATTTCGCACTGCACCGGAATAAGCACCGTATCGGCGGCTACCAGCGCATTCACGGTAATCAGGCCGAGCGAAGGCAGACAATCGATAAAAATGTAGTCGTAGTTCTGGCGCAGTTCGCCGACAATCCCGCGCAGGATATATTCCCGGTGCGGTTTGTTGACCAGTTCCAGTTCGGCGCCGACCAGGTCGATATTGGAAGGCAATAAGTGCAGATTGGGCGTATCCGTTTCGATGATGGCTTCGCGTGGATCGATGCCACTGACGAGGCAGTCATACAGGCTGATTTTACCGTCGGTTTCGGGCAAACCGACCCCGGAAGAGGCGTTTGCCTGGGGGTCTGCGTCGATGAGCAATACCTTTTTTTCCAAAATAGCCAACGACGCAGCGAGGTTAATCGCGGTGGTGGTTTTACCGACACCCCCTTTTTGGTTGGCAATCGTAATTACTTTTCCCATGTCTTTTAACATCGTATTGCGTTGGTTTTGAATGAATAAGGTTTTGAAAGGGCAAAAAATTGGGTACTTTAGCCGGCAAAGATAACTGGACTGGGCGGAAAGCCGGGTATTTGGGCCGGTTTAGTTATCCTCCGGTTATCCACAGGAAACTAACATTTTTTTATTGTTCACAACGATTACCTTTGCCGCATGATGCAAGCCGGAAAAACACTGCTGACCCGCGAACGCTTTGCGCTCATTATCGAGCGTCTGTGCCACCAGTTGCTGGAAGATTGGGGCGACTTCAGCAATGCCTGTATTATTGCTATCCAGCCGCGCGGTACCTTGCTGGCCAACCGTATTCACCAGCGCTTGCAGGAACTGCTCGACAACCGACCGATCGAATACGGAAAACTGGACATTACCTTTTACCGCGACGATTTTCGCATGCCCAATGGCCCCCTGGCCCCGCATCCCAACGACATCAATTTCATTGTAGCCGATAAAAAAGTCCTGCTGGTGGACGATGTGCTCTACACCGGTCGCAGTATTTCTGCCGCGCTTACGGCGCTACAGCATTATGGCCGGCCGGCTTCCGTGGAGTTGCTGGTGCTGGTCGATCGCCGTTTTAACCGCGCCCTGCCGATCCAGCCCGATTACGTGGGACTGAGTGTGGATGCACTGGATGAAGCCTACGTGCGGGTACACTGGCAGGAAATTCATGGCGATGACGCAGTGTTGTTGTTCGATAAAAAATAAACCATGTCAAAAGGACTTTCTACGCGCCACCTGATTGGCATTAAAAATATCACCGAAGCGGATATCCGGCTCATCTTTGAAACCGCCGACAATTTCAAGGAGGTCATCAACCGCCCGATCAAAAAAGTACCGAGTCTGCGCGATATCACGGTTGCCAACCTGTTTTTTGAAAGCAGCACCCGGACACGCGTGTCTTTCGAACTGGCCGAGCGCCGCCTGAGTGCCGATATCGTCAATTTTACCGCCTCCAGCAGCAGCGTAAGCAAAGGTGAGACGCTGCTGGATACCGTCAATAACATCCTGGCCATGAAGGTGGACATGGTCGTAATGCGCCACCCCGCACCGGGTGCCTGTGTGTATTTGTCTACCCGTATTCCCGCCAATATTGTCAATGCGGGCGATGGCACGCACGAACACCCGACCCAGGCGTTGCTCGACGCTTTTTCGATCCGCGAAAAATTAGGCGATCTGACCGGCAAAAAAATTGCCATTATCGGCGACATCCTGCACAGCCGCGTCGCCTTGAGCAATGTGTTTTGTCTGCAGAAATTAGGCGCAAAAGTCCGGGTTTGCGGTCCGCCGACCCTTATTCCGAAACATTACGCCGCGCTGGGCGTCGAGATCAGTCACGACGTGCGCGACACGCTGCGCTGGTGCGATGTCGCCAATGTGCTGCGCATCCAGCTCGAACGCCAGGACATCAAATATTTCCCCAGCCAGCGCGAATACCACCAGTATTTCGGGATCAACCGGCAGATGCTGGACGAACTCAACCGCGAGATCGTCATCATGCACCCCGGCCCGATCAACCGCGGCGTAGAACTCACCTCCGATGTCGCCGACAGCCCGCACAGCATTATCCTGCAGCAGGTAGAAAACGGCGTGGCGGTGCGTATGGCCGTTCTGTATTTACTAGCGGCGCAGGGGTAGAGGATCACAGCGTGACGGATTCCTGTAGCACCAGTAACGATATCGAAAATTCACCCGTATCCATATCGTGGATGAAACTGACCAGGTAAATAAAATTATTATCCGGGGAGATCGCGATATCACCGGTCAAATTATTTTGTTGCGTTATCGTATTGATGACTTGCAACGTTGCAAGATTGATTACGGTTACGGTGTTATCCTGCTCATCGGCCAAAAACGCATACGTATTATCGGAAGTTACGGCAATAGCCCACGGACTGCTTCCAGCGGGTATTGTTTGCACGATCTGCCACGAATCGATAGCAATTACCTGTACGTTGCTGGGGCCGTTATTTACTACAAAAACATATTTATTTTCCGGCGACGCTGTGATAGACCACGGATGATCAACCGGTATTGTTTTAATAACCTGTAAATGGGTTGGAGAAAGTGACAGGTCAATTACCGATACGGTTTTATCCATAAGATCCATCACAAAAGCATAGTGACCATCGGATGAAACGGCAACGCACCAGGGCGAACTTCCGACTGTTATCAGACCCTTATTTTCCAACGACTGTGGATCGAGTATCATCACGTTTGGGGACTGTTCATTTGCGACGACCAGGGCATGTGCTGACGCAGCAACAGAGAGGGGCCAGTCTCCAACCCGAACTGTTTCGATAACATTAAATGTACCGGCTTCAATGACAGAAACGGTGTTATCCTTCTGATTGCTTACAAAAATGCGGCTACTGTCCGGAGCGGCGGCAATGCTGATCGGGCTTGTACCAACTGTTACGGTAGCAACAACGTTGAATGTGCCGACTTCAATGACGGTTATCGTGTTACTCGTACCGACATTCACCACCAAGATGTATTTATTATCTGGCGTTACGGCTAGTGGTTTACCGGTGTCGGCGAGGAGTGGAACAGTCGCTACCGTTCTCCATGTCTGGTGCTGAAAATTCCGGGCAGCACTGTCTTCATTGGGTCCGTGGGCCGTTATTGCATAGGCCGGATTTCCAAACAAGGGTCTTAGGAATTCGGAACCCAATACTGGTTTTGTACCATTTGCATCCAATTTTTCGGCTAAAATACCTGGAATACTAACCCCGGTGGCTCCCTTGGTCGTCCATGACAGCAGCAGACTGCCATCGCTTTGTACATCGCCGGTATAACCGGTTACCTCCGGCGGAAAATCAATGTGGATCGTTGTGGAACTGCTTTGACTTTGCTGGCCGTCGACGCTCGATGCAGTACAGGTAACTAGCAATGCTCCACTAAATTCAAAACCCTTTAACGGGAACGGGATATTGTACGCATCTTCTTTTTGCAATACGGGCTGCTGACCGGTATAAGGTATGATTAGCGAAGGAATGGTCAGGTTCGGGAAGTTAAAATCGAGGGTAATTTTTGCAACATTGGTCATCTCCCATTGCAGCACCAGGTTGATGAGGTCGCTCACATCATGGATGGTAAATTTAGTTTGCGTACTATCAAACTTTATCAATTGCAGGGTTGGCAATTGTTTCTCCAGATTCAGCGCTTTCCAGCCGGGATTATACCCCGGAATATCGCCCCCCCATTGGATATACACCGTGGCATTGCCCTCCGCCAGTCTGGTGATTACCGAACTGATAATGATATCCAGGCTGCTGTTGTTGCGCGTGAAAAGCGATGTATTGTCGTCCACCGGTTCGATTGTCCAGGAAGGTGTTGCCGATGCCGTGTCCGGGGGTAAAAGTTTCCAGAGGCTATTTTGGACCAATTTTACCTGGCATTTTAGGCTCCAGGCCGAGGTAACGGGGTTGTAATCCGGCGCACCCTGCTTAAGCGCATCGGTCAGGTCGCCGGCGTTGTTGCCATAGGAAAAGGAAATAATAAAATTCGGCTTGTTACTGGGATCCCATGCTTCTACTAAAGCAATGCCGCCATAGGTGAGGTTGAGATGAATCCGGTTGTCAATCGGCAATGCCAGGTTTTGATCCGTAATATACACCTTGCCATTTTGCACTATATTCTGGTCATCGTTGATATAGGGCTGCGTAAAAGTTAGATCGTCGGGCAGGTTCCGGGGCTGGTTAAGCGGGTCCTGCACAAATAATTTCTCACCGCTGCCCGACAGACGGTTGCCACCGATGGAATAATGCGTTTGCACATCATCATTGCCCGATTTTTTGCCTTTCCAGTGCTGAAAAACAACAGAGACAGGTTTTTTACTATTGAACGGAATGTCCGCTTTTGGACGTAACTCAAAAGTGAAATTCGCATCGCTATTACTGGGCTGCGTCAGAGATTTTACCACCCAATCGGTACTGCTCAGTTGATCCGCACTGGCCGAAGCGAGCAGCGTGCCGGGGATGATAATTGTAAAGGTATCCTGCGGCGTCAGGGTATAATTGCCTAACCCATTATTGGTAAATACGAACTGGAGCGTATTGTCTTGTCCCAGATAGAGGACCGGATCGCCATTGGCTTCGGGGTTGTCGATGGCAAAGTTGACAGGCGTTCCACCGGCGGATGAGGGGTGGGCAATTAACAGTATATCGGAACCGGCAAATAATTCCAGTGTGTTTTGCACAACCTGCTGGGGGGCAAACCTGATGGAAAACACCGTAATATTTGCCGCCCCGCCTCCGCCGCCCGCCATTGTGACAAATATCCGCGCACTATCTGGTGCGACTGCCACGGCATAAAGCCGTGTATTTATCGCTCCAAAATCAAAGGACGTTGGATAGGTGTTGGTAACAGGAAGGTTATTCAACTCAAACCAACTAAAACTGCTGAGATTATTACCATTACTGGAAACATAGGAACCATTCAGCAGCATGCCAATTAACCCGTTTGGCAATATCGCTGAGAGTTCCGTAACAGGGCCCCTTACCGACCATTGGGTAAGCGTAACGGGTGGGTTGATGGCATCAAATATAAAACCGCCATTCAGGCCGTTCACCAGCACCTTTTTACCATCCGGCGTGATGGAAAGTCCGGTGAAAAAATCCGTCGTATACTCACCGGTACTCGTAATGTAGGTTACATTGGAAGCCGTACCATTCCCAAAATCAAACCAGGCTATCACATTCGACCCATTTGTAACGAAACCACGCGTACCGTCGGGGGTTAGCAACACGTGCATAAGTTCCCAATAATAATTCCCGTTCCTGGCTGGCAATACAAATGGTATCAGCGTGGTAATTGCAGCCGGCGGATTATTGCCATCGAATACGCCGATCGTGGTAGTACCCGGCATGGTTACAAAAACGTGATTGTCGGCAGATACCTTGATGTCGTCACAACCGTAGCAGGCTACTTTTACCACGTTGCTGGCATAATTCGCCAATTGACCCAGTTCTCTGGGATCAAAAAACAGGATAAAGTCGTTGTCCTGGGCATTGTACCAGTTGGTAAAAACGACAAATGCCCGGCTTCCATCCGCATTGATGGCCATGCGGGTAGGCCAGTGATCGGGAAACATACTTCTGGTCGAAACAGCACTGGTAGTCGCCGGCAGATGTGCAGGATTAAAGTAATTGATATATTGCAGGTCTTCCTGGCCCACTACAAAAGCCATACTTGCATCAGGCATGATTGCAATAGAATTCGGAAACATCATGCCCATTGGCAACTGGACGGTATTTTCCAGATAAAATGACCCTTGTACCGTAAGGGTATCCTGCTGATTGTTCGCGCCATAAGCAATCAGCGTGTAGGTCATTATAAGGGTATTGCCGGAATCAAGGTGATGTACGTATGGGTCTTTGTCAGAAGAAGACCCTAGTCCGTTTACAATTCCCTGGATCGTACACGATCTTACATTTTCTGCCGACCACCCGAAGGTAATATGGGCGTTTCCAGTAGTATTGTACCCGATTACTGCGGTGAAAGTGTCGATTTTGGGTGTTTTATATACCATTACAGGGCCCGCTTGCTGCGATGCACTGCCGCCGGTAGCGATGGCGGTAAGGTTGAATGCACATTGTCTGTCGACGGTCGTAATACCGCTACTG
Organism: Chitinophagales bacterium; assembly: GCA_038203695.1. Classification (GTDB taxonomy): domain Bacteria; phylum Bacteroidota; class Bacteroidia; order Chitinophagales; family Saprospiraceae; genus M3007. Next base: position 12,025 of record JBBRDQ010000104.1, read on the forward strand.
CTACCGCCGGAATAGATCAATTGCGGAAGCGGATCGAAAGCCGCTATTTTTGAGGATTGGGCAACCCCTTGATCCATCCAGTCAATTTCAACTTCACTGGCCGCGAACGTTTTCCATACGAGTTGCACGGGGCTGTCGCCGTCGCAGGTTTCGGATAGTTGTCCATTCGGTGCGGAAAAGGCCAGTACGACTGGCTGCGGCACTGTTTTGGGCAAATTCAGCGCTTTTTTGCCGGAATTATACCCCGGGATATTGACCCATTGCACGTAAATGGTGGCGTTACCTTTTGGTAGGATCGTGATTACATGCGTAAAAATAAGATCCAGGTTCGGATTGCTGTCGGTGAAAATGTTTGCATTACCGTTCGGTTCGATTACCCACGACGGCGTTCCTGCGGTAGTGTCGGGTGTCGGTGGCGGCATCCACAGGCTGGATTCATCAGATTCTACACTGCAATGTATTTTCCAGGCAGAAGTGAGCGCGTTGTATCCCTGCTGATGCTCCTGTAATGCGTTGGTCAGATCGTTATCGTTGTCGCCGTAGGAAAAAGAAATAATGAACTGCGGCGTATATTCCTGGTCCCAACTTTCGGCCAGACTGCTTCCACTGTACGTGAGATTCAGGTGAATGCGATTGGCAATGGGCGGTGTAAGGGATTGCGGAGAACTATACACCGTACCGCGCGGCACCTGCAACTGATCGTCATTAATGGATACTTCGAATGTAATAACATCATTTAAATCGCCGGGCTGGTCGGGCGGGGGCTGCACAAATAATTTCTCACCGCTACCCGACAGACTGTTGCCACCGATGGAATAATGCGTTTGTACATCATCGTTGCCCGATTTTTTGCCTTTCCAGTGCTGAAAAACAACAGAGACAGGTTTTTTACTATTGAACGGAATGTCCGCTTTTGGACGTAACTCAAAAGTGAAAATTCCAGCGCCCGTAGTGGGCTGCGTCAGGGATTTTACCACCCAGTCTGTACTTTCTAGTTGATCCGCACTGGCCGAAGCGAGCAGCGTGCCGGGGATGATAATTGTAAAGGTATCCTGCGGCGTCAGGGTATAATTGCCTAACCCATTATTGGTAAATACGAACTGGAGCGTATTGTCTTGTCCTAAGTACACGACCGAGTCGCCGGCTGGTGTGGCATTGGGATTCTGGATACTAAATGAAATTACATTCGACATATTTGCAAGCAGGAATTTGGTAAAACGAGCGTATTCAAACCTAATATTCGTACAATTAATCCGGCTGAAGTTTCAGCCATCCATCCAGCATTTGTTGCGGGGTATAACTGAACAAGGCATGGTCGTTCGCACTGGTCGGCTGGAGCGCGATTTCCGGTTGACCGGGTTGCACCCACGACCATTGATAGCCGGTTTCGCCGGGCAATGGCAGGTCGTGCGTCTGGTTGCCCAGCAGCACCGGATTGGTCAGGAAATATACCATCAGTTTGTGCAGTGTATTCTGGTATTGTACAGGCGGAATGCGCAGCGATTGTACCGGCAAAATGCCAGTGGTCGCGTGTACGGATGCGCGGGGATCGAGCACCATCGTCACCACCAGTTCGGATTGCGGCTTGCCGGCAAGCGATGTGCCGGTGGGTTTTGGCTCCAAGGATTGCGCCTGACTGCTGTCATTCGGCAGCAACTGGATCGTGCCCCAACCGGACTGCTGCACCATGCCGTTGTTACTGCCGGAGGTCGGCGTGTAAAAGGTACTCCAGTCGTTGCCAAGGAAAAATCCGGCCAGCCCGTCGTCGAACTGGTGGAGGTCGCCCAGTTCGACCGGCACTGCAATCTCCATCATCCCGGCTTTAAAACGGGCGGCCAGGTCGTAATCCTGCCAGCCGGCGCTATTGCTGAATTGGTTGACGGCATCGTTAAACGACTGTGCGTCCAGCGCCACATTCGGCAGGCCCAGCAGTTCGAGCCGCAGCACGGCCCGTGCCAGCACGAAGGGGCGGCCCATCAGTACGGCCAGGCCTTTATCTTCCTGTAAATTAGCCGTGTGGATATATGCCTTCGACTGATCCAGCGCATCGAGAAATTGCTGAAAAGAGGAGTTCCCGGTTGCCGGAAAGGCGAAATTTGCCAAAAAATCCTGTAGGAACGGGTTGGCACTTGCAATGTCCTGCACCATCTGATCGCGTCCGTTGTGCGCGGGGTTCTGGGTTGCGCCGGAGGGTACGGAGCGCCAGGTAAGTGTGCGCCCGGAACCCTCGATGGCCAGCGCGCCCAGTGGCGTTCCGTCGGTATCGTAGATAACCAGACTGTCGTCTAAGTGATTCGGCAGCATCCAGCCGTTGATAGGGGTAAAGGCTGGCTGTTGGGTACGCTCCACAAAGGTATTTTCACCGCCCTCTTCTGCACGCGCCGACAGCCAGTCGAACGACAGGCGGCTCGGCTGTAGTAAACGCGGCGGCAGGTAAAGGTCATTTTTGCTGCTGTCGGAGGGCTGGCAACCCGGTGTGAGCGGCGCACCCGGCTGTTCGAGGCTGCCGGCCAGGATCAACCGGTTCTGCACCGGATCGCTGTCCTGCGTACCGATCTGGAAATAACGGCCGAAACTGTCCACGATGTACAATTCCTGCAAGCGCAGCCGCCCGGCGCGCATCGGCAGAAAAAGCGTGGTCGCCGTATCGGTCACGGTCGCTTTGTTCCAGCGTGGATCGTTCCAGTATTGCTGTAAATAAATAAACAACGGCGTGGTACCGCTGTCAGAATTATCAATATTATTCAACGGCGTCTGCAACAACTGCAACTGCTGCAGGAGGCTGCTGTTAAAACCGCTTAAACCTTGCGAGAGAATGGTTTTTGTGCGAAAATACTCGTAGGTGTCGTATAGGTCTTTTTGAAAATCATTGGACAGCGTGGCCCGGTTGATTTGTCCCTGAGTGATGTCCAGCCCGGTCGTATTGCTGAAATAAACCCGGATCTGGTTGAGCAGATTATCGGCACTGCGGGTGGAAAGGGTGACTTGACCGCTCAACAAAAACGGATCTGGCGAGCCGTCGGAACATTGCAGCGGTGGTGCTGTACTGCCGTACACCAATTCAATCTGATCCTTTTCCAACTGGAAATTTTTGGTCAGGAAGTCTGCCGGAAAGACACTGTTGTTATGGCCATTGGTATCGCTGTCCAACTGGATGGTTTCAAATTCGCCGGTCCAGGCGAGGAACAGGGGCAGAAAAGGATTGGTGTCGCCCAGCAGATTCAGGCCCACATAGTAGGGCAATACGCCCTGAAAAGTGCCGGTAAACGTCGTACTGTTTTGCGTGACCGAACTGGAACTGTTTTGTTCCACGGGTGGTATTAACTGATATTTCTGTGCGGCTACTTCATTGTTAAAGAGTTGCCGTTGAATATTTTGCAAAATAGCAACATTGCTTGCATCCATGCTGGCTGCGGCGACGATCACATCGTAGGCGGCTTGTGGAGTCAGCAGAAAACCTTCGTACAGCAGATTTTGCACGATGTCCTGTTTACTGCCGAGATTATCGGATACCTGCGGCACGGCGGTTTTTCCGGCCAACATAGCAAGGTCAATGTTTTTTGCATGTGTGCCATCCGTCCAGGCCAGTGCTGACAAAAGATCGGTTGACTGACGGGACGGCAGCAGGGTAGCCGCTCCGTTGCGGTTGACCGGCAGCAAAGTCTCCGGACTGTCATCTGGTTGGGTGATCACCAGCACCGGATCGTGCGGCATCCAGTAGGGCGAGGCATTGCTGCGTTGAATTATATTGTCCGAGTGGAGGTGCGCAACAGCATCCTGCAATGCCTGCGCCAGCAGGATCACCTGGTGCCCGGAAGGCAAATAGGGGAGCAGTGTCTGCCAGGCATTCCAAAGCGCTGTAGCGCAGGTGTTATTGACATTGCCGGGCTGTAAAATGCCTTGTAGCGCAGTGATTAAATCCTGCATCAACTGCACAACGGTAGCCGGAATCGTATTGCCGGAGAGCAGACCTAATTGCGTAGTAATAGCGGTAAGCCGGGTCTGCACGCTGGAAATTTGATGTAGCGCTACCGGAAACTGTGTGCCTGCGGTCTGTTGCGCAGTCTTGAATGCCGGCTGAATGATTGTTTGAAGGTCCGCGATCAGTTGCCGGGCAGTCGCTTGCGCCGACAATAGTTTGGCGCCGATTACTGTCACATTGAGCGCATCAAAACCGGCGGCTTCCATAGATAACCAGACCTGCTGGGTATCTACTAAGTTTGTACCGGTAAACAAATTAGCCTGTTGCTGTTGACGGAATGTCTTCAACAACTCCGCGCCGTCCATTGCCCCTTGCTGATAGGCGGCGATAATATCGGAAATACCCCGGTTGGCGGAGGAGTTGGCCAGCGCAGAATTCAGGGTAGTTAATTCCGTGGCCAGACCGGCAACCGCATCGTTTAAACTGCCCGATACAGTGTCGGAGGCAGTCTGTAACTGGCCTTGCAGCGTAAGCAGCGTTTGATCGGCCGTTAAAGCCTGCACCATTTTTAAGGCATCGGCGGGATTGCCGGCTTGCAAAGTAGCCAGTGATTTTTGCACCACTTCCAGTACCTGCCCGAATGCTGCCGGAAATGAAATTTGCAACAAATTTTGTGCCGTGGCCAGCCTGGCTATCTGATTGGCCGCCGTGGTATTTGTGGTGGTCCAGACCGGTTCGAAGGCCACACTTTGTGCCTGTGACGACCCGGGTGTAGCATCGACAAGTTCGCCGCGCAGTCCGCTTTCGGTATAAATTTGCAGCAATTCACTTTCGACATATTGACGGGCGTTGCTGTTTCCGCTGTTTGTAGGATCGCTTTGGAATGCCAGTCCCCAGCGCGTCCAGTCGAGGTAAGCCTGCAACTGCCGGGAATGTGCTTCGTCGCCCTGACGGTCATAGGTTTGCTGGGCCGCATTGAGCCGACTGAGCACTTCCGCTGCCGCCAAAGGCAACTGGATCTCTCCGGCGCTTTGGGCCTTCGCGGTATCTCCGGGTGCGGATGGCGCCGGGCGCACGGCCCAGATACTGCCGCCGCTGCGCGCGGCAAAACGCCGGGTATGCAGGTATTCTTCCAGTTGGGGCAGTTGAAAATCGGGGTCGGTGCCAGCCAGCCGGCGCAGTAGATCCTGTTGAAAGGCATTGAACAAAAACTCGACATTGCGCTCCACGACCGGATAGGGTTCTTGTGGATCATTGTCACCTTC
>JBBRDQ010000105.1:0-16714 GCA_038203695.1 Chitinophagales bacterium
CCCTGTGTAGCATAACATGTGCACAGGGATTTTTTATTAACTCAAAACTCAAAACTCAAAACTCAAAACTCAAAACTCAAAACTCAAAACTCAAAACTCAAAACTCAAAACTCAAAACTCAAAACTCAAAACTCAAAACCACACCTCCGTCGCCCCATAACCATACCTATGATGGTATTCATTCTTGAATTTTATCACGGAAGGATGACTGCGGAGATTGTCGGCAATGGTAGCGCGCAATTTACCTTCGCCAACACCGTGGATAATAAACACATTGGGCACGCCGAGGCGCACTGCTTTTTCCATAAAGCGGTGAAAGTGTTGCAGTTGAATGCGTAGAATTTCACTTTTGTCGAGCGATGCGCGTCCGTTTACCAATGTTTCAATATGCAGGTCTATTTCAGGAATAAAACTGGCGAATTCCTCGACATTAAAGGCTTTGTAAGGCGTGGAAGAAGGGGCGCGATTGGCGCGTGGTTTGCGCAGATTTTGTTGGGTATAGTCTTTCAGGTCATTTTCTGCACTGGCCGGATTGACCGGTTCAAAAGAGTCGAACAATAAAAAATTATGCGTTAACAGGTTGAGGACCGGCGCAGTGTGCTGATTATTAAAGAACTGTTTTGCGCGGATTTTAAGATTGCGTTCCAGTGGTTCGTCGGGCCCTTGCGTAGTCAATCGGCGAATGACGATAATGGCTTCGGGCACTTCATTCAGATCGTCGTAAAGAATATCACCGAGTTCCATAGCCGTGGTTGCGCCGATTTTGCCCTCCACAAAAATCAGGTCCTTAAGTGGGGTAAAAAGGTCGAACTCCACTAAGAATTCCAGGAGGGTATCATTGACGAGCCAGGCTTTATACCGTGTAACGCTGCCGTCGCGCCCGGGCATAGGCTCGAAGCAAAGTTGTAGTCCCTTTGGTTTCAGGATCAGATATTGGCCTTTTATTTCCCGTCGTGGCGGCGGTTCCGGCTTTTTTTCTGGTTTGCCGGCTATAAATTTTGCGCCGGCCGAGATAGGCTCGGCGTCGCTATCGCGCATCAGGTCTTCTTCAAAGGCCGGAATTTCCAGATCAGGATCGCTGTCCAGGCGTACCTGCAACATCTCCTCATCCAGCCGCGCCGTGATCGTACCACGTTCTCCGGTGAAGCGGAAGCGAACTTTTGTACCGATTGCAAAAAGCATATTTCCAGAAAAAAGAGCGTAAAAATAGACGCGGTTAAAAAAATAATCGTAAAAATCGGGAGAACCCCTACTTTTCGCAAAAGTAGTGACTGCGCGCGGATTTTGCCGAAGTTTAAATGCTGCATCATAACACCGGAAATAACCTTCTAGGTGCGTACTGATCCGAAATTTAAACCATGCACCCTTTGCAGTTCGTCTAAAACGCTCTTCCAAATGTCTGAAACACCTACCAGCGCCCGTTATTTGTCGGTTGATTTTTATCGCGGCCTGACGATCGCCTTTATGATTATCGTTAATACCGCGGCACCAGGTACCTGGGATTTGATCTACAAGCCGTTAAGCCATGCTACGTGGCATGGATGTACGCCTACCGATATGGTTTTCCCTTCCTTTATGTTTATCATTGGCGTATCAATGTGGTTCTCCTTTGCTAAATATGATCGGAAGTGGTCGGCAGAAGTAGGCTGGAAAATACTCCGCCGTACGATTTTGATTTTTTGCGTCGGTTTAATTGTGAATAAATTTCCCTACCTGTGGCGCGACTTTGGCGACTGGCGCATTATGGGCGTAATGCAGCGACTCGGATTATGTTACGGCATTGTCGCCGTGATCGCGCTGAATGTGAATCGGCGGGTACTGATGGGCTTATCCGTAGTGCTGCTGTTAGGCTATTGGGCGCTGCTGTACTGGTTGGCCGCACCTGGCATGATGGATCCCTATAGTTTGCAGGGCAATGCGGTATTGCGCCTTGATCTGTGGTTGTTTGGCGAGCGGCACCTGTATCATGGCGAGGGCATTGCGTTTGATCCGGAGGGTGTGTTGAGCACGCTTCCTGCTGTGGTAACGGTTATTCTGGGCTGGCTGAGTGGTCAGTTGATGACTAGTTACTCCAAGCAAAAGGATGTGCTGGTACGTGATTTACTGTTTTATGGGCTGATCTGTGGTTTTGTCGGATTGACGTGGGACTTGTTTTTTCCCATCAATAAAAAACTGTGGACGAGTTCCTATGTATTGTACGCGGGTGGTGTATCGATGGTATTACTCGCTGCCAGCATTTGGGTAATTGATATTCGAAAGTGGCGGAATGGCACGGGTTTCTTCCTGGCATTCGGGTCTAATCCCTTGTTCGCCTATGTATTGTCGGAACTTTTAATTATCACATTGTATACCATTACCTGGCAGCAAAATCTGGTGCAGACCAATGTAGCCGAATGGGTCTATACGACGGTTTTCCGGCCATTCGACGGTGGAGTGCCCGGCCCTTTCAGTTCGTTTTTATTTGCATTATGCTATATGTTACTGTGTTGGCTGGTTTGCCGGTGGCTGTATGTCCGGCGTATTTTTATCAAAATTTGAGGTTGGGCCTGCAATAATAGTTGATTTGCCGGTAAAATAATTTCCGATGACGGGGTTCATTCTTTATAATTCATCATTCCAGCAGTATTGAAATGCGGCGACGTGATTTTTTTAAAAAGACCGGCCTGGCAGCCCTCGCGAGTGGAATTGCCCTACCGAAAGGATGGACTGGCAATAATAAACGCAAAAAATTGCCCTCATTGCATCCGGTTGCACTGGCACCGGGTGCGACAATCGGTTTAATCGCGCCGGGTAGCCCGATTTCGGATGAAAAAATTGCCAAAGCAGTCGCTAGTCTTACGCGTTTGGGATTTAAGGTCAAGGAAGGCAAATTTTTACGACAAAAGAATGGTTACCTGGCCGGCTCCGATGCCGAGCGGCTGACCGATTTGCATGCCGCATTCAGCGATCCGGAAGTGGCCGCAGTATGGTGTGCGCGCGGCGGTTATGGCTGTACGCGATTGCTGGAAAGTATTGATTATGGATTGATTAAGCGGAATCCCAAACCATTCATAGGGTATAGCGATATCACTGCGTTACACTTGGCTATTCAGCAGCGGACCGGCTTGGTGACGTTTCATGGGCCGGTAGCGTCTTCAGATTTTCCCGACAATACCGTGGCGCATTTACGGGCTGTTTTGTGGATGCCGGTAGATAATTACGCAATATCTTTACCCGAGGCATCAACATGGGAACTACTGGAAGATGCGTATAAGCCCTTTGTAATTACGCCTGGGATAGCGTCGGGAATACTTACTGGCGGGAATCTATCTTTGATGTCGGCTATGGTAGGAACCGCGTTTAGCCCGGATTTACGCCAAAAAATAGTTTTTATCGAAGATGTCGGGGAAGAGCCATACCGATTGGACCGGATGTTGACCCAATTGCTGCAAGGCGCGCATCTGGCACAGGCAGCGGGTATTGTGCTGGGCGTTTTTTCAGACTGCCAACCCAGAAAAGGCAGCGGCCCTTCCTGGTCCTTACGCGAGACGTTGACCGACCGTTTGGGCAACCTGAATATTCCGGTGGCGTACGGGTTTCCATTAGGGCATGTGGAGCATCAGGCAACGTATCCGTATGGCATACTGGCGAAATTAGATACCACGCAGGGCGTATTAATGCTCCAGGAACGCGCGGTGGTACGGTGATAAATGCGTGCGCCCGGCCGGTATACCTAAAATGCGGTACGTTTCTTGTTATGTAAGTGCCGCAGCATCCTGTTATCATTCCTAGGTTGTACGTGTATTATGTCTGATCCAAAAATACAACGCAGTCCATACCAGCGTTTTATTGAATTCATTATGCTGGCATTTATCATCGTTACTTTGCTGGGCATTTGCCTGAAGGTGCTGGTAATTTAACCGGCCAAACTTCCGGGGCAGTGTGTCCCGGACTACCAAACAAACATGCAACACGGCGATCTTTTTACACGCGAAACTTCGTTGTCCGGCCGGACTAAGACCTGGCTGTCCAAGCAGCTATGGGTGCAAAAATTCAATAATCCGCTGGGCATGATGCTGTTCCTGCTGGCCACGTTGCCGGTAGCCTACCTGCTTGCTGTCCTGGATTTTAAGATCAGTTTCGTTTTGTTTCTGGTCTTGATCGGGGTGCCGTTGGTGTTGTTTTGTTTGTTCAATATCACCTTTGCGCTGGGGATGATGTTATGCGTGTCGCTGCTGGTTGTCTTCGGTGCAAAATATACGGGTGCTCCGATCGGCACCCTGCTGGACCTGCTGATTTTAGTGAGCGCTGTCGGGATTTTACTGCGGCAACTCAAGGACCGGGATTGGTCCTTTATCCGGCATCCACTGAGTTTAATGATCGGTATCTGGCTGTTTTTCAATATATTGCAAGTGTTGAATCCCTGGGCGGAGTCTAAATTGGCCTGGCTGTACACGGTGCGCAGCGTAGCTATACAGCAAATTGTATTTTTCATCGGTTTATACACGTTGCGGCATAACCGGGCCGGATTGATGACACTGCTGAAGTTAATTATCGGGATTTGTTTTGCCAGCGCTTTGTACGGCTTGAAACAAAAGTTTTTCGGATTCAGCGACCAGGAAATGGGTTGGGTGATGGCTGATCCGGAGCGCTTCCAACTGTATTACCAATGGGGCATGATGCGTATTCCGTCGTTTTGTTACGATCCAACGACGTTTGGCATCCTGATGGCCTGTTTTTCTATATTTTGTCTGGCGCTGATTGCCGGTCCGACTACCCGGCGGCAAAAGATGCTGTTTGGTGTCATGTTCGTCAGTGCCATGTGGGTACTGGCGTATACGGGTACGCGGACGGCATTTGCGCTGGTACCGGTCGGAGGTGTGTTTTATGCCGGTTTGACCTTGAGTCGTAAAGTATTGATGATCGGGGCCGTACTTGCGGTACTGGGAGCAGGGTTTGTGTTGAAATCTTCTTCGAACGGGGTTATTTACCGGATTCAATCCGCTTTTAAACCTTCACAGGATGATTCCATGAATTTACGCCTGGAAAACCAGAAGAAAATTCAGCCTTTTATTCAAAGCCACCCAATCGGCGGCGGGTTGGGCAGTTGTGGTCAATGGGGGAAACGATTTAATCCGGATTCCGAATTGTCCAAATTTCCGCACGACTCCAGTTTTGTACGCATGGGCGTAGAGTTGGGTTGGATTGGCCTGATCCTATACACTTTGCTGCACTTTTTTGTGCTTCGAACGGGGTTGTATTACTTCATTCGTTGCCGCGATCCGTGGATTAAAGCCATTTATGCCGGGATTACCACCTGGTGTTTTATGCTGGCGGTAGCGTGTTATGCACAGGAAGCCATTTTGCAATTGCCAATGAATGTGATATACAATATTTTTCTGGCCATATTGGTCACGTTAAAGAACTTTGACCCTGCTTACCAACCGCAACCATCCACGTTTGTTTCGACTTCCACCCCCTATTAATACTGACCTTCTTATGTCGCGCACATTTATATCGCTTGTTTTTTGCTTTGGTCTGATGAACAGTTTATTCGCCCAACAGACTGATTTTGAGACAGTTATTATACCAGTAGAGACCAAAGCCCGCGATTTTTCAGAATACCTGGTACAGTTGGCCTGGCTCAATAATCCAGAAAGCGCCATCGTGCAGGATGAAGTAAAAAACGCCCAGGATCTGGCCAAAAACACCCGTAAGGAGTGGATGCGCGATGTGCAGGGCACCTTTAACCTGAACGAAGGCAATGTGCGCAAGGCACCCCAGACCACGGTGGCCGATTCGAACGGCAATGTGACCAGCATTGTCACGAGTAACGCATTTTATCCACGCTACAACGTTAGCGTGAATGTGAACATGTACAGCGTGTTAAGCCAAAAGACTAAAAACCGGGTAGGGAACCGCGAAATCCAAATCGCGGAACATCGGGTCAATCAGCGCAAACTCGAAATACGGGCGGAAACACTGAGCCGTTTTACCAGTTATAAAGTGGCCAAAGCCATTTTCAATACGCGTACCCTGGCAGAACAGGAATCGTATGCGAGTTACATCCTGGTGCAGCAATTGTATAAATCGGATGAGAAAACACTCGATGAATATACCACCTCCACTACCATGTATTACCAGGCACAGGAAGCCCGAATCCGCGCAGAAGCCGATGTACAATTAGCAAAATTCCAACTGGAAGCGATGATCGGTCTGAAATGGGAACAGGTACAGCATCCGTTAAAAGAGGACTAACGCAGCGGCCGTATGGGCTGTAGCCACAAATAAATCTATAAGGTGGAATAAATTCCATCTTCCATGGGGCAAATCACTTACTTTTGCCGCGTTTTCCAGGAAACTTACGCAGAATCTGGAAACTTTACCAATCAATTAAAACTCAAAATTGTCAATAGTACCATGAAAAATCTCTCGCTGGTTCTGAACGTCCTTTTATTGGCGGCGGTCGCGCATTTGTATTACTTGAACGCTAAAAATAGCAAACCGGCTGCGCAGATCGTGTCATCCGCCACGCCTGCCCAAGGTGGTGCGCGTATCGCCTACGTCAATGCGGATACACTGGATGCAAAATACGAATGGCTGAAGGCGCAAAAAAAAGTCATCGAGCAGCGTGCTAAAGATGCCGAAAGTGTGCTGGCGGCCAAAGAAGAAAAATTAATGAAGGATGCCGCAGCGCTTCAGGAGCGTTTTCAAGGCGGTAACATGACGCAGCAGCAAGCCGAAAAAGAGCAACAAGCCCTGCAACTACGCGGCCAGCGCCTCCAGGAAGAAGGTGCCCAAAAAAGCAAATCAATCGCGGAAGAACAGAAAAAAGCCTTCGATGATCTGTATGTAAATGTAGAGGCCAAACTGAAAACGCTTTCTTCGCAAATCGGCTACGAATACATCATGTCCTACCAGCGGGGCGGCCAGATTCTGTATGCCAGCGATAGCCTGGATATCACCAAAGAGGTGCTGGATATGCTAAACGCCAAAGCGGAAAACAAATAAAATGGCGGTCCAACTCGCCAAGGCCTCCCCGGAAGATATTCCACTGCTTCGCCGGTTAGCGACGGAGATATGGTGGGCACATTATCCCGGAATTATCTCGGATGCGCAGATCGAGTATATGCTCGAATGGATGTACAGCGCTGAAAAATTGCATGCGCAAATGACGGAAGAAGGCCATGAATTTTGGCTGGTCGTCGCCGACGGACAAGTGGTTGGTTATGTCGGAATTCAACCGACCGGCGATCGTGTTTATTTTGTGCAAAAATTTTACCTGAAAAGCAATATTCAACGCCAGGGAATTGGTTATCAAACCTTTAACCTGATACTGGAGCAATATCCCGACTTGCGCGAACTGCGTTTATACGTGAACCGCCGCAATTATAAAAGTGTCAATTTCTACTTTAAAGTTGGGTTTGTCATCGAATCCTGGATCGATCAGCCTTTTGGCGAAGATTATATAATGGATGATTTTTTGATGGTTTGGAAAAGCCGTACCAAATAAGTACGATTATCCTGCCGCACCTATTGTGTTCTTCTTGTACCCGTATGCTGTGCATCCGGAACCCGGCAAAATGGTTGCCCACTTTGTATCATGCAATTTCCCAACACAAAAAATACGCACTCTACTGCGGCTATCCTGCGACTCGCCTACCTGGCGCTGGCAGCATTGTGTATCATCTGGAGCACGACCTACCTGGGTATCAAATACGCGGTGCGGGATTTTCCGCCCTTTTTGCTGGTGGCTATCCGGCAAATAACCGCCGGTTTACTGCTCCTGGGCATCGCCGGCGCTACCGGGAAAGCGACGATTCCCAGCCGGCAATATATGCTGCGACAAGGACTGACCGGATTGGCCACCATCACCGGCGGTAACGGTTTTATTACCTGGGGCATGCAATATGTATCGACCGGACTGGCCTCGGTCATTGGCGCGCTGACACCCGTGATTGTTGTATTGGTCAATCTCGCCTGGCGGGGTACGGAAATAATTAATACCCGCGTCATCGTGGGCGTACTGCTCGGTTTTGTAGGTTTAGGGCTGATATTCAGTCACGGCTGGAACGATTTTTTAAACCCCGACTACCGCTGGGGCACCATCGCCTGTTTTGCCTCCTGTATTACCTGGTCGGTCGGTACCGTCATGGCCAAACGTTTCAATTCCCCCGATGTATCGCCGCTGTACAATGCCGGTTTGCAGATTACTGCCGGCGGTCTGGGCGGACTGGTTTTAAGCATATTTTTTGACAAAACCTGGACGATTCATCACACGGTGGAAGGCTGGATCTCCGTGGCTTACCTGGCGATCATCGGTTCTGCGCTGGCCTTTACGCTGTATATGTTTATGTTAAAACACCTCAGCGCTACGGTTTCTTCTTTGTACGCTTATATTAATCCAATTCTGGCGACTACCCTCGGCGTGTTTTTTCTGCATGAAAAAGTAGATATATGGACCGGGTTGGGCATGGTCGTAACGCTGGTGGGGGTGTGGCTGGTAAATCAGGGAAACCGACAGCGGATTGCGCATTAAAAATTATGAATTTTTGCTACTTATAAATTAAACGAAGCGAGGCTTTAATGGCAAAATTAGGATACTTTAAAAACTCCACAAAGGTAATTCTACCAGATCCCATATATTCACCCTTATGAAAAACTCGTAATTCGTAATTCCTAATTCGTAATTAAATTAAACGCTGCCACCACCAGTATACCCGCCGTCTCCGAGCGCAAGCGAACGGTGCCAAGGGATGCTTCCGCAAAGCCGTGTTGTCGGGCGAGCGCCACTTCTTCGGGACTAAAATCGCCTTCCGGACCAATCAGAATCAAGGTGTCCAGGGCCGGTTGCAGCAGCGTTTGGAGGTGTGGTAACGGTTCATCGCTGCACCAGGGAATGAATTTTGCCGTTTCCGTTGCCGATTGTACGACTTGTGCAAAAGGCGTCATTGGATTCAGTTTTGGCAACGTAGCACGCAACGATTGTTTCATCGCCGATACCAGTATTTTTTCCAGGCGATCCATGCGCAGATGGCCGCGTTCGCCACGCTGGCAAATGAGCGGGGTAATTTCGTCAATCCCAATTTCTGCGGCTTTTTCAAAAAACCATTCGTAGCGCTCGCCGCTTTTCACCGGTGCCATCGCTACGTGCAAGCGGGCAGGGCGTTCCGGCGGGGCGGGTTGTTGGGAAAGAATACGCGCCAGGGCATATTTCTTGCTGGCTTCGGCGATCTCTGCTTCATAGAAAAAGCCACGCCCATCGGTCAGGTGGAGCCGGTCGCCCACCTTTCGCCGCAGCACCGTTAATAAGTGGCGGCTTTCTTCTTCATCGAGGCGGGCGAAACCATCGGTAATGGTGGGGGCATAAAATAAGTTGTTCAATTTTTTTGCTGCAAACATAAGTACTGGGCCGGTAATAGTTGGCCTAAACAAAGGCCAGGTACATACGAAAACACGATCTTTTGACGCTTGTTAACTTTTATCGTCCGTTTTCGTTGTTGTGAATGTAGTATTTTTGCCCCGTTTTTTGCTGCTTATTTTCCGCCTGTTCAAACGCCCTTTTAATAAAATACTTCAACATGAAAAATTTCCTTTTCCTCCTTTTGTGTCTGCCTTTTACGGTGGCTGCCCAGAAACAGTCTGCTGTTAAAAATAAGACGGTGACCGTGGTTTGTAAACTTATCGCTGCACCGGCCAATATGGATAGCATTACCGTGTACGATATGGCAGGTCTGGCCATGCGTATTGTTGGCAAAGGCGGTCGCCGGGCATCCGATAGTGCTTTTGTCGTGGTAGTGCCAGCCGGCAAACCTCGTTTTTACGGTATTGGTTTGTACGAGAATGCGGCCGCAAAAGTACTGCTGGGCGAAGAACCGGAACTGACGCTGTGGGCACATGCCGGTTATATGGACAAAGGCCGCATCGTCGGTTCGCCGGTCAATAAAGCCTTTGAAAACGTGCAGAAACAAGCCGAAAATTTCAAAACTCAAAGCCAGGAATTGCGCACCCAGTTTTTTAACGGCGGTGATGAAGCGGCCATCAAAGCCACGACCGCTAAAATCAAGGCACTGGCCAAAGCCAAAACCCAGTTTCTGGATTCCGTGAAAATTGCCAATCCTTTGCTGTGGCGCATGGCGACGGTACTGGTATCACCGGAGTATGTGGCGGACAAAGCGGGTGCGCAATCCGAGATCGATTTTTACGGCAAAGAATCTTTCCGTTACGCAAATCTTACCGACAAAGGCTACGAGGAAATCCCGGATGTCTTCAACGCCTTCGACAATTATGTCCAGCGACTGCTGATGATCGGCGCGACGCCAGATCAAACGAAACAGTTTATCGAACTGCAACTGGCTAAAATGCCGGCGGAAAGCCGCACGTATCGCGTGGCCCTGGGTGGCGTAGTAAACGGCCTGAAAGCCAGCAACAGCCAGTTGTACCCCATGTACGGCACAAAATACACCAATCAGTACCGCAGCAATACCTGGGGCGAAATAGGCCGCGTGGATTTCGATATGCGCAAATCCGGTACCAATATGGTCGGGTTTGAAGCCCCGGAACTGGTCGGTCTCACCCCCGATAGCACGATGTATTCATTGTCTAGCCTGCGCGGTAAAATTGTAATGATCGACTTCTGGGCCAGCTGGTGTGGCCCATGTCGCCGCGAAAATCCCAACGTAGTGGCCAACTATAAAAAATACCACGACAAAGGATTCGACATTCTGGGCGTGAGCCTTGACCGCGAAGCCACGTCCTGGAAAAACGCCATTACGCAGGACGGACTGCCCTGGCACCACATCAGCGACCTGAAGGGCTGGCAAAGCGCGCATGCGCAACTGTATTCGATCAGTTCCATCCCGGCCACGATCCTGCTGGACCGCGAAGGGAAGATTATTGCTAAAAACCTACGCGGACCGGAATTGGAGGCGAAATTGAAAGAGATTTTTGAACCAGCGACGAAGCAGTAAGGGCTGGTTAATAGAATGCGTTGTTTTAAAAAAGAGTTGGTTTTGAAATAATACGGTGAGGGAAACCGACTAAAAATAGCAGACATTGAAGCCCTCCGCCGCGCCATGCCTCGGGGTAAAATCGTGTGGGAAAAATGATGCCTGCACTCTCGAATAATCGGGACAAGTGGTGCCATGGTAGATGGATGGGAAGGGTCTACTTGCAGGGGGCATTATTGGCAGCATCCGAACCAAAAAGCCGCAAGTTGTTCCGGTTTTGGGTATTTTAGGGTTGTGAGCAAGCCAAAGCCGAGTAAAAAACTTTAGCCTCGGCAGGTTCCCACGTCCGCTCCGAAGTCAAATAACGACTGCCCGCCAATGCTACCAACGTTGTGCCTCTCTGAGGTCGAGATTCTTAAGTCAACCACAACTCCCCGATACCATTGGCATACACACCAGTTGCGTATATCCAACCAAATTGGCTGGATATACGCAACTGGTGTGCTAAAAGATGACAAAGAAATTTTCGGTTCATCCGGCATTTATTTGCGTCTGCGATAATAATGGTTTGTTCCAAATTCCCCAACCATCCGGCAGACTTTTCGTCATTCGCCCCGGTCCCCTCACTCCACCACCACCTTCCCCGCATACCGCCTGCCCTTCGCATCCCGGATCACCACCGAATATAGCCCCGGGGGCAACCCGTTCCGGTGCAAGTTCGCACGCCCCTCCCGCAAATTGCCCGTCTCGTACACCATCTGCCCAAACATATTTATCAGCATCAGGCGGTAAGGTTTTTCTACGTTTTCGGCATGTATATAGAGCTGCTGTGAAAAAGGGTTGGGGTACATTTCCAAAAGTTGTACGTCCATTTCGTCGATTTTTGCGGTTAAATTGGTCGCCCCGGGTGTGGGTTGCATAAACACCGTTTGTGCACTGCCGTCCGGGTAACGCCCCCACGACACATCGGGGCTTTGCTGCCCAAAGTTCAGGCGTTCCTGCTCGCTGTAGCCATTGCCTTCCCGCTGAAAAATAGCCACCGTTTCGCCTCCGGCGCTCAGTTTGAAATCGGCATGGAGCAGTCCTTGCTCCGATTGCCCGTCCGCCCAAAGCAGCAGGAAGCTGTGTGGCGGCAGGGTCGTTTTTTCGGGAAAATGCAGCGGTAGTTGCCAGCGGCAAGGCTGGTCGGCGGCGTCGCGGAAGCACAACCCACCGATGTTCAGCGAGTCATAGGAGGCGTTGTACAACTCGAACCAGTCGTCATATTCGCCTTGCTCGTCGGGCAGGGTTTGCGTGTTGGAAGCCAGTATTTCATTGATAAACAGCCCCGACACATCGGGCGGCAGGCTGTTGGGTTGACCGGGACTACCCAGCAGCACGTGGCTTTCCCGCCAGTCGGTGGGCAGGTTACCTTCGCGGTTCTGTTCCAGTTCCACGGTAGCCCCCAGCCCGTCGGCGAGCGGTGGCCAGGGTCGGCTGTCCGCGTAGCGCACGCTGTGTACGAGCCTGCCATCGGGGTTGTACAGGGCGATTTTCCCCGCTTTGTTGTTGAAATCAAAATGGAAATTCCCGGCAAGTGCGCCCGCATTGGGATAAAACGGTTTGAACTGCGCCGTGTCCTGACAAAGCACCAGATAGCCGCCCGGCGCCACAGTAGCATTTTCCGGAAAAATAAACTCGTACAGTCCCTGCGCCATGCGCCAGCCTGTAAGGTTGATGGCCTGGCCGCTGCGGTTATGCAGTTCCACCCAGTCGCCGGTGGAACGATTGAAAGGCGGATGGTAATTGAACTCGTTGACGTGCAGGGTCAATCCGTAGTCGCCCAGGTGGGTGTAGTAGGCGCCCATGTCGGCCGTGCTTCCGTCGGGGTCATTGGGTGAAAAAGGATCGCCGGCGTCGATGCAGGACGAACCGGGCGAGAGTTCAAAGTTGCCCGTCGAGGGGTATGCCAGTGCGGGGTCGGCGTGCAGGTTGCCTGTGCCGAGCAAGGGCTCCCGGTCGGAGAGCGAGTAACTTACCTGAATTTGGGATTTTGTATCAAAAAAGATGCTTGATTCGGTAGAGGCTGACAAAATCGTATTTTTCACAAAGGCTTTACCCCCGCCGCGCAGGGCGCTTTTTTCATAACAAGCCACTGCCTGGCGGTTGCCGTAAAAGGTGTTCTGGTCGATGTGGGCAACGGCGAAACTGTCCTTTACCGCCACACCGAGGTCGCAGTCGTAGATCACATTGCGGCGGACAAGCACACTGGACTGCGAGCCGATGGAAATTCCTTTATCCGAACAGTCGTGGATGAGGTTGTGCTCCACGAGGGTGTTCAGCGTGTAAATGCCGAGGTCGATACCGTCGCAGTTCGAGCCGAGGAAACCATACACCTCATTGTGTCGCACAATGCCGTTAGTGATACCCTTGAGGTCGATGCCGTCGGTGTTGATGGCACGGTTTCCCCTGAAAATGCACTGCTCGATGAGCGGGGCGTCCATATCGTAGAGGCTGATGAAGCCGTTGGAAGGCACAAAGGTATGGAACTCCGAATATCCGATGTAAGCGCTGCCGCCCCTTGCGATGAGTGGCGCCTTGCCTTCGGTGATGGTCGAGTGCTCCACCCGCAATGGGCAGTCGTAGGTGGAAACGGTAGAAAAGTGGCGGCTCCTGTTCCGCCCGAAACTGCCGCCCCGCAGGTCGGCATAGCGGACAACGAGGCTATCTGTGGGCGTATCCGCTGTAATGCTGCCCCAGTAGCCCGACTGCCCGTAATAAGAGCGCCTTGCTGAAGGAACGGGGTCGGGCCCGATGCTGATGCGCTGGTCGGGCAAGCCGTTGAGGCAGAGCCCGCCCTTCAGGTCGATACAAACGCCATCGCTCAACAGGAGCGTTGCCCCTGCTTCCACGGTCAGGCGGGCGCCAGGCAGCACGGTGATGTCCTCGTACCCATACCACGGCGAGGCCGCTGCCGCCAGTGTAGTGTCGGCCGAAATGAGGGGCGGGATAATACTGATATTGGCGAAAGGCACAAAAACCGCTGAAAAAGAGGTGTCGCCCACCGGCGTCAGGCCGGCATTTTCGGCAACGGCGTTCAGCCCCTGCCATGCCACAAATCGGTAGCCGGGAGCGGGCACGGCTTGCAATTGGATCTGGGCGTTTTTAAAAAAATGGCCTTGCATGTTTTCGGAAAAAGCCACACCGCTTACCAGCACCTTGCCCTGCCCGATGATTTGCATGAACACCAGTGCACTGTCCTGTTTTCCAAATAGTTCGGTCAGGTGTCGGCGGTAGTAGGCAGGTCTGTTTTCCAAAAAGGTCTTGATGAGGTTGATGTTGCCCTGCCAGGTCTGCATGGAGGGCGGCGAATGCCAGCGGCCGATATGCCTTGGCATCTGGGTTTGCAGCAGGTTTTTCAGGCTGTCCACCGTGGCGAGGGTGACGGCGGGCTGGAAAATGGTGTTCAGGTACGCCGCCGAGCGTTGGATGAAGCCGTCGCGGAAGCCGGGGTTTTGCAGTAAACGATTGAAGAGGAGGGTCGCCCATTCGGGCAGGTTGCCGGAAACCCCGGCGAGTTTGGCGATGGTGTTTTCCGAAACAGTGTCGCCACTGAGTTGGCCGAAGGCATGTTCGAGGTCGGCAGCTATCCAGCGCCATTTGCCGTCGGCATCGCGGTTGCGCCAATATCGGTTGTTGAGGTCGGCGATTTGGTAACCGATAAATGCCCTGTGAATCAGGTAATTGGTGAATTCGTTGAGGTCGATTTGTGCAGCAACACGGGCAAAAATGGTGGAGTCGGCGAGGTCGTTTTGTTTTACAAAATCTACCAGTTTCAGAAAACCGTAGGAGTCGCCCGCCGCCACATTCAGACTATCTTCGAGGTAGTCAAGGTTGTCTGGGTTGATTTCGTGGTTGCTACCGATATACTGCTCGTCGAGGCGTTCCCGGAGTTCGTAAATGCCATTGTACGCACCGTTGATGAATACGGCGCAAGGCTTGTAGTCCTGGTAGTCGATGTCCATTTTGCCTTTCACGAGGTGCACGCCAAGCCCGTCCCGGAAATAGGCAGTATTGTAGTCATTGCCCCCGTTGCGCAGCAAAAAAGCCGTGTAACGGGGGATGGGCTTACCTTCAAACAGTGGGTATTTCAGGATTTTGTCGCCGTATTTTTCCTTGAAACGCACCGAAATGGGGCGTTGCGGCAGGTTGTAAATCGAGGCGCCGAACACCTGCAAGCCCACTCCTGCGAGGAAAGTTCTTTGGCCCGTGCCCGGCTCGAAGTATTCTATTGTGGCGGGCACTTCCCTGTCTTTGATGGCATTTTGCAGGATGCCGAAATCGAAACCGTAAAGGTTGGCGGCGTTGGAGGTGATAGCGAGTACGGGCAGTTGGTTGTTTTCGTTAATGAAATAGGACTTCGTAATCACCCTGCCCGGCATCTTACCCGGCACGTAGAGCCTCGCTTTGATACTGAGGTTGAGATTCAACGGAAAATCGTCGTTAAATGCAGGCGAATTGCCGTTGGGTGTTGTGCCATCGAAAGTAAAACGAATGACGGCACCCGGCTCTTGCGTGCCCAGTTGTAGCAGCTGCGGTGTTGGATAAAAGCCTTCAGAAAGCGAAAAAGTGGGTTCACCGGGCGTTTCCATGGTCGCTGAGCCGTAGGGTGAGTTCGTTTCGCCGGGCGTAGGCTCGCCGAAGTATAACCAGAGTGAAGGAGCCGCCGTGCTACGCCCATACGATACATCATTGGTTTGCGTGCAATACGTGACTTCATCCACTGGATTTCCCTGCGGGCTGAACAAACCCAGGTATTCCCCACCCCCGCTCAAACGGAAACTGGCATGCAGGGCGGCCATGGTCGCTACCGCGTTTTTGTAGGCGATGAACGCGGTGTCGCCGGGGCGTTTATCCAGTCCGTCCATCCAGACGAGCAGGAGTTCGCCGGGTGCAAGGGTTAGCGCGGGCAACGTCCATTTGCCCGTTTCATCCGGGTTGTCGGTGAGGGTGTAGCCGGAGAGGTTGACCGGTTCTGCAGCGGTATTACGCAGTTCCAGGAAGTCCGAAAACTCGCCAAAATCAGGGTCGTATGCGATGGTGGAATTGACGGCGAGCAGTTCGTTGATCTGGATTTGGGCGTAGCTATACTGAATGGTAGAAACGGCTATTGCCACCAGGGTGATTATACGCTTGATGGAATTACAAAGCATGGGTTATCAATTTTTTGATTAAAATGGGTGGTGGTTTACGAGTCGGTTTACCATTTCACAAATTTACCGGAAAACAGTCCCTTCTCTGTCCTCAGGTTAACGAAATAAAGCCCTGACGCCAGCCCGTTCAGGTGCTCCCGAATCTCAACGGCTTGTCCGCTGTGTTCGGACTGCCGCAATATTCGCCCGTCCAATGTGCTGATTTGCAGGATAATGGGCGTTTGGGTCGGCGATTTCAGCCGCAGCGTGATGTGGTCGGCAGCGGGGTTGGGGAAGATGGCGACCTGTTGAAAGGCCGGTTCCGGGTTGGTGCTGCTCACGTTTTTGTCGAAAACGGCAAGAAAACCCATCGTTTTGCGGACATACCGGCCGGGTCTCAGGTGTACATACATGGAATCCAGCGTACCCGTGTTGTGCAGGTCGTAGGCACCGAAAGCCACCGGTTCGGACTCAAAATTGCCGCCGAGGTAGAACTGGTCGTCGCCGAAAGCGTGGATGCTTGTGCCTTCGTCCGAGTGAATACCGCCGAACGATTTGCCCCAAAGTTCTTCTCCGGAGGGCCCGTATTTGAACACGAAAATTTGCGGGTAGTAA
>JBBRDQ010000106.1:0-16683 GCA_038203695.1 Chitinophagales bacterium
GATGCTGCTGAGCGCGCAGTGGTAACCGATGCCGGTTTCGCTGATCGGAACCCGGATTTTGCCGTCGAAACTGCTGCCAGTCAGGGAGTTATTGACAAAAGCCAGCGCTAGTTTGTCGATGGAAAACGCCCAGTTGCCCACTTTACCGTCGTTGATGCCGAAGAAAGGCGCAACCGATACTTTGCCGGTGAAGCCCTGTTTGCTGATGATGCAGTCTTTCATCGTCACGTCCACCGATTTATTGGCGCGTTTGAGGTAGCCGGGCAAGGTGGCGTTGATCTGTTTGAAATAAAAGCCGCGCCAGGTATTGTCGGTGTTCCCGTTATAACCGGCCGGAAATTTCATGCCGTTCGGATTGCGGAAATCCGAAAAGTCGACCGTAACATCCTGAAAGTGAAAATCCAGGTTTTTCACGCCGGTTACATAAAATGAATCCAGTGAAACTTGTCCGACGATGTCGCCCCACACGGCTGAATTTAGCGCGAAACGACCGCGCACTTTGTCCTGGCCTTTTTTCAGCGGCGTCAGCATCTGCGTGTTAAAAGCGAATTCACCTTCGATCTGCATTTCCTGATAACCCGTACAGTCCCATTTGATATAGGTGCCGCCTTGGGTACCGGTTCCTTTGATCGACAGTTCTATTTTATCGCCAAACGGCAAGACTAACTGGTCGCCGACCATGTGTAATTCTTCAATGGTCTGACCGGTCAGGCCGGTCGGGTGGAAACAGATCCCCTTCGTGCCAAAGCCGAGCGTCGAGTTGTTTTCAGGAATTTTTACCGACATAAACGCATTAAACCGCGCGCCGCTGGTTTTGAATTCAATTGCGGTGATGTTGACCAATTGCAGTTGCTGCATTTTTTCGGTCATCATCGCAAACGGCAATTTCGCGTCCGTACCCAAAGAGTCTTTTACATATTTTTTGCCATTTTCTACATTGTCGTTGATGGTCTGGATCATGCCGGGCGTGACGCCTTCCATGCCGTTGGTGTAACTTTTGCAGGCTTCGGCCACGTTGGAACCCAGGTCGTATAAGGCCGTAGCCGTTCCAGCAATCGCTTTACCTTGGGCATTGACTTCCAGATTCTTGATCTCGACAGCAATCCGGCCTTTGAACATCGGTACATACACACGGCCCGTACCGTTTATTTTGGAACCCGCCCATTGCATGGTAACGATTTCCAACTGGAAATACCCGAGTTGCACAAAGGATCCTGGCACAATACCCGTATTCACCGCCGGTCCGGCTGGCAATGGTGGATTACATTCCAGCGGCGAGCAAGGCGGCGCATAATTCATCTGCGGAATGTTCTGATTTTGCAGGTCTACGATCGGATTCGGGTTGCCGGGCGGTGGATTGGGGTTTTGACCGCCCACCAGATCGCCGGGTCCACCGAAGGCGTTCCCACCGTATGTAAAGGACCAGACTTCACTTTTGCCACCGTTTTTGAAGGAAATGGACTGTGTTGGATCGTAGGCCGTAATGCGCCAGGCGTACCGGTGGCCTTTTACGAGCGCCGGTTTGGACAGATCGTATGGCAGCGATACGCTGAATAGGTTTTCCTGTTTGAAAAATGGCAGAATCGCCGGGGTCAAAAAGGCATCGTTCGGATTGGCCAGGTTATTATAGGTCAGGTCGACCATTTCGAAACGGTAGCGCGTTTTGCCAGGAATGCCGGAAGGGGTCCAGTTGAACAACTGGAACTGCGGCGTTTTTGGGTCGCACACACTATTGTCGGTCGGCCAGGTCAGTATCGGTGGATCGTAGGAGGTAATAAAGACAGCCGTACAGCCGGCCATATCGGGCGACAGCGGTGCGCTGGTCAGGTAGTTGTAAGCCTTTACACAGACCGTGTACATGCCCTCCGGCAATTGCTCGGTCTGCATCAATTGATTTACCGCCACCCCGGTCACATCCACGTCGTTTTCCGTCAGGTTTTTGTTCAGGTTGCGCAATTGCGCACCGGTCAAAACAACGGTTTGCCCGCCGGCCAAGATCAAAGGCACCGCTGGCTGGAAGGTGGGTTTGGCCACGATTTTTACCCCGTTGTTGCCTTCAATGGTGGCCAGCAATTTTATTTGCAGCGGCGCAGCAGCCTGGTTCGTGACTGTCATCACTACTTGCCCTTCGTATTTCAGGACATCTTCCAAATGAATAGGATAGGGTGGCGCCACGCTGATCGTGACATTCACCTGCGCGCTCAGTCCTTGCCAGCACAGCATGAACAGTAGTACGAGGCACCAAAGTCTGGAAGTTGGAATCATTTTTTGCATGACCTTTTGCTATTTTATTTTTAAAAAAATAATAAGGCAAAGGTGCCGGGCCGGGCCGACGCAAGGGGTAAAGCAAATTTCAAAAAGGATAAAAAAAGGTAAAAATTGAGGCGAGATAAAGACCGTACCGGTTTTTTTAAGATAATTCCGTCAACACCAGCGCAATGAGCCCCTCCAGTTCAACCAGTCGTACGGGCGTTTCAGAAACCCCTGGTTCGTCTTCGATCGATTGGCACAGCCGGACGATATCGGTCAGACCCAGGTAGCTGCTCTGGCTTTTGATATTATGCGCGGAGATACTGGCCGTTTCAAAATCCTGTTGTGCGAGTGCGACGCGCAGTTCCGCAATTTGCAGCGGGACCTGCTCTTTAAAAATAAGCAGCACCCGATCTACGAACGATTCATTCTGATCGAATAGATGGAGTAATAACGTGCGGTTGATCATCATTTGCGGGTGATTGCTTTTTGCATGGCGGATAGGAGTACGTCCGGTTGAATGGGTTTGGTGACCCAGTAATCCATGCCGGCAAGTTGACATTTTTCAAGTTCCGTGGGTATGGCATTGGCAGTGAGGCCCACGATCGGGATATTGCGCAACGGCTGTTCTGATGGCAGTGCCCGGATACGCCGCGTGGCTTCCAGACCGTCCATGACCGGCATTTTTACATCCATTAAGACTAGATTATACGCATTCAAGTGCAGTTTTTCCAGGGCTATCTGGCCATTTTCCGCTACATCGATCTGGATACCTTTAATTTTTGATGTGAGTAATTCTATGGCCAATAACTGGTTAAAATAGGTATCCTCGACTAACAGGATTCGGGCGTTGTGCAGACTGGATAAATCGGGCTCTTGCTGCAATCCATTGGATGCCGGCATAACGTGTTGGAGCGCGAAGCCCAGCCGAACGGAAACCACCGTTCCCGATTCAGGCTCACTCTCCAACTGGATCGAGCCTCCCTGCTGTTCTACCAGTTCTTTTGCAATACTCAAGCCCAGACCAGTGCCACCTTTTGTGGTTGCGTCGGACTGGATCTGGCTGAACCGTTCAAAAACATGCGCCAGTTTGTCGGCGGCAATACCTGGCCCGGTATCCGTCACGGTAAATACCAGATCGACGGTCTCGCTGTCGGATTTTTCAGCGCGTACGTCCAGGACAATGGCCCCTTTTTCGGTAAATTTGACCGCATTCTCCAGCAGATTAGTCAGGATCTGGATAAGCCGTATCGCATCGCCGATCAGTGCGTTGGGTACATTTTCTGGCAGATTTAACTGAAAGGAAAGGTCTTTTTGTTCAGCCCGGAAAGTAAAGGGCTGCCGTATCTGTTTATCCAGCAATTCCTGTAATGCAAAGGGTTCGGAACGAAAGGTAAACTGGCCTGATTCTATTTTCGAGTAGTCCAGGATATCATTCACAATCCGCAGCAGGCCCTCGGAAGAATGCCGGATGGCATGGATGTATTTTTTTTGCCGGTTGTCCAGCGCAGATTCGTCGAGCAGGCGGCTCAAGCCGAGAATCGCATTCATGGGCGTGCGGATTTCGTGGCTCATATTGGCCAGAAACTGTGACTTGTACCGGTTGCTTTGCTCGGCAATGGCCTTTTCCTTTTCCAGGCGTTGTTGCTGCAGCCGGTTGTAGAGTACGCCGTAAATAACCGCCGCGATCAGCATTATGAGCAAAAACCGGAACCAACTTGTCTGCCAGAAAGAAGGATTGATGACAAACTGCATCATCTCTTTTTCACTACTCCAGACACCATCGGGATTCGCCGCGCGCAACAAAAAACGGTAACGGCCTGGTACTAGATTGGTATAACCTGCCCTGCGCAAATCGCTGGTGCAACTCACCCAGCCGGTATCATACCCAACCAATTTGTACTGATACTGAATGGAATAGGGTGAATTGAGGTAGATTCCCACGAACTCAAGCGCAATGGCATTTTCGGCAGAACTCAGCACAATCTCCGACGTGTACTCCGCCTGCATATCCAGGTTTTTATTATTCACCAAGACATTAGTCAATACCAGATCCGGCGGAATACTGTCGCGGCTGCTGTGCAACGGGTCGAATACGATCAGGCCATCATTGACAAAATTGAACAACCTGCCACTTGGGTTGCGGTACAGGCTCTTGCGGATATGCGGGCGGGTGAGCAGCGTGTTCATGATGTCGTAGTAGTCGATATGATTGGTTTGCGGGTGCATACGAACGAGGTAGGCATTGTTAAAACCAATCCATATATAACCTTCGTCATCCACTTCCACGGCATGCAAACTATTGTCGGGTAGTCCGTTGCGGATGGTCAGAAAAGTATATTGAAACGCTCCGGTTGCCCGGGATATCCTGGCCAATCCGCCCAAATATGCGACCCACAAGACGCCGCGCCGGTCGCAGACCATGTCCAGGATCTCACCCTGGATCAAAGAATCACGGGGGTTTGATTGTCGGTCCAGTCGGGAGAACTGTTGCGTGTGTTTGTCGAAATAGGCGATGCCGCCCACCAACTGACACCACAAACCGCCTTGACCATCTTCGAGGATTTCGATGACCGTGGTAGTACGCGCAGTAAATGGCTTGGGCTGAAAAAGTTTTTTAGCGCCTGTAGTTCGGTTTACCTGCCAAAGCCCCTGTGCGGTTCCAGCCCACAACGTGTTGCGATCCTGTCGATCATAACATTGTCCCTGGATGTATTTACCATTAAAAATGGTGTCGGGCAATACGGTCTTGAAGGTTCGATGCACCGCATCCCAGCCGCCCAGTCCGCCCTGCTCCCAACTGACGCACACCATTCCTTCTGGCGTTTTAGCTATATGATTAGCAAAGGGCAACAGGCTTTTATGCGTTGGCAAAATGACTTTCTCCGGCTTGTTGCCCAGTTTCTCCGAATAATACAATTGCGTGCCATTGTACATCAGCAAGCCGCCCCGCGCATCCTGTATGGCCCAATGCAGCCGGTTGGCTTGCAGATCGCGCCCGCGTTCGACCTGGTACAATTGAAAATTGGGCGAATTGATATTGGTCTTGCGCAGGCTGGTGCGGGTGCCCAGCCAAAGATTGCCCAGCCGGTCTACACACAGCGCACTAACATGATCCGGATAAATATCCAACGATCCGTCCGGCCCGTAAAAATGTTCCACTCCGCCGGTTGACGGATTCCAGTGCACCAGTCCGTAGTTGCCACCCAGCCACAGCGATCCATCCGGCCCCTCCTGGATAGATGTAAATACGTACTGCGACATACTATCCGGTAGGCTGGAATTTGCAAATGACTGTTTTTCAGGAAGATAGCGAAATAATCCCGACTCGGTACTCAACCAAAAAGCGCCTTGTCTGCTTTGGAGAATTTTATAACAACGCAGATTTTTCGTACCTCTGGCCGTTGTTACGGGCGTGACATCATATTCTTTTTGCGCTGAATAAAGGGTCAGGATGCCGGTGGAAGCAGCGGCCCGAAACTGGCCGGACCGGTCTTTATTAAAAGCGTACACCTGGTTTTTAACAGCTTTACTATCTACAGTTCCTTTTTGTTTCCAGGCGGTGAATTGCTTGGTTGTGGCGTCTAATTCCCAAACGCCATTGTTTGTTCCGACTAAAAATAAAGCGGCGGACTGCTGTTGCAGGGCATTCACTTTGCTGATATCTTTGGGCATGCCAAAACGGGTAAATTTCCCGGTTTTAACATTCAGCCTATCCACCCCCGTATGTGAAACTGTCCATATATTGCCCTCCGCATCCTCGAATAGCCGCGTCACCCGATTGCCGGAAATAGTGGTGCTATCCTGCCAGTCGTATTGAAATTGCTGATAATTATAGCCATCGTACCGCACAATCCCGGAGCCGAGGGTGGAGTACCAAATCCTGCCTTGCCGGTCCGAAATTACATCTTGGGTGATCGAAGCGTACAACTGCCGGCCTTTGTCATTTACCCCAATCGGCTCGAAAATGCGCAACGGCATCTGGCCAAACAATGTCACCCCATACCCCCACGTTACCAATACAATAGCGGCCGCCAGAAGACCGCGCTTTGCATGGATATAAATAGGAATTGATAAAAGGTTCATTTTGTAAATGTTATACGCGTGCTATCAGCGCACAATATATCAGTTCTGTGTTGGGTCGGACTCGATTTTTACACTTTTTTACACTTTTTTATCCTTTGTTTTCATTTTAAAAAACCTTCTCCATGCCTCATTCGTCCGGAAAGGTTTCTTGTACTGCCAGTTACATGCACGAATTCCGGTGTATGGAAAAATAGACGATGCCTGGAAAACGGTCCGCGCTTCGGTGCACCAGTACAAGCCATAATTGCAGTAGACTTGGAATTTTGAAGCCGCAAAACACCGGTAAAGGGTTCATCCTGAAAGGGCAGGTTGAAAAAATAATATATGCTTGATTTACAAATTCATGCGGCAGTCCTCTTTAAATGTATAACTTTACCAGACCATCTACCATTCCTAAGATCAGGTAGGTGCCTTTTCTACAAAGTTAAAAACGAAAGATTTACGCATTAGTTAATGACCCCCTAACTACCTATCCTTTATACGACCTCCTGGATAGTGCGCGAGGCTACCGGTAAGTTTGGCCAAAACCTGCTTATCCACCGATTACAGACCAAATAAACTTCTTCCAAATGCAAGAACATCCACTGCTGGCGGCTTTCGCCAGGTTGCTCGCCGATTTTGTGGGAAATCCCGGCCACGAAGACCCTTTGGTACTAGAGGCCCTGTTAGACCAATGCGCGCGCGCACTGCTCCAGGGACAAACCCCCGCTTCGCTGCGCGATACCTTTGAGTTTGAGCGCATCCAGTATTTCACTACCCAGTATTTGAAACCAGTCGAGCGAAAAAGTCTGGAGGAACGCCTTTTTCGACTGGAACAAAATATTGCCGGTGAACCACCGGTGCAGGTGTTTTTACGGGAAATGCCCAATCGCGTGAATTGGCTGCGCAGCAGTATACCGCAATGGGCGCTGGCCGCAGAACTGAGCGAGTGCATCGGCCCGGTGACCAATCGCGACGGACGGCGCTTCTGGCTGGACGTCTATAAATCCCCCGAACGCACGAAGGAATTCCGATTTTTTAACGCGGTGCAACCCAGCATTCTGTTTGGGCCGGATGCCCCGGTAGGGATCAGTTTCAACCACGCCAACAATTGGTTTAGGGCAGTTACATTGGTAGAAATGGGGGAAGGCACGGTGTGGGTACAGGCCAAATTATTCAACGCTACTGCCGAAGCGAACCAGTATTGCGGCATCCGGGTTATTGGCGCATCGTTGTCATTCCCGGGCTGGCCTTCCGACGATGTGGCCGTCGTCGGCGATGAAGAGTTGGTAGCCTTGATTCTGCAGGAATTAATGGAACAGAAAACCGGGGTCTTTCAGATGATTCACGATGCTACCGTCAAAGCCTCCCTTACGCTGAAAATCGCTCCTGCAGCGCAACATCCGGCAGTAGGTATCTACGGAGCGGATGCGCGTAATGCAAATGTGCAACTGCCCGAATCGCTGGTTCTTGACTTCAACCAGACTACTTCGGCCCTGCAAATCGTTTCCGGCAGCGCATCCTGGAATGTGTATGGTGATCCAAAAACCATGACCTGGACGGGTGAGCAACCGGCGTATGAAAACTTCTTCAATGCAATAGCCATTCCCATGTTGGCGGATACAACGAATTTTGTGGTCAGTCAACGCGAATCGCCCGTCTGGGGCCTCGGGGGCGCTACCAAAATAGATTCCGCCGCCTGGTTGCTGCCCGCCGCAAAGCTCGGTGTTCCCCTGCGCGCCGAAGGAGCGGGTATGTTATTGGGGAAAACAGGGAGCGGCCTGTCGGCCACGTGCTCAGGGCTGCTTGATGCCAATGGCGTGGCCATTGCCCGCTTGCAGCTGGATGAATGTTTTGTCGCCGCTTCTCCGCAGACCATTCAGGTCATATCCTGGAAAGCCTCCACGGAATATGCCATGCAACGCTTCCGGCTCTGGCAGGGTGCGGAGAATTTCTGGAATGACGTAAACCTGTCCTACAAAGACAAATTCCCGTTTCTGTATCAGTGTGACGTCGGCGGTATCGAAACCATTGCCGCCATTGCTGCCTGCGCCGGCAACCTGGATCGCCCGGTAGGTGCCGATGGGCAGCCATTTGAATTGCAGACAAAATTTGCCCTGATGATCCGGGCTTTTGCCGAAATACAGGATTATATCGTCATTTTTGATGAAAATGTGCTGCGCGATAATACAATCGGTGCCGCAGCGCCGGTTTTTCAAAGTAAGGCCATCGCCCTGAACAATGCGCTGATGACCGTTTCGCCGGTCAATTCTTTCTTGTTGTCGGGCCAACTGCCGCCCACCGCCGATACTTTTTTGGATGCAAGCCTGGTCTACGCGTTTGCTTTACTCGGTTATCTGCCCACGCTGCCCGACCCGTACGCCGCCAATACCGGTATTTTTCAATGGACCCAGGAACGGCAGGGGGAGGAGCACGGCATATTTACGCTGGAACAAATTCAGCGGTTGCTGGTCGCTTCCCTGCGCTGGAAAACCAGCGAACTGCCCACGGTCCGGTTTATTTTCGGGGATCTGGAACAGGCTGCCAATAACCTGCCAGTACGGCTTAACCCGCTGCTCAACGTGAATCTGGCGCTTGATCGCAAAGAAGCGACCCGACGGACACGTTCCGAAAAAGCCGCCAAACGCATCCAGCAACGCACCAATGTCCAGGCCGTCCGCAGTGATTTTTATGACCTGAACCTGCAAGTCAATGACCAGTACCAGCATCACCGGTTCTTTAGCCTGCTGGATGTAAGCACCGCCGCCGACTGGATGGGCGTGGATGTCGGGACGATCGACGACCGTTTCTTTTTTGAGCGTTCCTTTGCCGTAAGAGACGACCAGAATCCGCTGTCTGCTGAAGGGATGGACGTGGTCGCGAGCGGTCGTTTTGTACGTTTGTTTACGGTGCCGCAGATCAGTTGGGAACCAGTTACCAACATTACGCCGCCGTTTAATGTCAACAACGATCCGCCCATTGGCATACTGACTTTCCAGGACGATGGACCGCCAACGCTGATTGGCAATACGGGACAAGAACCGGTTGCGATCGCGCCGTTGCCGCTGGCCTTTTACCTGGCCGAAAAATTCAACTCCGATCTTGACTTTAAAGCCTGGAGTTTTTTCACGCTGCCTTTCGGGATGCTGGGCATCGCACGGTACAACCAGGAAGTGCCGGGCATGGGCGACCCCACGGGCGCTACGCTGGAATTACTCCAACAGAAATTCCCCAAGGGTATACAATCTGCCCTGCAAATCAGCACGGTCGGTTACCAGCATCCGCAGGGCAACCGCACGTTCGAGGGCGTGACCGAACAACTGGTCAACCTGTACAATGCGCAGGGCGCGCCGCTGGACCGCAGTATTCTTTCCCGGACCGTAACCGATATTTTCAACGGCGAATTCGGCGCGAGTGGTAACGCGGGAAAATTGCGCACCCGCGGCGTACCCGTTGAGCGCTACGATTTCAGTGGCTACGGAGCGAATCTTTTCAGCCACTGGCTGAATCCGGAAGCAAAAATCGGCCAGACTTCACAAGCCAAATTCGATGTGTGGAGTGGCCGCACCGCCCAGGAAGTGGTGCAGGTACGCAGCCTGATTTATCCCTGGCGTATTCATGTGGTCCGTACAATTACGATGTTTCGCAACAGCGCAGGGATGGTGTACCGCGTAGATAGCGGCTGGCGCGCCGAAAGCGACGGCAATTACGATTTCAAAGCCATTGTCAAAGATCCGGTAACTAAAAAGCCAATCGAAGTGCCGGCGTATACATTTCACCCCGGTATCGTGCGCGGCGTATATGATGTGCGCAACATTGTGGAAACCAGCGAGATCACCCCGTTTTTCAAAAACTGGAAAAAAACGGAAGGTTATTATGTAAATCCGAACACTGGGCTGATGGAGGAGGTAGGGCCCGCCGGCCAGGATCTTTTTGTCTGGCTGACGCCGGTTTATTTTGATGCCGATGTGCAAATGGATGATGTAGTCTCAGGTGCTGTGCAGGAACGCGTGCCGTCTAAACGCATGCTGGGTTACCTGCAAATCTCGCCGCAGGGCATCGTGATCTCGCCGGAGGATTTTGCCGAATTGCTACTCCTGCAAAATGGCCTTGGCGGACCGGTAGATTGTGGCGTGAATATCAATAAAAGCAATCAAAACATGCGGATCAGCCGGGTGGAAGTACAGCCCAGTCGCGATGCTGCCAATAACCTGGTCTTCGTTACGGCGGCTAAAGGCATGCCCGTATTGCCTAAGACCGGCAGTTGGAGTGTGGTGCAGCATCGCAAAGCGAACGGCGATGTGGTGCCGATCAGCGACCCTGTCGTGCCGCTCACCCGTCGTGGCGTACTGGGCCAACCTACCAATGAACCGCTGGAAATAGCCAGCCCGACCGATCTTTTCAATACCAATCTGGAAACCCGGGCCACGCAATACGCCTTTTTGCAAAATACCGATACGCAGAAAGTCCTGTACCGCAACCCATTTTTCGAAGAAGGCAAAAAGGTATTGCAGAGTTCTTTGCCCGACTTTGCCGATGCGTACCGCTTACTCGACAGCAAAGGTATTTTTCCAAAACTGGATAAATTGCCGCGCTTAGATTTTACCGGCTTTGATGTGAATATCGAGGAAGGCGGCTTTCAATTGTTGAACACACTGGATCCGGTTAAAGCCTTTCAGCAGGAAATGCCCGCCGGACCTATTTATTTTGTCAATGAAAAAGAGGTTAAAATATATGTAGAATACGCTGCCAAAGATAAAAGCGGCGATGGGGCGCTGCGCTACGATCTCAACAGCACGCCGCAATGGGCCAGCAAGATCAGTGATGTTACTATGGTCGTCGATCTGCTGGATATGAAACGGCTGTTTCTGATCAAGGGTAAATTTGATACGGAAAAAGGCAAAACACCCGCCTTTACCGGCCCGGAACTGGGTTTTGGACCGGATCTTCAACCAGTATATGAAGTGCTGCGCATCCTGATGCTGCTGGATGGCGATGATTATGCCGGAGCCTTAACGCAAGGGCTGAAAATCGCCATGAGCAACAGTCCCAACAACTGGGAATACAAGTTCCAAGCCGATAAGGAAATCCCGGTGTTGCGTTTCCCGCCGCCGCGTCTGGATAACCCAGGGGCACCGTTGCGCCTGGAATGTTACCTAAAATTAGGCTGTTATTT
The DNA here is from genome assembly GCA_038203695.1 of Chitinophagales bacterium. GTDB lineage: Bacteria > Bacteroidota > Bacteroidia > Chitinophagales > Saprospiraceae > M3007. The sequence continues at coordinate 11,492 of JBBRDQ010000106.1, forward strand.
CAACGTCGGTATGCCCCTGCCTTCCGGGGAAGGGATGCCGGTACCGAGCGGTGGCGGTTATGTGGAGTTTGGCGCGAAGTTAAGCGTCATGTGCCTGTCGGTGGCGGCGGCGACGGTCTATGCAGTCGGCACCTGCGTCTTGCGGATCGGTGCCGATACCGTGCGGGGCCCCAGTCTGGCGATGAAAATGGGCTTTGGGGTGGAATTGATGGTCGGACTGCCGGTGATCGGCAATGTCAGCGTCTATTTTGCAGCCGGGGTGGAAATTTCGGTAGATACGCGTATCATCGTGGTGGGCGCATTTATTCTGTTCCGGGGCCGGGCCGAACTGATCGGCGGTCTCGTAACCATTCAGATCCAGATCGAGGCATCGGGTAAAATAGTCCGCGATAATGCCGAAAAACGCACGGATTGCGTGGCGACGGTGACCTTCAGCCTCGACATCAGCATCTTCCTGGTTATCAATATCAGTTTCTCCAAAAGTTTTCAGGAAAACCGCCAAATCGCTTAAGCCATGGACGCAAAAATCAGCATACTCACATTCCCACAGCGAATCGAAGGCAATCGCCTGTTTTTCAATGTGTTAACTATTCCACGCAATATCGACCCGCTCATCGCCGATGCGGATCTGGCACCGTTCCCACCCTGGGCTGACGCGACCTTAACCTTACAGGCAAACCTGCTGCCGTCGCTGGAAAAATATCCCCTGCTTACTCTGCAGCCGACTGCCATCAGTGTGGATTTGCCGGCCGGCGCTTTTGCGGAAGCCCGGGATATCTTCAGTACACTGGCATTGCGGTTCGACATCAGTAAACAGGACAAAGCGGAACCTTATCAAAAGCAGCATTCTGTACGGAAATACCTGCCGGAAACCTATCGCAATTCATTCAACTTTACCAAACCACGCTCGACGCACGCAGTCATCGACGATAGTTATGAATGTGCGATCAACAAAAAGGATGTGCCGGTTATCCCCTTTGTGCCGGATGATGACCGGGTGAGTTGGGGACAGGTCTTTGCCTTTTGTCTGCGCCAGCCGGCCATCGCGAAAAAATGCGGTTTTATCCACGAAGGATTTATGGACCTGCCTGTGGGTACGCTGGAGAATGGCGGCTGGTTGTATATGGATTTTGCGCCAGGTTCCGATTTTGATTTTGCCGATAAAAGCATCGTGAAACGGTATGCCGCACGCTTGCCGAAAATTCCGGTTGATACGGATCGCAGTTTGTTCGCTGCCGTGTTATTCCCGGTTCGTTTTAGCGAAATAGACGCAGCGCCGGACAATCCGGCACAACCTTCCATCTACGACGAATTGCTGCTGGAAGCCAGTATATACGATGACGGTTTTGCCAAAATCGTGCACGCACAACAGCCGGTGAGTGATCATTTGCTCAAGGAAAAACGCGATCCCGAATTCCCGGTCACCACTGACGCCGGGATCCGCCTGGGCTGGGACGACGAGCAACTGCTCACCTGGATGAATCGCCAGTTGGAGGAAGATCCGGATCCGCTCAAAGCCGGTCAGCGGGTCGATGCGCCAATGGGGGTGTTTGGCTACCGTATCGATGCCCGTGAAAAAAGTGCAGATGTCGAAAATCCCAACGCCTGGACCTCTCTTTGCCGGGTACAAAACAAAGCGGAGTTGATGGTGGGCGCTACGTCAGTCGGTACAGTTGGCGAAGCAGCCGAACTGAATGTAGAAGTATATCCGTCCATCCCGGATGGCGACAAAACTAAACCGCACTGGCTACCCGCTTATTTTGCTTACTGGGCGGGTAAAAGCCTGGTACTACAGGACGAAGATGCCATCGACTTATTTCGCAAAACAGAAAACCAACAGAAAAAGGGGGTACAGGAACTCAAAGCCACGAAAAACACCCTGTACGATCCGGCTGGTCTGGAAGCAGTGCCGCTGCGTTATGGCGGCAATTACGAATTCCGCGTACGCCTGGCCGACATCACCGGCGGCGGACCGGCCAGTACGGAAAATCCTGTGTATGATGCCGCCGCTCCGACTACTTCCTGGTTGTTCAGACGACATGCCGTACCGCAAACCGTTCGGATGCAAAATGAACTGTTGCAGAGCGACGATCCTTTTTTAACCTTTCCGGAAGCACAATTGTCGGTGCAACGGCCGAGGCTGGGTTATCCGAGCGTCCTGTTTACCGGCGCTTATGCCAATGCACTCGATCTGTTGAAAGCCGATTTTGACGAGGCCCTGGGCAAACGCGATATCGGCATTGCCGATCCCGATGTAGATCGCCTGGAAATCGAAGTGGCCGTGCGGGCGCTGGATATGGATACGATGTTGCCCAAACACTATGCCCAGGACAATTACGCGGTTCTTTACACGGCTATCCGCACGTTTCCGGCAGATTTGGACGGCATGCTCGATGTGCCGTTGACCTTCGTAGACCGGCCGGTCATCAATTTTAACGGCCAGAAAAGTCTGTTACTCTTGGGGCTTACCGATAATGATGATCGTGAAATTAATGATCTGACCGAAATCATCCTGCCCACCAACCGCGATATACAGATCACCATTCGCGCTTTGTGCACCCAGAAAAGCGACTATTACGCCGACGTCCACAATGAACCCTTGCGTGGTATGACGACGCGTTTCATTACGCGCAAAGCCGCCACCAATGAGACCGGTTTTTTCAAAGCCACCGGCGAGCAGACCATGATCCGCGGTATTTTCCTGCGCCGGCCCGAAGAGAAAAAGCGCTCCGGTGATCTGCGGGACATTTTTATCGGGGCAAAAGCCACTTTTGATCAGCCACCTGCGCTGATTGACCGGCTGGCCAAAGCGATCGATGTGGAAGCCAAAGGACTTTCGCTGATGGGCAAGTCCGGTCAACGCTGGCAATTTGGCGCAGCCCGCGCCATCCGCCACAGTCTGGCACCCGACAACACCAGCCTCACTTTGGCCACTCAGGACGATATGATCAACCACTGGCTAGTGCCGATTACCTTGCTGGTGAACCGCGACTGGTCCTGGGATGGGATCGAACCGACGAGTATCCACATTTATCGCCGGAGGAAATTTATGCTCGCCGACGACTGGGAACCAGAAACCGAGGTCGGCGATATCGAACTGAAAAGGGCCATCAATATCCAGGCACTGACCAATTCCGATCGCAGCCAGACGTTCATTTGTTTCATCGATGCGGTGGAGCCGAAATCGGCCGACCTTACTTTGCACCCCGATGAAATACTGCTGGAATATCGCATCGAGCCGCGTTTTAAAGCGGGCAATCCTGATCTGACAACGGATCCTGCACTCACCCTCGCACTACATCTGCCGATCACCACGCCACCGGCGCAGATGCCGCGAATCGTCAGCGCCGGCATGGCGCTGAGCAAATACTCGCGCGATGCGCATTACGCGAATACCGAGGCGCGGCAACGTTATCTATGGGTTGAATTCGATACACCGGTCCGCAATCCCCGCGATGCTTATTTCGGGCGCATTACGGCGTATGCGCCCGATCCATTGCTGGCGCAATGGACGCCAGACTGGATCGAACGCCCCGATCCGCCGCCGGCCTTGGCCATTGATCCGGAACCGGTGCGCCTCATTAGTCCGGGCCACAGCGACAACCAGGCCGGCCTCAATGCCATGCAGTTGTTATTGCCGGCGTCCGATAGCGCACGTCATTTCCTGGTACCGCTGCCGCCGGGCTTACACCCGGAATCACCGGAGTTGTTCGGGTTTTTCACCTACGAGTTCCGGGTAGGCCACCATAATGGATGGAGTACCGCACAAGGCCGTTTTGGCCGCGCGCTGGAAAGTCAAGGCGTGCAGCACCCGTCGCCGCAATTATACTGCAGTCCGGATCGCAACGAAAAACAATTGCGCGTATCGGCTGCGCATGCGCAATCGGTGTATGATGGTCGTAACATAACAGGCAATCCCGTGCGCACCCAATTATGGGCATTGTTATATGCCCAGGCGCGCATGGCCGACAACCGCGACAATCGCAATATTTTACTGGAAGACCGCCTGATGTTGCCGCTGCAGGAAGATATTCTGGATGACAATGGCGCAGTAATCTTTTCCACACAAAACAGCGATGCACCGCCACGATCATTGGCGACCTGGACCAATACGGAAGTAACTGCATTATTGAAAAGCCGCGGCCTGCCAGTGGATGCGCATTTGAGCGTTTTGTGTGTGGAAATGATGCCCACAGCGGATCATTTTCTGACGAATACCGACGTGCATTTTCAAGATGCGCTCGGTCATGTCAATATTCGGGGTCAACAACAGCCATTTACCACCGATGCGGGTCGAAATGTGCAACTATTGCGCAATATCGGCCGGGATTTGCAGGCTACCCAAACTGCGTACCAAACCAGGCAAAGCCAGGCAGAGCCAGGTTTCAGACCAGAGGATCTAGCCGACAAGCCACTGTCAGATGATCTGGGTTATTTCCGCATTTTACGCACCTCGACGCTGGCATCGGTAATGGAGGTGTGTTGTGTGGATTGTTGAGCAAGCCGGATTACAACCTCAAGCGGCCATTTATTAGACTGACTTATATAACCTGTCTGCGCAAGCGACAGGTTATTTTTTGGTATGTACATAACCTGAAGTTATCCACCGGGCAACCTTTAGTTGCCCGGTGGATAACTGCTTGATCGTCAATAATTAATCTACAAATCTATTCGATTTTATTGCACGACGACCATTTTTTTGGAAGAAGAAAACGCCCCAAAATAACCCAGCGCGCCGCCGGTCCAGTTGGTATTCGGATTGGTAGGTGCAGCGCTGCTATTGCCCTGCGAAACTACCGAAGTGAGCGTATTGAAATAGTCATACATCTTCGCATCCATCGAAACAAGTTCTACTTCCACCCGGTCGTTCAATTCGTACGAATCGGTAAAAACTGGAATCTGGATATAGTTGCCATTGATCAGCCGGTCTTCCAGGGCTAATAAACTTTCCCCTTTATTGCGCGGCACATCATTGACAATTGATTTGATGCGGTAGAAATTAACCACGCCAGCCGGATCCTGAAAATTACAAACCACTTGGAAAGTATCGGCTTCCGGCGTGCCAAAGGTAAGTTGGTCCACTTCTACAGTCAGCGAATCCAATACAACCACTGGTGGTAAATAACTCGAGGCGCGGTAGGTTTGCCCCTCTACTACGACGGTCAAGGCATATTCGTAACCGCTTTCAGCCG
>JBBRDQ010000107.1:0-16600 GCA_038203695.1 Chitinophagales bacterium
ACACTACAGTTTTTTGCCCGCTTTCTAGTTTTCTGCCAGAAAATTGGTCATCAGTGTGTACAAATGCAGGCGCGTTATCGCCGTAAATGCCGTGGTTACGGTTGGATACATGTAAGTTTTTAGACAACTTAGTTGAATCACAGGACTTGGTTAGAGAATTTTTATACCCGTTTTTTCTTGGGCAAACCTTCATATAAATCGGCTAAAAGAACAAAATCTCAAATACTAGTCCTCCATTTTATCCTTTCTCCGAAGCGAAGAAAGCATCACATCCTTCAATGCTTTTTGCTGAGCCAAAGGGTCTTGAGAACTGGTGTAATTCAACTTTACCCTATACCCTTTTGCTCTAATTTCATGAGGCTGAGATTTTTGCGCAAGCAATAGATCAAGCTGGCTAACGAATTCATTTTTCGACACAAAATACAGTCGATTATGAAATGCTTGGTTGACTACTAAAATGGTCGAGGTGCGTAGTTCTCGTTGTTTTTCTTTTTCTACTTCCTTTCAACAAAGTGCTGTGCTTCTGACGGTAAGTCAAATTTTGATCTAGGCTTTTCTTCAGGTTGTTCAATTGATGTGTTAGGTGATGCTTTAGTTTCATCAACTAGCTTTGTTGATGGCACTGATCTTGGCGAAGTCACTTCGACTTGAAGAGCATCTCTCAATATTTCTTCGACCTTACTTTCATGGAGAGCATACGTTCTGCGGCTGTGATCTATCACATCTTCAACAAAGGCACCACCCGGCTGACCCGCTGTCCGTTTTTGCCTGTCAGGTGAATTTCCAGAAAACCGATCTCATAGCGCGCCCCAGCGCCAAATTCCAGCGGCCATTGAAACGTACCGGCCGGGATATTATCCTGCCCAAACCGGGCAATTTCCTGTCCGGTAGCCGAGCGAATAAAACCCTGGATGCTGCCGCTAAAAGGTAATTCCATCTCGATGCGGGCTACGTCGCTAAACGGCTGCGGTACGACGCGCAAACCCAGCGCTGGCTGTGCTGCCGGCGTGTAAGTATCTACCGTGCAGTTGGGCGCTACTTCCGGACAAAATGTGCGGAAAGCCAGTGTACAATCCACGATATAAGGGTTGGGTTTGTTCTCCTGGTATTTGGCGATGCGCCAGGTTTTGACCAGTTCCGCCGAGTCGGCCGGGTCGAGTGCATTCCATTGACACAATGTAGGGCGCTGTAGTTCGAAGAAGTTGGGGTCGGCCGCATTGGCCTGACCGCGGTACATGGTGTAAAAATAAAAAATCGCCCGCGCCAGATCGCCTTTAGATGCTTCGCGCGGTTCAAAAACGCCGGTTTTGAACTCCGAATACGCGTCCTTATTGACCGTAGGCATCATCGTGGTCACAGTTTCCTTGTAAAACCATTTCTGGGTCTGTGCATCGGGTATTTCTCCATACGGCACATCGCCGCGCGCTTCATTGGCAGAAATCCGCACCGGAAAAAGATGGTGCATATCGCTTTTGGCATTGCCATCGGCGGCGCCTTTGGATTGCGGATAAGCGTGTTCGGCGTTCATGCCGTTGGGCGTTCCATTCAAGTACACATACTGGGTCGGGTCTTGCGTCGGATCCAGGTACAACGCATGACCCGTGTATAAACAGCGCACGGTATCGTCGTCGGCTGCCAGCACCCTAGAATACAATGTATCGCGGGCTGTGGCATACGGCAATACCGTTATAGGTAAAAACCGGTCGAACAAACTATCCAGCAACGCCGGACCGCTTACGCCTGGAAACAGCGACTGAAAAGACTGGGCAGATGCAGCCGTAGCTGTAAATACCATAAAAACGATCAAAAAACGAGATGAACGGGACATACAAGCGATTTAAAACCCAAAGGTATACTTAATCTTCATCGTCTTCCACAATGCCGGTCGGATTGCGCTCCCACATCAGGTAGGCTTTCAGGAACGGATCAAGATCGCCGTTGAGTACTGCATCCGGGTTGTGTACTTTATAACCACTGCGCAGGTCTTTTACCCAACGGTCGTCCAATACGTAAGAACGGATTTGACTGCCCCATTCGATTTTGGCTTTACCGGCTTCAATTTTGTCTTTCTCCGCTTGTCTTTTGCGCATTTCGACCTGATACAGCCGGCTTTTCAGCATGATCATCGCCGTGTCACGGTTGCGGTGCTGGCTGCGGTCGGCCTGGCACTCGGCAGTGATACCAGTGGGCAAGTGCCGCAATCGCACGGCTGATTCGGTCCGGTTCACGTGTTGTCCGCCCGCGCCCGAGGCCCGGAACACATCCATTTCGATATCGTCCGGTTTGATCACGATCACGATATCGTCGTCTTCGATCAGGGGGTACACAAATACGGAGGCAAACGAAGTCTGCCGTTTGCCTTGGGCATTAAACGGACTGATGCGCACCAGCCGGTGCACGCCATTTTCGCCCTTTAACCAGCCATAGGCATAATCGCCGCGAATTTCAATACTGGCTGATTTGATACCAGCGGCGTCGCCATCCTGTTCGAACAGATCAATGACCTTGAAGCCGGCTTTTTCCGCCCACATCCGGTACATGCGCAGGATCATGGCCGACCAGTCGCACGCTTCGGTACCTCCGGCACCCGCGTTGATGGTCAGCACCGCATTCATGGCGTCTTCCTTTTGATTGAGCGTACTGCGGAATTCAGCGTCGGCCAGTGTTTCGCTGGTTTGCGCGTATTGGGCATCCACTTCGGCTTCGGTGGCGAGTCCTTCTTTCTGAAACTCGGCCAGTCCTTCCAGATCATCCACTTCGCGGACGATCTTGTGGTAATCATTGAGCCAGTTGTTGCTCATCCCCAGTTTGCGCTGGATAGTTTCGGCGCGTTGGGGGTCATTCCAAAAATTAGGGTCGAGGGTTTGGCTGGTGAGGTCTTCTACCTCACGCTTACGATTATCGACGTCAAAGATACCTCCTTAACACCGCCAGTTTATCCTTCAACTCCTTGAGTTGTTCGATGGTCATTGCTGGAAACGGAAATTTTTAAATTAGTTAGGAACGTTGTTGCGGTGGGAGACTGGCCAAACCAGAAATCTCTAATGGCATAGATACAGTGCTCCCACCGAAATAACTTTATTGAATTTCAATATAGAACACCAGATCGGCATTCGGCGGAATTTGCTCACCGGCGCCACTTTCACCATAGCCCAGTGCGGACGGAATGAAAAAGTAGGCGCTCGAACCATGGCGCAACAACATGATCCCCTCGTCGAAGCCGGGAATTACCTGGCCGGAACCGGCCTGCATCGGCAGGGGAGAGCCGCTTTCGAAAGAACTGTCGAACATTTTACCGTCGTTCAGTGCGCCGTAATAATGGACGTCGATGGCTTCGCCTGTTTTTATCGGTGCTCCGGTACTTTTATTGGCAAAATACACTTTCAAACCGGAAGCCGTTTTGGTAATTTTTTTGTCGAGTTTACCGGTTGTAAACTGTTCCACGGTCTTGGTCACTTCTTTTTGTACCGCCGGGAAACGGGCTTTGATTACTTCCGCCTGCTTTTCCATTTCGGCCTGTTTCTTTTCTTCGGCGTCGGCCTTGGCTTTTACTTCTTCTGGCGTCAGCAAATCCACCAGCACGATATTGTAGCGGATGAAATCTACTTTGCCAAAAGAAGGCGGGATCATGGTAGCCAGCGTGGAATCCACTTTTTGGTAAATGGTAGCACTGTCTCCTTCCGCCATGCTCAGCAGACCATCAAAAACTACCGGAAACATCGGTTCTTCTGTATCTGAACCGGGCATGGTGACTTCCCGTGCACCACCCATATCGCGTACGGTACTCTGCACCAGCGAATCGTTGACATACGTCCACACATTGATGGTCATGCTGGCACCAAACTGTGCTTTGGCACCGGGTTTATTGGTATAGTTGACAAAGCGATTGCCACGGGTGGTCATAATCTCTTTGGTATTTTGACTGATTGCCAGCACCGGCAGCAGCAGGCAAAGCAGGACAAAAAGGTGTTTATGTTGCATAATATTTGCGTTAAAGCGTGTTAGAATATGGAGGTTGTAAATGGCTGATTATTTTGGTGTGGCAGCGCTGTGTGCGCCAGAAAGCGTCTATAAAATTTCAATGTAAAAAACCAGATCGGCATCCGGCGGAATATTTGTGCCAAACCCGGTAGCGCCGTAACCCAGCGCGGCGGGAATAAACAGATAGGCTTTCCCACCGTGTTTCAGTTGCATAATACCTTCATCAAAACCGGGGATCATCTGGCCTACGCCAGCCGGCACCCCCAGTGGCTCGCGGCGGGCATAGGAATTGTCAAACGGCGTACCGTCGCTTAATATGCCAAAATAGTGCAACTGTACCGCTTCTCCTTTTTTCAGGGGTTTTCCTTCGCCCAGGGCTTCCACCATCATTTTTAAACCGGAAGGCCGCTGGGTAATGCGGTCGTTCAGACTGCCGGCTTTGTAGGCGGTGTTAGTAGACTGCACCCGTGTTTCAATGGTGTTGGCATATAACACGGCGGCCTGTGCGGCCTGTGCTTTAGCGCTTTTAGTCACGATTTCCCGCAACACAACCTCGAAGCGGATCTCTTTTTCTTTTTGGGCTTTCGGGGGCAAAAAATTGCGCATCAAGGTATCCACGGGCTGAAAAATCGTGGCGCTGTCGCCTTGTACCATCAGTCGCAAGGCATCGGCCAAAGGTGGAACGTAGGCGCTATCCGCATCTGCCGGCATATTAAATTCGTACATGCCGCCCGGATTTTCTCTCGAACTGCTCATGCGAATCTTTCCCGCCCACACATCTACCGAAATACGGGCCGATTCGCCCGGTTGCGGATGCGTATCGCCCGGCTTGTGGGTATGGTTGATAAAACGGTAACCGTGCCGGGTCTTAATGGCGGTTTGCCCGACCATTGCCTGACACCAAACCAAAACGCATACACTGGCCAACATGAATTTTTTTAACATAATATTCCCTGGAAATTTGTCAAAATGAAAGTATAGACACCGTCCCTAACATAAAAAACAGGGCCCTTACCGCAGTAAAAACCCTGTTTTTGACAATTTGTTGCAATTTATGGTTCTACTTCCAGGTAGAACACCAGATCGGATTTCGGTGGAATGCCGCCTGGGCTGCCTTGTTCGCCATAGGCCAAAGCATACGGAATAAACAGGATCGCTTTACCGCCGCGGTTAATGAGTTTCATCCCTTCGTTGAAACCGGGGATCATAGCGCCTACGGTGAATGGAAGCGATTGGCCGCGGTCGAAAGAGTTGTCAAACATTTTGCCATCGGCTTTCAAGACACCGTAATAGTGCGTTGGAACTTCGTCTTTATCTTTGATCGGTGCGCCGGTTCCTTTCTCCAGAATGATATATTCCATCCCGGCACCCGTTTTTTGCAATTTGTCGCCCAGTTTATTGCCTTTATAACTGGCCAGGGTGCTTTTTACCAGGGCAGCCACTTCAATACCGCGGGCTTTTACCATGGGCGCATTTTTTTGCGCTTCCTGCATTTTCTGCTCTTCGATGGCTTGTTTAGCGGCTTCTTCCGTTTCACGGCTTTTCTTTTCCGTGTCGTCCAGTACATTGACGGCTACAATATCGTACCGGATTTCCTTTACTTCGCCGAAGGAAGGCGGAATGCCTTTTTTCATGACGGAGTCCAGCGGTTGATAAATAGTTGCGCTGTCTCCTTCCGTCATTTGGAAAAGACCGTCGAATACAGCCGGGAAACGACCGCGGAAGGCTGCAGTGTCAGGAATCTGAATATCACGGGGGCCGCCGTTGTCGCGGATCGTGCTTTGCACTAATGAGTCATTCACCCAAGTGTAAACGTTAATAGACACAAGGTCGCCGGATTTGATTTTAGTACCGGACTTATTGGTGTGGTTGATAAAACCATTACCATGTGCTGTAGTGATTCGATCACCTTTTTTGCAGGCAATTTGGGTCAATGCCAAGGCTGCAACAGCCAAAATTAAGAAGTTACGCATGATTTATTTGATTGTGAAAACTTACAATTATTGTTCAGAGTTACGAAAATTTACCTGTATTGGTTTTAGTTGTTGCGCAGCAATATGTCCTTATAGGCCGGTAGCAGCGCTTTGAATTTGTCGATGGTCGCCTTCAATCCTTCGTGCGAATAGGCCCCGGAAGCATTTTTATGTCCGCCGCCATTGAAGTGTTTTTTGCACATTTCCTGCACGTCGATATCCCCCTTGGAGCGCAAACTCAATTTGACTACCGAAGGCTGGTTGTGGATAAAGGCCGCCAACCGCACATCCTTCATACTCAACAGGTAGTTGACAATGCCTTCGGTTTCACCGCGCTGAATATTGAATTGCTCGTAATCCTTGCGGGTAAGCCAGATCATCGCGGTCCGGAACTCCGGGAAATACTCCATTCGGTTGCTCAAACAATGTCCCAAAAGACGCAAGGTGCGCTCGGTCTGCGAGTTGAAAATCATATCCTGTATGCTAGAGTCGTCCGTGCCGCGCTCTACCAGATCCGCCGCAATGCGGTACACATGTGGGTTGGTGGCGTGGCGAAAGGAGCCGGTATCGGTGATCAAACCGGTAAAAATACACTTGCCAACGGTTGGGTTTATCTTTTGTCCGTCGCCCATCGCAGTGATGAAACGATAGATCATTTCACAGGTACTGCTGGCTTCCGGTTCGGAAATGATAAAATCGGCAATCTGATCCGGATACAGGTGGTGGTCGATCATCAGTCGCTGACCTGGCAAATTTTTTACGGCTTCTCCCAGCCGGTCGATGCGGCTGTAGGCATTGAAATCCAGAAAAATAAAGAAATTTTTGCGCTGTAAGACTTGTTTGCACTCTTCCTGTTGCAAATCCCAGATCAGGATATCGCTGGCACCAGGCAGGACTTCGAACTCTAACGGGTATTCCGATGGGAACAGCACATGCACCGTATGGCCGTGTTGTTCGAGGTAATGCCGCATCGCCAATGAACTGCCAATTGCGTCGCCATCGGGGTTGCGATGCGAAAGAATAGCTACGTTTTGAGGGACGCGGATGAGTTGATGCAGTTCAGATGATAATTTCATTACGCAAAAATGGATGCAAAAGTAAGGTGTCCAACCTTAAAAATTTGCCGTGGCCGGATATTATTTTTTAGAAAACCTTTTTTTGATCCTGTTTTGAAATAAAATCTTGCGTTACCTTTGCGCCCCGTTAGGAATTGGGCACTTTGTTGCCACATTCTGTAGATCCATCACACCTTACTTTTTACGACAATGGCAACGAATCGCACATTTACTATGATTAAACCGGACGCTGTACGCGCCGGCAACATTGGCAACATTCTGCAAATGATCAACGAAGCGGGCTACCGTATCGTCGCACTGAAACTGACCCAATTGAGCCCTGCCAAAGCAGGTGAATTTTATGCGGTACACGCCGCCCGCCCGTTCTATGGCGAACTCTGCGAATTCATGAGCAGCGGTCCGATCGTAGCGGCTATCCTGGAAAAAGACAATGCCGTGGAAGATTTCCGTACCCTCATTGGCGCTACCAATCCAGCCAATGCAGCACCGGGTACCATCCGGGCAAAATACGCAACCAGTGTCGGCGAAAATGCCGTACACGGTTCGGACAGCGACGAAAATGCGGCTATTGAAGGCGCATTCCACTTCGGTGGTGTCGAGTTGTTCTAGTAGATACAACATCTCGCTAGTAAGGCACAAATGGTACTAAGTAGGTTCATTATCCGATACTTAGTACGGTTTGTGCCTTTTTTATACCTTTGGCGTAACATCGGTAAACTGATCTGTTCGCATGCGCCGTTCTCTTTCACTTTTTTTGCTGGCCGGGTGGTGTACCATCCAAGTTGCTGCGCAAAGCGATACGTTGCCGAGCCGCCTATTGCCGGAAGCAGTGGTGTTATCCAGACAGTTCTCCGACAATGGGTATGGAGTGCTCCCCGCTGATTCGCTGCCGGTTAACACGGTTATTTCGCTCACTGATCGCCTGCTCTGGGAAAATCTTTTGTCCGTACGCGCCAATGCACCGGGCACGCTGGCGACTGTTTCGATGCGGGGTGCCGGGCCTTCCCGAACGCCCGTTTTTTGGAACGGACTCAACCTGCAAAGTCCGATGAATGGCGTGGTAGATGCCTCGCTCCTGCCGCTCTGGCCGGCCGATCAGGTATCCATACAATATGGCGGACAAAGTGCGCTGCAAAGCAGTGGCGCAATGGGCGGCAGTGTGCATATTGCGACTCCAGCGGCGGATCACATGGGCTGGTCTGGTACAATAGGCGCTTCCGCTGGTAGTTTCGACCGCTATGAAGGACAGGCTAGTATTGGGTATGGTCAGGAAAAAATCAGTAGCCAGGCGCGGATTTCGTGGCAACAAGCCGAGAATAATTTCCCTTTTAAAAATACGACCCTGTTGGGTCAGCCACGGGTGCGACAAGTGAATAATTATGGTGAAAAACTGAATATCCAGCAGTTTAATCGCCTGATAATCAATCCCGTAAATGCCATTCGAACGGCCGTCTGGTACCAACGTGCATTCCGCGAAATACCGCCGGCTATGACGGAAGCGCCGTTGCAGACCTGGCAGCGCGACCGCGCGACCCGCGCCACGGCTATCTGGGAACATACACCCAACGCCCGCATCCACTGGGAAACCCAGGCGGCATTCCTGCAGGAGGCTATTTATTTTTACCGGGAAGGCGTTACGGACTCCAGCGCCGCGCGCACGGTATTGCTGCGCACTGTCTGCAACCGTACCCTGGATACAAAAACGACGGCTCAGTTTGGTGCTTCCGCGCTGCGCCAATGGGCGCGGGCAGACGGTTATACCGATAGTACACGCTGGGAGCAACAAGCGCGCATGGCGGTTTTCGCCAGTCTTGGCCGCCGGGTAAAGGGCGGTCAACTGACGCTTTTGTTGCGGCAGGAATGGGCGGAAAACCAGGCCGCGCCATTTACGGGATCGCTCGGCGGACAATTCGGGCTTGGCCGGGCCGGTGCATTGCGCTTTCACATTTCACGCAATTTTAACCTGCCCACCTTCAACGACCGTTTCTGGCGCAACCTGGGCAGCCCGGATCTTTTACCTGAAAAAGGATACAGCGCCGATGCGGGCTGGCAGTATAAAAAGCGCAGTTTTTCGACGGAAGTGACGGTCTTTCAATTGATCCTCGACAACTGGATCCTGTGGCAGCCGGGCAGCGACGGACAATTCAGGCCGGGTAATCTGCGCAAGGTGTGGAGTCGGGGCGTTGAGTGGAACGGAGGCTGGCAACACGGATTCGGCCTGTGGCAACTGCGCCTGAACGGCCGTTACCAGTTTTCAACTACCACCAACGTGGCCGTGTATGCCGGCCAGCCGGATGTATTGCGCAAACAACTGACCTATACGCCCCGACACGCTGCCGGTCTTACCTTGCAGTTAAAACGCGGCCCTTTTTCCGGTGCCTATTTGCATCAGTTGACGGGCAGTCGGTTCACTACCTCCGATAACCGAACCCAACTTCCTGCGTTTCAAACCGGTCAACTGCTGGTGCAATATGTATGCAAAATCTGGCGACTGCAGTGTACCGTCGATCTGCGCATGGAGAATGTATGGAACACACCGTATCAAATCATCGCTTTCCGGCCGCAAACAGGACGCGCCTGGCAGGGAGGCATTACTTTTGCCTGGTAAATTAAAATACATGTCGACACCACTTAGAATAGGCCTGTTCGGCTACGGTAAAATGGGCCGGGCCATTGAACAGGTGGCGCTGGAACAAGGAATGGAAATCGTCTGGCGGATAGGTCGTAACAACCGTACCGACGCAACGCCGGATTTTTTGCAGCAAGCCGATGTGATTATTGAATTTAGTCGCCCGGAAGCCGCATTTGACAATGTGATGGACTGTCTGCGCGCCGGTGTGCCCGTGGTCAGCGGCACGACTGGCTGGTCGGATACGTTTGCAGCCGCCCAGGCTTTTTGTCTGAATGGTCATGCGGCGCTTTTGTGGGCTTCCAATTTCAGCGTCGGTGTCAATTTGTTTTTTGCTGTCAACCGGCATTTGGCCGCATTGATGAACCATCGCCCGGAGTATAGTCCATCGGTTACCGAGACCCACCATATTCATAAACTGGATGCGCCCAGTGGTACGGCGTTGACTTTGGTTAACGATGCATTGCAGGTGTTAGACAGCAAATCTGGCTGGGTACTGGGGCCCGCAACGGCCGGCGCACAGGATATTGTCATAACAGCGATCCGCGAAGGCGAAGTACCGGGTACGCATACGGTGACCTGGACCAGCGCCGTAGATGAAATCAGCATTACCCATTGCGCCGATTCCCGCCTGGGCTTTGCGACCGGGGCTGTAGTAGCGGCGCGCTGGCTGGTGGGTAGAAAAGGGGTGTTTGGTATGCAGGATGTGCTGGGCATTTAATGATTAATGGTTAACGGTTAATGATTAATGGGGGCTTTGCGCAACGTTATGGAAATAAATACCAGGAAAATCGGACTTTTGCCCTGCGCAGTTTTAAAAAATAACTTATAACCCATAACTCATAACTCCCCACCTTGTCTAATATCGTCAAACTCAGCCATACCGACATTCGCCAGCAGGACAATACAGTCGTGCTCGAAAATATCAGCCTGACCATCGGGGAAGGTGAATTTACTTATCTGATCGGCAAAACCGGCAGCGGCAAATCCAGTCTGCTCAAGACATTATATGCCGCGTTGCCGCTGGTGAACGGCCATGGAGAAGTAGCCGCATTCGACTTGCGCACAGTCAACCGCAAGAATATTCACCTGCTGCGCCGCAAACTGGGGATTGTTTTCCAGGATTTCAACTTGCTGACGGATCGCAATGTGGAGGAAAATCTGCTGTTCGTGCTGCGGGCCACCGGCTGGACGGATGCTGCGGAAATGAGCACCCGCGTAACAGAAGTGTTGACCGACGTCGGGCTTACCCAAAAACGCAACGCCATGCCATACGAGCTGTCGGGCGGAGAGCAACAACGCATCGTGATTGCCCGGGCTTTGCTGAATAAACCGGTCTTATTATTGGCCGACGAGCCCACCGGCAATCTCGATCCGGAAACCAGCGACGACGTACTCACGCTTATGCGCGACCTGGCCCGGCGGCACAATACTGCCGTTATTTGTGCCACGCATGATTACCGCATCCTGCAAAATTTTCCGGCCCGCATTGTGCGGGTATTAAACGGCAAACTGGTCGATGATGAGGGATCCAGTGTGCGCTAAGCCCAAACCTTTAACTTTGCCTTACCTTTATCCAAAAAAAGCGTGAATGCATCCCGCGAACAAAAAATCCGCACTGTCATCCGGCAGTCGCAACCGGACCTGACCGTGGTGCTGGAGAATATCTTCGACCCGCTTAATATCAGTGCCGTCCTGCGTTCCTGCGACGCGGTCGGTGTGCGCGAGGTGTTTGTGGTGTATACCAAAAAATACCTGGACAAACGCGGTTTGATCTTGGGCAAACGCACCTCCGGCGGCACTTTCAAGTGGATTGATGTGTACGTATTTGAAGACTTGCAATTGTGTTTTCAACGCGTCCGCGAACGTTACGGGCGCATCTTGGCCACCCATCTGGGCGAATCCAGCACTTCTTTGTACCGCTTGGATTTGACGCAACCTACCGCCTTGTTGTTTGGCAATGAAGACGACGGGATCAGCCCGGAAGCGCTCGCTTTATCCGACGGTAATTTTATCATTCCACAAACCGGTTTTGCCGAAAGCCTGAACATCTCCGTCGCTTGCGCGGTTACGTTGTTTGAGGCGCGCAGGCAACGGGAACAGCAGGGCTTTTACACCGATAAATCGCATTTTACGGCGGACCAACAGGCGCAATTGTTTCAACGGTGGACGGATATGTTGAAAGAAGAACGTCATATTCAGCAGCAGGCGATTCAAATTGACGCGGATTCGGAACCTTTGTTGCCGGTTTATACCGAGCGCTCGCCGGATGCGCACAAAAAGCGGCAAATACAGCCCTTGCCACGCACCAATTTTGACTTATAGTTTTGATTTTTCCCTGTACGATGGATCTTTCCCTGGTTATACCCTTGAAAAATGAGGCCGAAAGCCTTCCCGAACTCGAAGCCTGGATTCGCCGGGTGTGCGAAGCGCAGGGTTATGTTTATGAGATTTTGTTTGTCGATGACGGCAGTACGGATGGATCCTGGCGGGTGATTGAAGCATTGCGGGCCCAGAACCCTGCGGTACGCGGTATTAAATTCCGGCGTAATTATGGAAAATCTGCTGCGTTGCACGTCGCTTTTCAGGTGGCCCAGGGCGATGTGGTGATCACCATGGACGCCGATTTGCAAGATAGTCCTGACGAAATTCCCGAACTACGCCGGATGATTCTGAAAGACGGCTACGACTTGGTGAGCGGTTGGAAAAAAGTGCGCCACGATCCGCCCAGCAAAACCATTCCCACCAAACTGTACAACGCCGCCAGTCGCTGGATGAGCGGCATTCAACTGCACGACTTCAACTGTGGCCTTAAATCGTACCGCAACGAGGTAGTAAAAGCCATTGAGGTATATGGTGAAATGCACCGTTATATCCCGGTGATGGCCAAATGGGCCGGATTTACCAAGATCGGCGAAAAAGTAGTGGAACACCGGGCCCGCCAATATGGCCAGACTAAGTTTGGCTGGGAGCGTTTTATCAACGGACCACTCGATCTGTTGTCGATCATGTTTGTCGGCAAATTCGGCAAACGCCCGATGCACTTTTTCGGTACCCTCGGTTTGTTCTCTTTTCTGATCGGCTTTGTAATCTTAGTGTATCTCAGCATTGCCAAAACCATGTACCAGGAATACGGCATTGCCGACCGGCCGCTGTTTTTCTTTGGCATTCTGGCCTTGATCATCGGCAGCCAATTGTTTCTCACCGGGTTTGTGTCAGAAATGATCAACCGCAATTCTTCGGTGCGGAATACGTACCTGATCGACAAGGAAATCTAGGGGGACAGTTGCTCCGCATGTTGGGCAAACGCACTGGTTGGCCGATGCTGCATTGTCCAACCTTTTTCGACGGTTATCTTCCCGGCCTGTGCAGGGAAACAAAAGTGTCGGAAATTATAAAGACGGGATTGCCGTTCGGCGAGTGGCTGGCGCAAAAAGATGTGTTTTCTTACGCATTTACCTATAAAAATCGCCTGAATTACACCTGCATGTAGCACTTCTTTGCAAGTCGGAAAATTCGTAATTCGTAATTCGTAATTTTAATTCGTAATTTTCTTAACTCGTAACCACAAAGAACCCGTCCGACCCCTTCGGCTGGTACAGCGGCATCAGGATCATCCCGGCCTCCGGCGCGCGCACCGGCCCGTTTATGTCATCGGCCAGATGCTCGCCCTGTTGAATGGGCTGGAAATTGACATACCCGGGCCGCATGCGAAATGCATCCTCCGGTTGAATATGATGGACGTGGCGCAGGTGCGTCACCTTGGGCAGGTTGGCGCTGTACAGCCGCAACAGGGCATCGTGGCGATTGTCGACATCCTGCAGCCGGATACAACCCACCGCGCGCAGACAATTGATCACCGCAGAAATAGAACGGCTCACCGACATGGGATCATCGTGCTGACCGGCTTCGAACGCAACGCCTAAGGTATGCAGCGGCTGCTGCCCGACCCGCAGATGGCCATCGACGGCATAGCGCAGGATCGCGCCTTCGATACTTTCAAAAAGATCGAGAATCACCGGCACATGCAGTTCTTTGGCCACGGCCAAACTCGCGCCCTGATCGGCTGGAATGGTAAAAATGCCGCCGTCGGCCGAAGTGGTATGTAGGTCTAACAGGATGAGCCTGTCGGCGCCGGTAGCCACAATTTCTGCTTGAATAACGTCGATAACTTCAAAAAACTGCGCTTCTTCGGCATCCAGTTGCGCAACCGGCGTTTGCTGAATGCGCTGTGCGTTGGCGGGCGTCCAGATACGGTTAAAGTCCTGGCTGATAAAGCGCTGGCTGCGCTGAAAAGCCGTGAGATTGCCCATCAAACCGACGAGTTTGCCCTGAAAAGTAAAGCCGGGATTGACTTCCGGCTCCTTTTCCAGCATTTGAAATACTTCTTCCATTGCGCGTACACCGGCAGGTTCGTTGCCATGCATGGCCCCCAGTACGATGACCAGTGGGCCAGGCGTGGCACCGGTGTACGTTCCAATAATTCTAGGCATACGCAATTATTTCTTCTTGGCCTTCGGCGCGGCTTTTTTAGCCGGCGCTTTCTTTTTTACGTCAAATGCACCGGGCATTTCCTTTTCGATCATGGCTTTCACATCAGCCAGGGTAAGGGTGCGGCACTGGTCTGCAGTCATTTTACCCCCTTCGATCCGCGGCAGATTGATCATGGCTTTGCCGAACTTGATGAACGGGCCCCAGCGACCATTTTCCACACTGATACTTTCTTCGGGCCAGTGCTGGATGTAGCGGTTTGCTTCTTTTTCAATTTTCGCTTCCAGCAGTTCAATGGCTTCTTTCTCGGTCAGGCGGTCAAAATTGTAGCGGGTGGGGATATTGACAAATAACTCTGCCCACTTGATAAACGGTCCGAAACGCCCCTTGCCTTTGGTAATCGGCACATTTTGGTAGTGTCCCATCGGGCGTTCCGATTCTTGTTTAGCCTGTACCAATTCGACGGCCCGCTCGTAGGAAATCTCGTATGGATCGTCCGTTTTCGAAAGCGAGACAAACTGTGCGCCAAATTTGATGTACGGCCCGTACCGGCCGGCGTTGACTTCCAGTGCTTCATTTTCGTATTCGCCCAGCGTACGCGGCAGTGCAAAACCACCCAACGCATCTTCCAGGGTCACGTTTTCCAACGATTGACCGGCCCGCAGGTTAGCGTAACGCGGTTTTTCTTTTTCGCCGAGTTCTTCGCCGGTGCCGATCTGGATCACCGGTTTGCCAAGGCTGCTCATGCGCACCAGTACCGTGCGGCCGGTTTCAGGATCAGTACCCAGAATCCGCTCTCCGCTCACCCGATCCGCTTCGGCCAGGGTTTTTTCAACTTCCTGGTGAAACGGTTTGTAAAAACTGTCGATCACTTTGGTCCAGTCGGTTTTACCTTCGGCAATATCATCGAATTGGGCTTCAATGCCGGCAGTGAAACCGTAATCCATGATATTCTGGAAATAACCGCCCAGAAAATCGCTGACGATCATACCCATATCGGACGGATAAAGTACGTTTTTGGTAGCGCCGGTGATCTCTTTACCGCCGGTTTTTTTAATCTCGTTGTTTTTCAAGGTAAAGATCTGGAATGCCCGCTCTTCGCCGTCGCGGCTGTCTTTCACGACGTAACCGCGATTGGCCTCCATAATCTTGGAAATGGTCGGCGCATAGGTAGAAGGCCGGCCAATGCCCAGTTCTTCCAGTTTTTTTACCAGACTCGCCTCGGTAAAGCGCGCCGGCGGACGGGTGAATCGCTCCGTAGCAGTCATCACTTCCAGGTCCAATACCTGCCCTTTGGCCAGCGGTGGTAGAATGCCGGCGGTTTCTTCTTCATCGTCGTCCGTGCTCTCCAGATATACTTTTAAGAAGCCGTCGAATTTCAGCACTTCGCCTTCGGCTACCAAACGCGCTTGGGGCTGGGTACTGATATCGATATTAACCGTCGTTTTTTCCAGTTCGGCATCGGCCATTTGCGAGGCCATGGCGCGTTTCCAGATCAGTTCGTACAGCCGTTGTTCATCGCGGTTGGCGGTGACACTCTGTCGTTCGACATAGGTCGGGCGGATGGCTTCGTGGGCTTCCTGGGCGGATTCATTTTTGGTTTTGTACTGGCGCAGCTGGTGATAACGCGCGCCGTATTGTTTTACGATCTCGTCGCCCAGGGTTTGCAGCGCTGTTTCGCTCAGGCTGGTCGAGTCGGTACGCATATAGGTAATGTAACCTTCCTCGTAGAGTTTCTGGGCGACCGACATGGTGCGGGTTACGCCAAAACCCAGTTTACGGCTGGCTTCCTGTTGCAGCGTAGAGGTGGTAAACGGTGCGGCCGGTTTGCGGCGGGTTGGTTTTACCTCTACATTATTGACGGTAAATTTCGCGCCGACGCATTTTTTCAGAAAGGCTTCCGCGCCTGCTGCATCTTCAAAGCGCACCGGGCTTTCGGCTTTAAAAGAAACAATTTTATCCTGCGAATTTTTTGCCAGAAATTGTCCAACAATCCGGAAAAATGGCGCAATATTAAACTGTTGAATATCGCGTTCACGCTCCACCACGAGCTTTACCGTGACTGATTGTACCCGGCCGGCCGAGAGTTGGCCCTTTACTTTTTTCCACAAAAGCCCCGATAATTCCCAGCCGACCAGGCGGTCGAGTACCCGGCGGGCCTGCTGTGCATTCACCACATTCATATTGATGGTACGTGGGTTTTGCACGGCGCGCTGGATGGCCGGTTTGGTAATTTCATGAAAAACGATTCGTTTGGTCGTCCGCTCGTCCAGCCCCAGCACTTCGCATAAATGCCAGCTGATGGCTTCGCCCTCGCGGTCTTCGTCCGTCGCCAGCCATACTTCGCTGACTCGGGCAGCGGCATCTTTCAACTCCTTGACTGTCTTGTGTTTATCGGGAGAAATTGCGTAATTCGGATGGTAATTATTGGCGACATCCACGCCCAGGTC
>JBBRDQ010000108.1:0-16491 GCA_038203695.1 Chitinophagales bacterium
GGGCGATGCGCATGTCGCTTGAACTTGACTCGAAGTTCGACTGGAGGCAGCTGCGGATCGGTGGGGGAAAATAGTACCTTTGTACGTCCATATTTTTAGCAATAATGATACATGCTTACTATGATTCTGATCGTTGATGACCGGCAAGAGAATTTATTCTCCTTGAAATCATTATTGCAATTGCATGCATACGAAGTGGATACCGCCAGTTCGGGGGAAGAAGCCTTAAAGAAGATTTTGCGCAATGACTACGCGTTGATCATATTGGACGTGCAAATGCCGGGTATGGATGGTTATGAAGTGGCCGAAGCAGTGAGTGGTCTGAACAAAACCAGGGATATTCCCATCATTTTTTTGTCGGCCGTCAATGTCGATAAACGCTTTATTACCAAAGGCTACAATGCGGGTGGTGCGGACTATATTACCAAACCATTTGATCCGGACTTACTGCTGTTGAAGGTAAGAACCTTTTGCCGGCTTTTTGAGCAGACTCGCGCACTGAAAAACATGCACGGGGTGCTACAAAATGAAATAGAAATCAGGAAGGAAGCGCAAGCGCAAGTTGAATTGATGAATCTCTCCCTGGAAGAAACGGTAAGCCGGCGCACCAAAGAACTGGTGGCACTGAACCAGGATCTGGAAAGCCGGAATACCGAACTAGCCCAATACGCCTTTATCGCCTCGCACGATTTGCAGGAACCGCTGCGCAAAATTCTCACGTTCAGCCGCATTATCGAGGCAAAACACCTGACCAATCAGCCCGAAGCGCAGCTGCTCCTGCGCAAAATGATCGCTTCCACCGAACGGATGCGCGACCTGATTCACGATCTGCTGAACTACTCAAAATTATCCGGAGACTTGCATTTTTCCAATGTCAACTTACGCGAGATCGTTGAAAGCGCTTTGTCTGATCTTGAATTGGCCGTAAAAGAAAAAAACGCCGAGGTAGTAATCGGGCAATTGCCGTCCGTCGAAGCCGTTCCGGGGCAAATCCGCCAGTTGTTTCAAAATCTGATCAGTAATGCCTTGAAGTTTTGCAGACCGGAAGTACGCCCGGCGATCCATATCTGGAGCGAATATATCCCGGAAAAAGACCTGCACGCCACGGCCGGAGCGGGCGAATTTATCAGAATTCATGTCCAGGACAATGGCATCGGTTTTAACGAATTGTACCTCGACAAAATTTTTACCATTTTCCAACGCCTGCATGGCCACAGCGAATACGAGGGGACCGGCATCGGGCTGGCCATCGTGAAGAAAATCATGGAAAAACACAACGGCCTCGTCGGCGCTCAAAGCAATGAGGGCAACGGTGCTACTTTCTCGCTTGTACTGCCCATCGCGCAACCCAGCCCATTACTTCAGCATACTTTTTAAACCAATATGCAGAACACGTTTAAACGCAATTTATTCATCGGTTCCGGCATATCCCTGGTGCTGCTGATTAGCAGTGCAGTAGCCTCCTATATCAGCATTACCAACCTGCTTTATAGCGCGCAATTAGTCGAACACACCAATGAGGTATCCCATAAGGTAGAAGGTATATTATTGGTTTTACGCGAAGCCGAAGCCGGGCAGCGCGGGTTCCTGCTGACCGGCGATGAGCGTTTTCTGGAATCTTACCACGGCGCGTACGAGCAAACAATAACCAGGATCGATGAGGTAAGAAAGATGAGCATGGATAATGTCGAGCAACAGAAAGCCTGCGATCAGTTAAAGGCAATTGCCAAAGTGCGGCTGATTTATATGGAAAATATCATCGCTCAGAAAAAAGCAGGCGAGACCATCGCGACCAGTGTGCTGCTGGAAGGGAAAAATCAGATGGACTCCATCCGCAATATTATCGGTGCCATGCAGCAGCGAGAAAAAGCATTGTTATTAGGCCGCACGGAAAAACTCAACCGTATCTCTGCAACTACCCCGCTCTTAATCCTGATTGCTTCCTTTTTGGCTATTATCATTACCCTCGTTTCTTTATTCCGGGTCGTAAAAGACTACAACAAACGACTGGAACTGCAACTCGCTTTGCAGCAGAATAACCTGGATATATCGAGGCGGTTGACGGTGATCGAAGGAATTGCCGATGAGATTTCATCCGGAAACTACAACATCAAAGTAGAAGACGAAGGGGAGGATGCCTTGGGCGGCATTGCCGAGTCGCTCAATAAAATGGCCGCATCGCTCCAGTTTTCCTTCACGAAATTGGCGGACCGCGACTGGCTCCAAACCGGCGTGGCGACCCTGAATGAACGTGTGATTGTAGAACAGGATATGCAATCGCTGGCAAATGCCGTGTTAAGTTTCATGACTGAATACTCCGGCAGTCAGGCAGGCGCTTTCTACGTGCTCAATGAGAAAGGCGAACTGGCATTGAAAAGCCGGTACGCTTTAGCTGCGCAACAGGCCAAAGGACACCTGGTATTGGGAGAAGGTCTGGCCGGGCAAGCCGCGCAAGCCGCCAAAATGATAGACGTACAGGGCTTAACTGAAACCGATTATACCCTTACTTATTTATCCGGTGAAATCAGACCCAAGAGTGTCATCGCCATTCCGCTCGTGTTCAACCGGACGGTAAAAGGAGTCATTGAATTGGCCAGTATGGATCATTATACCGCCAACAAAAAGGCCTTCCTGGAAACAGCCGCCTTCAATGCTGCCATTGCGATCAATACTGTGCAGAGCCGCCAGCGGGTGCAGGAATTGCTGGATGAAACCCAGGCACAGACCGAAGAACTACAGATCCAACATAACGAACTGGAAAATATCAACGCCGAACTGGAAGTGCAGGCTGAAAAATTGCAAGCCTCGGAAGAGGAACTGAAAGTGCAGCAAGAAGAATTACAACAGGCCAACCAGGAACTGGAAGAGCGCAGCCGTTTGCTGGAAGAGAAAAACGAACTCATCCTGGAGCGCAATCTGAACATTCAGCGCAAATCCGAAGAACTGGCCCTGAGCACGAAGTACAAATCCGAGTTCCTGGCCAATATGTCGCACGAACTGCGCACGCCGCTCAATTCCATTCTGCTGCTGTCGAGGCTGCTGTCGGAAAATCATAAGACCAATTTATCGGAAGAGGAGATCGAATATGCGAATGTCATTCAAAGTTCCGGCAAGGGCCTGCTCACACTGATCGACGAGATACTCGACCTGTCCAAGATCGAATCCGGCAAAATGGAGCCGGAATACGGCGAGGTGGAGCTCCCTATGCTGGTCGCAGAATTGCAGGGTTTGTTTGTGCCGCTGGCCAAAGATAAAGCCATTGATTTCTCGATCACCATGGCCCAAGAGGTGCCGTCTTCGATCGAAATCGACCGCCTGCGACTGCACCAGATTTTACGCAATCTCATCTCCAACGCCTTGAAATTCACCAAGATAGGCTCGGTCAAACTGGATATTTTCAAAAAAGGCAACGCCATTTATTTCTCGGTCAAAGATACCGGCATCGGCATTGCCCGCGACAAATACCAGACTGTGTTTGAGGCCTTTCAGCAGGCCGATGGCTCTACGCGCCGACAGTACGGTGGCACCGGACTCGGGTTGTCGATCAGCCGCGAACTGGCCAAAATGCTCGGCGGTGAAATACAACTGGAGAGCGCGGAGGGCCAGGGCAGCGAGTTTACCCTGGTGCTGCCGGAACGGAAAGGCGAGCGCATTCCCCTGTCCGAAAATGCGGAACTTGTACCGGTTGAAAACAAAATCCCGGCGTCTGATGGGACGGCCCGGGTGGAAGATAATAAAAAATACCTCAGCGACACCATTCCTTCTCCCGTGGAAGATGACCGTCATGCCCTGCAACCCGGCGATAAAACTATCCTGATCGTGGAAGACGATACGGCTTTTGCGAGGGCGCTGCTGGATTATACACGGCACAAAGGGTACAAAGGAATTGTAACAGTCCGGGGCGACGAAGCCGCTGAACTGGCCAAACATTTCCTGCCGGTGGGTATTTTGCTGGATATCCAGTTGCCGGTGAAAAGCGGTTGGCAGGTCATGGATGAGTTGAAAGCCGATCCTTTTACCCGGCCCATACCGGTACACATGATGTCGTCTTACTCGGCTAAAACGAAGAGTTTGTCCAAGGGTGCCATTGATTTCATCAACAAACCAGTGGCATTCGAGAAATTGGGTGAAATGTTCACAAAAATCGAAGAAGCGCTGAGCCGTTATCCCAAAAAAGTGATGATTGTGGAAGAAAACGCCAAACATGCCCAGGCGTTGGCTTATTTTCTGCAACAGTACAATGTGGTTTCCGAAATCAAAAATTCGGTGGGCGACGGCATTATAGCGCTCCAGCAAAAAGAAGTCGACTGCGTGATCCTCGATATGGGTATACCGGAACAGCGTTCGTACGACACGCTGGATGAAGTAAAGAAAACACCGGGACTGGAAAACATCCCGATCATTATTTTTACCGGTAAAAACCTCTCCCATGCGGAAGAAGTGAAAATCCGCCAATACGCCGATACAATCGTTATCAAAACGGCGCATTCTTACCAGCGCATTCTCGATGAAGTATCGCTGTTTCTGCACCTAGTGGAGGAAAATAAAAAAGACGCCAAAGTATCCCGGTACAAACGCATGGGCGAACTGGAAGAAGTGCTGAAAGGCAAAACCATTCTGGTGGCCGACGATGATATCCGGAATATCTTCGCGCTAACGAAATCACTGGAAAACTACGGCATCAATGTGGTGTCGGCGGTCGATGGGAAAGAGGCGCTCAAGCAGTTGGAAGCCGTCAAAAAAATCGACCTGGTATTGATGGATATGATGATGCCGGAAATGGACGGGTACGAATCGACCCGGCGGATCCGCGAAATACCGCGTTTCAAAAATTTGCCGGTTATTGCTGTCACTGCCAAGGCTATGACCGGCGACCGGGGAAAGTGCATCGCTGCCGGCGCATCCGATTACATTACCAAACCGGTGGATGTGGATCAGTTGATCTCGCTGTTGCGGGTGTGGTTGTATCAGTAGAAAATGATTGTACCCGTTCCTTAACGACCCATCATGTTGAAAGAAGAAGAATTGGATCAATTGGTCAACGCGTTATCTGAAAAGTATGGCTACGACTTTAGCCATTACGCCCGGGCCTCTCTAAAAAGAAGGGTAAGCCGGCTGATGCTGATGGATCGTTTTCCCAGTTTTGCCGAATTGCTGTATAAAGTAAAAAACGACGCTGCGTACCTGACCCACGTGGTGCAGGAATTGACGGTGAATGTCACGGAAATGTTCCGCGATCCAGCCCTGTTCAAAACGCTGCGGGAACAGGTGCTGCCCGTGCTGGCGACCCACCCGCTGATCCGCATCTGGCACGCCGGCTGTTCTACGGGCGAAGAAGTGTATTCCATGGCTATTCTGCTGGAAGAAGCCAACTTGTTGCATCGCTCGCGGTTGTATGCGACCGATCTGAATCCATCGGTGATCGAGAATATCAAAAAGGGCATTTTCCCCATGAGCCAGATGAAAAACTATTCAGAGAACTACCTGCTGTCCGGTGGCAAAAAAGACTTTTCCACCTATTATACCGCAAAATACGACTGGGCCAAATTCAATGAAAAATTCACATCCAGCATGATCGTCGCCACCCACAACCTCGTTTCCGACCGGTCTTTCAATGAATTTCAACTGATTTTGTGCCGCAATGTGCTGATCTATTTTGATAAAACCCTACAGGATCGCGTCCTTACCTTGTTTGATGAAAGCCTGGAGAAACTGGGGTTTCTAGTGCTCGGTTCGAAGGAAAACCTGCGTTTTTCGGCGATTGGCAGCAACTATACCCAGTTGGAAAATAAAGAAAAAATATGGCGAAAAGTACGCTAAAACCCTTTAAGGTAGTCGTGATCGGCGGTTCGGCCGGCAGTCTGGAAGTCGTGCTGACCATCCTTGAAAAATTGCCGGCCCACCCGGGTGTGGTTTTTATCCTGGTCTTCCACCGCAAAAACGACAAGGATTCGCTACTGGAAAATCTGCTTTCCCACAGGACCCGACTGCCCGTCAGGGAAGTGGAAGACAAGGAACCGATCCTGCCCAACCATATTTACATCGCCCCGCCCGATTACCATTTGCTCATCGAAGATGAAGCCAGTTTCTCGCTGGACAGTTCAGAAAAAATTCATTTTAGCCGGCCCAGCATCGATGTGACCTTCGAATCGGTCGCCGAAACGTTTCGGGATCGCGTGATCGGTCTGCTGCTTTCCGGCGCTAATTCCGACGGTGCCAAAGGACTCCTGCGCATCAGAGAACTGGGCGGATACACCTTGGTGCAAAACCCGGAACAGGCGGAGCTTGGGTACATGCCTCAGCAGGCCATCAATTTGCAGGCGGCCATGCAGATGGTGGATACGGAGGCGCTGAGTGGCGTGCTAGCCGGACTGATGCTGTAAGAACGACCGATCGGGCGAATTTTTTGGATTACGATGGATTTTGGAAATGCGCCGTTGTCTGTTTTGGAGTCCTTGCCAATAACACCAAGGGTTCACTATGCTTACTGTTATAAGGGCATAGAAGTCTGCAGCGCATCCATATTTACCAGCGGCAAAATGGCATTGTGCAGGAATGTACCGCGAAACGACGCGAACATGAGTCCCCGCAGCGTAGACACGGATATTCCTAACAGCAAAGACAGCAGTGGTTGCGGGATTTCTGCGCCCTTGTCGGCAAGTATTTTATCTATCTCATCAATTGTAAAACGAAATGCAGCCGAGTAGCGGCCTAACTGTACATTTTGTTCACTTTTAATAACAATTTCGGCAAAAATAGTAGTCATTTGCTCCGTAGCATTCACCAGGGAGCGAAACTGCATGTCAAAATTAAATTGAGAGACCTGCACTGTTTCTGTTGGAGCGGTCATGGCAAAGTCAATAATTTCAATGCCTTTTATACGGAATGAGAGGGTGGTTTCCATAAGTTATGCGTAAGGTATTTGTCGCGAAATAGCACCAAAAGATATATGTGTATCCGCTGAATGCGTGGACACTAAAGTATACGCCTGGCCAGTGTGTTGTAGAGTCTGTTGCGGGTTCGGCAACGTGATGGTTATATCGAAATGGTACGTGATTGGGGGGAGTGGTTTACTGGTCACTGCCAACAGTTTAACGCCTAAGATGCGCTGTATATCGCTCAGTGTGTCTACTGTAAAATTATGGCCGCCGCTTAGCCATTTGGTTACAACGGAGGGGTTTTGGCCAAGCATTTCGGCTAATTGCTTTTTGCCGATTCCTTTAGCAGTCATGGCCTCCTGAATTTTGGCGGCTATCAGCATCCGTGTTTCGGTGCGAGCCAATTCTTCCGGCGTTCCAAGCGACAGGAATTCATCCAAGACCGCACTGTGATACGATCTTGCAGGTTGTGATGCTTTCTTTTTCATGTAGGGCAACAATGAGATTAACGGATCGGATTAAAAACAGGTAGTGGAGCAAGGTCATCTGGTTTGAGGTTCAGTAAAACAATTAAACTTAATCCTCCTCTGGGTCTTCATCGAACAGCAAGTCGCCAATAAGTTCCATTCCATCTTTTGACCACCCAACATCCTTATCACGAATTCTTTGGGTTACTGCATCAGAAATCATACGCATCAGGTCGTTTTCAGATTTCAATTTTGGATCTTCTTGTAATGTCCGGGTGTTTTGGGACCTCCGCCGCCAAGAATAATAACGACATGGCCCAGGTGCATGCAGTAAAGTCGAAGTCGCTTTTTGGGTTTATCACAGAGTGCACAAACATCCTGCCCGAATTTCCCTTCGGGTTTATCAAAGAAATTTTCCTGAATGCCCGTTTTGGAGGCTATCGTCTTGATTTGATAGTTCAAGTTTGCTAATTCTGCCTTATAGGAATGCCGGTTTTCGATGATGAATCGATCGAACAGCGTCTGCGCTTGTCTCCCAAGATTACGGAATAAACAATTGTACGTTTACCACAGAGTTCTACCAATTTAACAATCTCAAAATTCACTTATAACTAAAATTTGAGCAAATATAACGCCTTTTTTTAATTATAATTTTATTTAAAAATAAATTTTATAGAAATTAAATTTTCGCCGTGTTGAA
Source organism: Chitinophagales bacterium (assembly GCA_038203695.1). Classification (GTDB taxonomy): domain Bacteria; phylum Bacteroidota; class Bacteroidia; order Chitinophagales; family Saprospiraceae; genus M3007. Next base: position 8,046 of record JBBRDQ010000108.1, read on the forward strand.
GCCACACATGAAATGACGTGGAGCGCCATGCCATAAAGAACAAAATGGCCATCCACCGTTTTTACCCGATATTTCGCTGGCGTTTAATGGGCGGATTTCTCGTTACGGCAGGATTGCAGCACGGATGAAGCGGACTTTTCGGATTGATACGGATTTAAAAACCCGTCAGGGCAATGTCGTTTTACGTAAAAAAATCGACCTCGGAGAGGTCCAACGTTTGTAGCCAAATGTCGTTTAAGCAAGAATTTCGACCTCGGAGAGGTCCAACGTCTGTAGGCAATGTCGTTTACGTAAAAATTTCGACCTCGGAGAGGTCCAACGTTTGTAGGCAATGGCGTTTTACGTAAAAAAATTTCGACCTCGGAGAGGTCCAACGTTTGTAGGCAATGTCGTTTTACGTAAAAAGTTTCGACCTCGGAGAGGTCCAACGTTTGTAGGCAATGTCGTTTACGTAAGAATTTCGACCTCGGAGAGGTCCAACGTTTGTAGATGTCGTTTTACGTAAAAAAATTTCGACCTCGGAGAGGTCCAACGTTTGTAGATGGCGTTTTACGTAAAAAATTTCGACCTCGGAGAGGTCCAACGTTTGTATCTAAAAAAAACGTATTTTTAATGACCGCCTGCGGCGACCCCTGGCCATTGTCCGTTCATCTTCCACCATCATCCAGGCATTCCTCTTCCTTCCCGAACGGCTCCATGGGCACGATCGCATCGCGGTGCATGCGGCACCAAATGCAGTCTTCCTTACCGCAACCGACGCTGAATTCGCGGTTCTTTATTTTGGTGTAGGTTTCCAGCAGCAGATTTTCCACGAAGTGTAATTCTTCGCCGGTATGGTGGATTTCCTGGAGTAAGAAATTGCCTTTTTTGTCCGGTTCCAGCCAAGAGATGGCTGTTCTGCGCACCGGCTCAGTATAAATACGGGCATGCTCCAGCAGCAGGCGGTAAAACGCCAGTTGGCGCCAGTAATCGCTGCCGTAGGGTTGCTTTTCGCTCGGCGGGTCCGTTTTTTTCCGGTCGGGCGTACCGGTTTTGTAATCGACAATGCGCAGCGTATCGTTGTCGAGCCATTCAATTTTATCGAGCACACCGTTCACGGGCACGCCATTTATTTCCACCCGGTCTACGCGGCGCTCGGCAATAGCCCGCCGCCGCCAGTTGATTAACTGCGCAAAATAATAGCCGCGCAATTGGGTTTTCCCGAAGGCCAGGCGCTGCTGATACACCGTGTCGGCAAAGTAATTTTTGCGGCGCTCCATCTCTTGTTCAAACAGGCTGAGTAACGTTTCGACGGCGGGAAACAATTGTCCCGGATCGGTTTTTTTCTGAAAAAATTGCTGCAAGGCGCTGTGCATCACTTGTCCGTAAATGCCGTATTCACTTTCCGTTTCGGGTATTTTCAGCAGATCGGTGTAATAAAAGGCCAGCGGACAGCGCAAGAACCGGTTCAGGCTACTGACGCTCAGTGTAAAATCCCGCAATAGTTCGTCGATCAGGGCAGGTTCGGGCAAGGAAATCGCGGGCAGGGCCGATTCCAGTAACAGCAGTGTTTGCGCCTCGACCAACGTTTCCAACGGCACGGCTATTGGTTGTTTGGGCAATGCCGTTTCTTCTACAAAACGGGTTTGCGTCAAGGTTTTGCCCTCTTCGCTGTGCGTGCTGTACGAGATGTTCAGCTGGCGTTTGGCCCGCGTCATCGCCACATAAAACAAGCGTCGCCGGGCTTCTAACTCATCTTCTGCCCCGGACAGCGTCAATGTCGGCGGCAGCCCGAAGCGCCGGTTATTACCGCCGCCGGATTTTTCCCACGCATCTTCCGTGCAGTCGAACAGGAAAACGTGTTCGAACTCCAGGCCCTTGGCGGCATGCGCACTGAGCAGTTGGACGCCTGCCCCGATCTGCACCGGCTGGCGCAGCGGCAGCGACAAATCGTTGGCGTCCAAGCTATCGAGCAGCGTGAGCAGCCGTGCCAGTCCGCTGCCGGCACCACTTCTAAAGGGCACGGGCGAGGTGGCGCGCGGATTGCGGGTCGCTTCCGCCTGCACAAACGCCAGGAAAGAATGCAGCGCTTGCAGGTACAGGATTTTATCGGGTTGCGCCAGCGCGTAGGCCAGCAGGCCACTTTGGGTATAAAGGCGCTCCACCAGTTCTGGCAACGGCAGGTTTTGCGCAGCAATGATCCAGGACTCCAGCCGGGTCGACAGCCCTGCAAGTGGTTGGTTGTCTGTTTGTTGTAGGGCAGTTCGAATACTTCCTGCGCCACCTTCGGGCAGTAGGGTCGATCGAAGGGCGATGTTGGTCAGATCCAGTGCTTTCAGGTCCCAGAAAGCCGCGTGCAACAACCGAAACAGTCGGCCTTCGCCGCTAAACGGCCGCACCGATTCTTCGTGCAGATAGCGCAGCAGTTCCCGAAAATACTGGATCAGGGGCAGGTTGAGGATATTGGTAGGCCGTTTGGTCTGACACGGAATGCCCTTTTTCTGGAGCAATCCCAGCACCCGGTCGCCCTGGCGATGCCGCGCGTACAACACGGCGATTTCGGACGGCGAGGTGCCTTGCTGCACTAGATTTTCAATCTGCAAGACGACATCTGCCAGTTCATGCAGGCGGTTTTCGTAGACGTGGACCTGCGGCGTACTTTGCACCCCGGTGTGTGCGTGCAGGCGTTTGGCGGCAGCCGGCTCCAGCGCATTGACGGCCCGGAGTTGGTTGTTGACAATGACCCGGCTGCTGGCATCGAGTATGGCCTGCGTGGAGCGGTAATTTTCCGTCAGCACAATGGTTTGCAGGGCATGGTGGTATTTTTCCTGAAAGTCCAGCAGGTTTTGCAGGCGTGCGCCCTGAAATTCGTAGATGCTCTGATCGTCGTCGCCGACAATAAAAATATTGGGGCTTTCCCAGAAATCGAGCAAATGGCTGAGCAGGTTGTTTTGCGCGCCGTTGGTATCCTGGTATTCATCGACCATCAGGTACTGATAGCGTTCCTGATAGGTGCGTAAAAGCGCCTCGTTGCGTTCGAAGGCGCGGATCACCCACAGCAACATATCTTCATACTCATAGCGGCCGGCGCGGGTCATGGCGGCCAGGTATTTGGGATATAGGTCGGCGGCGCTGCGCAGGCGGTGCAGGCGCTCGGTAATGGCAGCGACCTGTGCCAGTTTGGGTTCGCCTTTTTGGCCGTATTTGTTGTTGCGCTGGTACACATAATCCGGATTTTGCGGCAATTCTTCCAGGAATGTTTCGATCTTTTTGATCACGAAACCGGGCGTCCAGCCCTCTTTTTTCATGGTGGAAAAAAGATCGCGCAGGTGGCTTTCAAACTGGAATGTGCTGGTTTGTCCATCGCGCAGCGGGTGTTCTGGCGGGAGTTTACTCAGCAGTTCGCGCACGATTTCGATGCGTTCCAGGTCGCTGACCGGCTCGATATCCGCCCGGCTGAAATAGTCGAGATTTTCCTGGATCACGCGGTTACAGAAGGCGTGAAACGTAAAAATCGGCACGCGGTGCGCTTCCGGACCGATGCGTTCGAGCAGGCGCTGGCGCATGGCGCTGACCGCTGCATCGGTAAAAGTAAGGCACAGAATATTTTGAGGTCGCGTATCGGTATCGAGCAGGATTTTACCGATCCGGGCAGTGAGAATGTGCGTTTTGCCCGTGCCGGGTCCGGCGATCACCAGTACCGGGCCTTCCGTTGCCTGCACTGCACGCGATTGCGCAGGGTTGAGTCCTTCGAGAAAAGCGCGGAAAGCAGTATTGCGTTGCGAGAGTTCAGACATGAAACGGGTAGTTCGAGCCGACGGGTTATTTTTGTAGCAAAGTTAGGTTTTATTTAGCATGTAAACCGGCACCTTTGCGGCCACCATACTGTCTGCGTACTTATGAAATTTGAAGTCTGTGCTGTCAATATTCAATCTGCGCTTGCCGCCCAGGCCGCCGGCGCATACCGCATCGAACTGTGCTCCGGCATCGACGTCGGCGGACTCACGCCGTCAATCGGTATGATCCGGCAAGTCGTACAAGCACTGGAGATTGAAGTGCATGTACTGATCCGGCCACGGGAAGGCGATTTTTGCTACAACGAGGCCGAATTGGCCATCATGCGCGACGATATTCGCGCCTGCCGGGAAGCGGGTGCCCAGGGCGTAGTAATCGGGGCGCTTACGGCTACGGGCGAGTTGGATCTGCCCAAAATGCAGGCGATGATCGCTGCGGCTGCCGGACTGGAAGTCACCTGTCATCGTGCCTTTGATTATACAGCCGATCCGGCGGTTGCGCTGGAACAACTTATTACCTTGGGCATCCATCGTGTACTTTCCTCCGGGCAGGCCGCCACCGCCTACGAAGGGCGGTTCTTGCTGCAAAAGGTCGTCGAACAGGCCACCGGAAGAATAGAGATCATGCCAGGCGCTGGCATTTCCGCCAAAAATATCCGCACGATTGTGGAAACCACGGGCGCGCAGTCCTTTCATTTCACCGGACGCACCAAGATTGTGCAACCCTCGGCGAACAACGCCCAGATTCCCGGCCTGGAATGGTGGTACTGGGTGAGCGATGAGCAGGTGCTGCGGGAGATCATGAGCGAGGCGGAGCGTGTGTATATTTGAGGATTTGCACCCTATACATGTTTGGCAAATAAGTTGCAGCAATCAGTTAAGGATATTCAATACGGCTTAGTATATTTTCCGTAAGTGATTTGAAGTCTTGATAGGAACGCTGCACTGCTTGGTAATGTGCGCCGATTGCTCCATCGGCAGGCTTGAGCAGGAAAATAGGTTTACGTGCTTCCATGGCCATTGGGATCAGGCTATGGTAATGTTTAAGCAAAGCAAGACAATTAGCGTCATTGACTACAGTTTTCCCAATCTCAATCGGCGTTTTTAGCACAAATTCTTCGAAAATGGCTGGAATACGATTGACCCACTTGATAAAGGATTGTACGGGCCTACTCGCTTTGATGCCATGTTGCACAACCACGTATCCAAGCGGTTGCATGGAACCATTGGGCAGTGCAATTTCAGCCGTCTTGATGCTGTTTTTCCGATCTGCCCATTCGGTTTTCCAGGTACTCAACCGGTCGCCTAAGTTCCGCAACCCTTGCAGGGAAAACAAATCTGCTGCCATCGGCACTATAACATAGTCGGCAGCGATTAATGTAGCCCTATTTAGCGCACCGAAATTTGGTCCTACATCTATCAGGCAAAATTCCGCACCAAATTGTAGCGCTTCTTGTTGTACAATTCGATAAAAAGAAGAAACAATCCTACATGCAGCCTCGTCTCCATCTATACATTTACGCCAGTTAGCACTCAACTTATCCTCAAATAGTGATAAGTCCAAATCACCAGCCAGTAAACCAATTTTTTCCGATATATCATGCACTTTGACGCGTGCAATATCACCTATCCCAAGGTCAAGCGGTTTGATACCAGAAATTAAGGTATCCCGATTTACATCCTGATTATAAATTTGCTCTAATTCATCATCTGATAGAAACATGGATGTTAAATTAGCCTGTGGGTCTAAATCTACCGCAAGACATTTATGCCCTTGCTCGGCTAGCATATAGGTAAAATGGTATACTAGTGTCGTATTTCCAACTCCTCCCTTATTATTAAAAAAAATAATGGTCTTCATACCTTCTTAAATATTTTTACCATAAATGAGGTAGGTTGATCTTTAATAAATTCAGGCTCCGCATTTCCATTTTTATGCAAAGCGGCTATTGCACGTTTTACGCCAACATTAAATGCGTTTATATAGCCTAAATTTTTTACCGCCTCTGCCAATGCAGGGTTGCGATAGTCGTTTTCATTTGGAAAGTTTTCAGGTCTTGCTTTCCCATATAAGCCGCCTGCATTCGATATTTCAATACGATCGGAAAATTCATAAAATTTGATTGGCGCATTGGATTGATAATCCTTATGAATTACAGCATTGAATAGCAATTCTTTTAGCGCAGAAAGCGGATAACTAAATACATAACTACCTCCAATTTCAGGTAATACCATTTTGATAATGTTTGCTTTTACAAACGCCTCCATCTGACCTAATTGCGTAGTCAAATCACCGTCGAACCGGTACTCAAATTCAAAATCACTACCCTCATCTTCGCCTTGAAAGCGAACATATTGTATATATCCGCCGGGCATAAAGTGCCTTGGATTGGTGCCAAACATAATTATACCGGCATAAGTAGGACAGTCTTCCTTTAAATCATAAAATTTTAACGAGGCAAGTTGCTGCTTTAATTCCCGGTTATTTTCTGCTAACGTATCTGAATCGATTGCCGAAGGTAAGTAACGTAATTTGAACAAGTCTATGCTAATATCGTCCAGCGTACTGCCTTTACAAGGTAACACGTCAAAAGTCCGGGCAAATGCAGATCTCTTTTCACTTAAAATACGCTCTTCAGCCTCGTTAGCCACACCTCGGCGTGGGCCCACACGTACACATACTTTGCCCTTATAACGAACCGGCGGTAAGAAGTGTGGTTGCACTTCCACGACGGCTACCTCACCCTCCGGAAATGTAAATTTTTCTACACTCAGTGCCGGTGGAGGCACAATTCGCCCATCCGTGCGAAAACTGAGCAATGTTTGCATCAACTGTTCCTCCACTTTCAAACCGCTGCAAGATCCATTATCATTTACACCCACAAGCAGGTATCCAGGTAGTTTATGGTTGTTCAAGTCGTTGGCAAAAGCACAAATCGCTTCGCCAAACTTATCCTGATTGGCAATGGAAATAGTCTTTTCCACCCGGTCGCTTTCCAAATCAGACATTATCTTTTCCAATTCGATTTGTAAAATCATAATTTTCAACTTTGAAACTTATTTTGCTGCTACAATCATCTCAAAGGTACATCATTATACGTACCCCCAACATTATACCATCCAATACAACGTCCCACTTCTACTCCTTTCCACCATCCCCCACAAAATAATCCTCTTTGTTTTTGAACAGGATATTGAACGTCGTCATACTGCCGTAGCAGCGGGTGATGTATTGCTGCAAATTGACTTTGTCTTCAGCGTCGAGTTTTTTGCTGGCGTTGATGTTTTGTTCGAGCACGCGCATGCGGTCGCGCATCATCACGATCTTGTGAAAAAACGTATCGATGGGCACCTCTTTGGGTTGTACACCAGGCGCTTCAAGGATCATTTTGCCGCCTTTCCAGCGCTCGCCCAGCGGTACGATTTCCAGACTGGTATTGCTCCAAGCCCGCAGAATGCGCACCAGTGATTCTTCCGCTTCCGTGAACGTGACGGCGGATTCGGTCGGGACGTGTTCGATTACCTGCCACGCATTGTAATCTTTACCGACCATTTTCAGGCCGTACTGCATAAAGCAAACTTCGTACGCTGCCACATGCAGCCGTACGATCACCCCATCGCCAAAGGCGGGATGTTTGACGCGAGAGCCAATACCGAGATAGTTCATGGTGTGTCGTTTTAATTTTGGCTGCAAGTTTTAAAAACTATGGTATTCGTGCGCCGTTCTGCCCTAAAAATTTAGCGGATACCCTGATTGTTTTGTTCCTTTGCGGTCATGGAATATCGTCTCAATGCGCCCGAATTGCTCCGCGACCGCAACGAACGCGTCTTGCTGGACGTGCGTTCGCCCGGCGAATATGCGCAAGGACACATTCCGGGCGCCGTGTCGTTTCCGCTGTTTTCCAATGCAGAAAGGGCGCAGGTTGGCACAGTGTATAAACAAAAAGGCCCGGATGCAGCGCTGGAACTGGGGCTGGTCTTTGTAGGGCCTAAAATGGCCGGTTTTGTACAGCAGGCCAGGGAGCTGTCGCCGGACCGCAAGATTGCGGTGCATTGCTGGCGCGGTGGGAAGCGCAGCCAAAGTGTCGCATGGTTGTTGCGCATGGCCGGGTTCGATGTAGCCACACTGGCGGGCGGTTACAAATTCTATCGCCGGCACGTGCTGGATACTTTTGAAAACAGCCAGTTGCCGCTGCGGATTGTCGGCGGACCAACCGGTAGCGGCAAGACCAAAATACTGCATGCGCTGCGCGAACAAGGGGCACAAATCATTGATCTGGAAGCAATTGCCCATCATAAAGGCTCAGCCTTCGGATTCATTGGCGAAGCACCGCAGCCGACCGTAGAGCAATTTGAAAACAACCTGTTTGAAGCAATGCTTCCGTTAAATCCGGCGCGGACGGTTTGGGTGGAAAATGAAAGTCGCAGTATCGGCAGGATGTATATTCCGGTCGGTTTCTGGCAAAAGATGAAGGTTGCTCCCTTGTATAATATTGAAATACCGGCTGCGGCGCGGCTGGAGAACCTGCTCCGGGATTACGTACTGACCGACAAAACCGACCTGGAAAACGCCTTCCTGAAAATTGATCGTAAACTGGGCGGACAAAATCTCAAAATCGCCCTAGAAGCCTTGCGAAATGATGATTTTTCGACCGCCGCGCAGATCGCACTAC
>JBBRDQ010000109.1:0-16321 GCA_038203695.1 Chitinophagales bacterium
TAACCCGCCATTGTTGCAAATACCGCAGCCGCCACCGACAATCGGGAAACTGCCACAGGCCCATTTCTGGGTACAACAGTCACAGGTGTACGCTATTTCATAACTGAAATTCAGGGTGGTCCCGCAACCGGTGTATGTCAGCGGTACGGTGAAACAGGTCGTACCGGGCGCGAAGGTCCCGCTCACGGTGGCTACGTTGCCGGCCATGGTCACCACCGTATTGGTACCGTTTACCGATCCCATACCCGACACCACTACATCGGCAGGCAGGGTCAGGCTGAATTGGAATGAACTGGCACCACAGGCAACGCCGGCAAAATTGCGGTTAATGCAAACCTGTACATTGAACGCGCCCCCACTCGCTACGATGCTGGGATAAAAAGCCTCCACTCCGCCGGTAGCTGTATTGGTAAAGGCAAATGCAGTAGCGCCGGACGAACTAACCGCCAGGCCGCACTGGTCAGTATAAACGGCAGCAGCAGTCAGGCTGGCGGCATCGCTGGGTGCCGGACACGCGGCAGGACACGTATATTTTAAAGTGACCCGGAAAGTGACGGATTGCCCTTGTGGTAATTCATCGAACCGGCCGTCGCCATCCAGATCGGTCAGACCGCCGGCACCGTCGGGATCGCTGGCAAACTGGCTTGCATCCACGGAAGCCGGGGTGCCGGACATACCTGCGGTATGGGCCACGGCATTGCCGTTCAGGGTAATGCCATTGGTCATCCAGCTACTGGAAGTCCAGCCCGTTGCGCTGTTCATGCCAAACTTGAAAGCATTGTTAAATGCCGCTGCGGCAGTGGCCGGACCAGTACCGTTGTTGGTAAAAGTTACGTCCACAACCGAACCGGGACAAAGCCCGGAAGAAATTACCGTGGATGAAAATGTAATATTGGGAGCGCCGGTCGCTAGTATAAATTCGCCGGGCCCGGTTGGTGATGGCGACTGACACGAAGCGCCACTGCAACCCCAGTTGGTCGCATAACTCGAACTGAATGTACAGGATTGCAGCACGACTGTGCGCAGCACGGTGATGGTCTCCGGATTATTGAGGCTGCCGCCGGGTAAACCCGCGACGGGTAACTGATATGTTTTGGTGGTGCCGACCGTACTGATCAACGTTGCCGGAAATCCACTGACGGTCACAAGGGTGGTAGTCATGCCGGTTTCCGTAATACTGAAAGTAATATTATCGGTGGCACCCAGACCGCCATTTTGAATCATAATAGGCACGGTGACGGGCGTGCCAATGGACGCTGTTGTAATCGGGTGAGCGGTCAGGCTGAGTTCAGCCGCTATGACATCGGACGTCAATTCTCCCGTAGAGGTGCCATTAAAAGTAACGGAGACCGGCAAAAGTACCGTGCCAACCGCAGCCAGACACGTTGCCGTGACCCGGAGACTAAAGCGAATTTCATTACCTGAATTGATCGTACCGTCGCCTGCCGCGATATTAAAAGTCGGCATGGCCGGCGCGGGCGAAGTCTGGGTGATGGAAAGTCCACCCATTTGCGACACCAGTGTAATACTGCCCGCGACATAGGAAACGCCGGTAGGCATTGTTATGGCCACACCGGCAGGGTTGGCACCGTTGCCGGTAAATTGCACCAGCCCTTCAAGGGTGGTTTCGCCCAGGCATTGCGTGATATCCGGCGTATTCGAAGCGTTCGGATCGATAATATTGGCTTGTGCAAATACAGATATCTGTAAACCAAGCCCTAAAACTATTACAGCAAGACTTCTCAGTCTCCGGGAATCAGCAAGGCAGTTTTTTCGGGTAAGGCCATAATAAACGGTCAAAACTGCGAAAAACAACACGATAGTCAAGATGCAAGTCATAAGAATACGGTAAACTAAGATTAACGAAAACTTCGCAAATAGCAAAAACAGGTAAGCAAGGGCACATGTGTACCACTGGTTGTAATGATCTCGATTAAATTATAGCCACCGCGAAGTGGTTTTGAATAAAATTACCGTATCCCCGGCGATGCCGAGAACCGTTGAAAATTTGGCGTAACGAGCGATTCCAAGTCACACTTGTATTGGTCGATGTTTTGGAAAAAATCCAAAATAGCCTGTCGGAAATCGTCGAACTTGGGGTAGTAATGAAGATTAATGACCTTTTTTCGCATAAATTTCCATAATCGCTCTATCAGATTCAGGTTGGGTGAGTAAGGGGGCAAGTGGATAATTTGCATTTTCGGGTTTTTCCCCAGCCAGTCCCGGAGCGTTGTGTTGTCGTAATACCTGGCATTATCGGCGATGACCCAGATCATTTCCTTTTCTTGATACCTGTCCAACAGTTTTTCCAGCAGTTGTTGCGTTGATTGCGCATTGATGCATTCGGATTCCACAACAGTCACCTCCTGGGGTGCATGAGCATTCATTGCACCATTGATATTTAAACGTTTCCGACCTGTATTGCTGGGTACTTCTTTGTTTTGGCCTCGTTTTGTCCACACATAATCTGATCGTGTATTGTGTTGCGGATGGACGGCGTCCATAAAACACACCACTTCGGTTTCGGGATCAGTTTCGGCCAAAAATGGCGCTAATTGCGTCAGAAAAGCTGCTTGCTCTGCCAAATCCAAGCCTCCGGGAACACTTGTGGTCTTTTTATAAGTGAAGTCAAGTTTATGCAGAATCGACCGTAATCCGCTTTCACTGTACCGTACACCAAAGTTATTTTCTATCCAATCAATGATCTGCGAACATGTGCTGTACATACTATCCGACACTTCATCCTCCAACATGGCCAGTTGTTCATCTGTCAGTTTTCCGCTGTACGGAACGTAGTGTTTATCAAGGTACTTGTCCAATCCATCCCCCTCATACTTCTGCTTGCACTTATTCACCGTGCCCAAACCTACACCAAGTAAGGTCGCTGTCATCTCCTGCGTCAGGCCTTCATCCAGCAGCACCAATACCGATAACTTCATGTACGCGACTTTGTCCCGCGTATTGGCTCTTGCCTCCTCGACAAAAATGCGTTCCGGTATACTCAACAAACGATTATTCATGCTGCAAAATTAAATTTTTTCGTATATTGCTCTCGCAAAATCGCTAACAAATCATCCGTAGAACACTTTTTTTTCAAAACCACTTCGCGGTGGCTATAGGTGTTTGTAAAGTTGCGCTAATCCAGCGACCGTAGAAAGGGTCGCCTTCAATGTTATATTACTTGGTGGGAGTTACAAAGGTAAAATTTATTATGGACTGGTAGCAATACTTCCAGAATCTTTACTAATTATGCTAATGCAATGTTAGAAATACCTGGCAGTACTTATATGCCTATGTAATAATTGAAGACGCCGGTATTTTGATACTCGTTCGTTATTGCAGTGTTTTGCAAGGGCTTTTTTGACAAAAAAAGGCGCTGCTCCTTGCGGAGCAGCGCCTGCTATTAGGTAAGTACTGGCATACTATATTACATCATACCGTCCATACCGCCCATACCTGGGTGGCCATGGCCGCCGCCGCCTTTCTTCTCTGGCTTTTCGTTGATCACACATTCGGTGGTCAAGACCAGACCGGCGATCGAGGCCGCATTCTCCAGCGCGATACGCGTTACTTTGGTCGGGTCGATAATACCAGCCGCTTTCAGGTCTTCGTACCGGTCGTGACGGGCATTGTACCCGAAAGAACCTTTGCCGTCAGCCACTTTGTGGAACACTACCGAACCGTCCACACCCGAGTTCTCCGCGATGATACGGATCGGTGCTTCCAGTGCTTTACGCACGATGCTGATACCAACCGTTTCATCTTCGTTCGAACCTTTCAGGTCTTTCAGGCTGTCGAGTGCGCGTACCAGGGCAACGCCGCCACCGGCGACAATGCCTTCTTCGATGGCTGCGCGGGTTGCGTGCAGCGCGTCGTCGACGCGGTCTTTTTTCTCTTTCATTTCTACTTCCGTAGCGGCACCGACATATAATACGGCTACACCACCGGCCATTTTAGCCAGGCGTTCCTGTAGTTTCTCGCGGTCGTAATCGCTGCTTGTAGCGTCGATTTGTTGTTTGATCTGGTTAACGCGTGCTTTAATAGCGTCTGCGTCGCCTTTACCACCAACGATCGTCGTATTGTCTTTATCGACGGTAACCCGTTCGCAAGAACCCAAGTGCTCTAAACCGGCATTTTCCAGTTTGTAACCCTGATCTTCGCTGATAACCGTTGCGCCGGTCAGTACGGCCAGGTCTTCCAGCATCGCTTTGCGACGGTCGCCAAAACCAGGAGCTTTCACGGCCACTACTTTCAGACCCGCACGCAGGCGGTTTACCACTAATACACCCAGTGCCTGGCTATCGACATCTTCGGAGATGATCAACAGCGGACGGCCGGTTTGCAGGGATTTTTCCAATACGGGAACCAAATCCTGCATGTTGCTGATCTTGCGATCCGTGATCAACAGGAAAGGAGTTTCATAGTCGGCCACCATTTTCTCGGCGTCCGTAATAAAATACGGGCTGAGATAACCGCGGTCGAACTGCATACCGATTACTTCTTCTACATACGTGTCCGTACCTTTGGCTTCTTCTACGGTGATAACGCCGTCTTTGGTTACGCGTTTCATCGCGTCGGCGATCAGTTTACCAATCGTATCGTCGTTGTTGGCCGAAATGGATGCAACTTGTTCGATCTTGGAAAAATCGTCTTCGATTTTTTCAGATTGCTCTTTCAGGTTAATTACGACTGCCTTCACGGCTTTATCGATACCGCGCTTCAGATCCATTGGATTGCTGCCAGCGGCTACGTTTTTCAAACCAGCGGTAACGATGGCCTGCGCCAGTACTGTGGCCGTAGTAGTGCCGTCGCCGGCTGCATCTGCGGTTTTGCTGGCTACTTCTTTCACCATCTGTGCGCCCATATTGGCGATGGGGTCTTCGAGTTCTACTTCTTTGGCGACCGTAACACCGTCTTTCGTAATTTGTGGTGCACCGAATGACTTTTGAATGACCACGTTGCGGCCTTTCGGTCCGAGGGTCACTTTCACAGCGTTGGCTAAGGCATCAACGCCTTCTTTCAGTTTTTCGCGAGCGTCGCTACTAAAATTGATTTGCTTGGCAGACATATCTTTGTTGTGGTTGAATTTTAAATGGGAAAATGGTTGTTGTCCTGTCGATTACAGCACTACGAGAATATCATCCTCGCGCATAATTAGATAATCATGCCCTTCGTGGCTGATTTCCTGCCCGGAATACTTGCCATACAGCACAATATCGCCAGGTGTGACAGTCATCAGGTTACCATCTTTGCCCGGACCTACAGCGATGACTTCACCGCGTTGTGGTTTCTCCTTGGCAGTATCGGGGATAATCAGGCCACCTTTGGTTTTTTCGTCGGCAGCAGCCGGTTTAATGATTACGCGGTCAGCGATTGGCTTCATACGTTTAAATTATTTATTTTTGTTTTGGTTGAATATGTTGAAAGGCCGCAAAACCAAATTTTCTGCGGACTTAGACCTATTAACAGACTTCGTGCCATGCAGGTTTTTCTGCCATTTTTTCAGACCGGCTAGTCCATATACTGTCAGGTTGACAAAGCATAGCAGCCAAAGTGGCGGTAATGCCGGTTGATCCTCCTGTAAATGGTTCCCAATTTTCAAAACGGAAAGCCCATGTTATACTGACTGCCCAAAATGTAGTATCATTGCACCGAAATGAGAAAGTTTAGAGGGGCTAAATTTTGCTAAATTATTGAACGTCAAATAATTAACACAGACTGTCTCTCTGCCTTTTAGTAACTCCGTGAATTGTATTTTTTATGCGCAGACCCATTGACATTCTTGCCGCCGGTGAATTACTGGTAGATTTCATCACGGCCGAATTTGTCCAGACGCTGGAAGAAGCCGGGCTTTTTAAGCGTGTTCCGGGTGGCAGTCCAGCTAATTTAACCATGAATATGGCCCGCCTCGGCAATAGAGCGATGCTCGTTGCCTGTGTTGGCAATGACGATATGGGCGATGTATTGCGCAATTACGTCGGCAGGCTGGGCGTAGATATGAATTATGTCATCCAGGCCGATGAACCCACTACCCTGGTATTGGTCACCCGCTCGGCGGCAGTCTCCAATTTCCAGCTGTACCGCGGCGCAGATGCGATGTTATCGATCCGCCAGTTCCCGTATAACCGCTTTGAAGAAATCGCGATTTTTCATACAACCTGTTTCGGGCTGAGCAAAAATCCGGCCCAACACGTAATTATGGAAGCGGCGGATAAAGCCAAACGCGCCGGTTGCCAACTAAGTCTGGATGCAAATTATGCCGAAAAAGTCTGGCCGGAACGCCGCGAAGCCCAGCGCCTGGTCACCGAACTCTGTCGCCTGGGCGCAATTGTAAAAATCAGCGACGTTGACTGGGCCCGTTTGTACGAAGACGTGTCGCCCGCTCCCGAAGCGGTCCTGGACCATTTTATGAAAATGGGCGCTACGGAGGTCTGTTTTACCCTAGGGGCCGACGGCTGCTGGGTCGGCAACAACGCTGAAAAACACTTTTTACCCTCCCGCGAAGTGGAAGTAAAAGACACTACTGGTGCCGGTGATGCTTTCTGGTCGGGTTACCTGACCGCCCGCCTGGATGGTAAAACCATGGCCGAATGCGCGATTGCCGGACGGCGTATGGCAGAACTCAAACTGGCCCATTTCGGCCCGCTGCCCGAAAAAGTAGACCGGGAAGCCATTTACGCGGATCTGGTGCAGGGGTGAAATTTGATTGACGATTACATGATTGTTGATGTTCGGCGCGCGCTTGGGTTTGTATTGTTCGTATACCATCCGTTAGGGTGCTTAACAAAAGGCGGTAAGGGTTTTCTGGATCTCCTTTTGCACTCCTGCGCAATGCCAGGCGTTACGAAAAACATCAACAATCATGTAATCGTCAATCATCAATCAATCTCTTAGCCGATCATGGCTTTCTCATACCGCGCACTCGCTTCTTTCCAGTTGATCACATTGTAAAATGCCGTGATATAGTCCGGGCGTTTGTTTTGGTATTTCAGGTAATAAGCGTGTTCCCACACATCCAGCCCGATAATCGGCGTACCGATTTGTTTGACTACCCCCATCATTAACGGATTGTCCTGATTGGGCGTGTTACTGATAAACAATTCCCGGTCTTTTCCGACGCACAACCAGGCCCAGCCGGAGCCGAACACGCCCTTGGCAGCGGTATTGAACTGTTCCTTAAATTTATCGTAGGAGCCGAATTTTTTGTCGATCGCTGTCGCCAGATTGCCGGTTGGCGCACCGCCGCCGCCGGGGGTAAGGGTCGTCCAAAAAAAGGTGTGATTCCAGTGGCCACCGGCATTGTTCCGAATTTTTTTATCCGTATCGCTGGTCGAAATCCGGGATATGATATCGTCCAGTTCATAATCCGAATACATCGTGTCTTTCACGGCGTCCGTCAGGTTGGTGATATAGGCCTGGTGGTGACGGTCGTGGTGAATCTCCATGGTCATTTTGTCAATATGCGGTTCCAAAGCCGCCGTATCGTAGGGTAGTTTCGGCAGGGAGAAAGGGGCGGTACGACGCATTTTCGGCGCGGGTAATGGCGGTGGCATCGGGGGTATTGCCGCTGTTTTAGCCGCCGTTTTGCAGGCATCCAGAAACGAGGCGGAAGCCGCAGCAATACCCAGAAAGAAACCTGTTTTGAGAAATGTTCTCTTTTCCATAAAATTTGTTTTTTGAAAAAAATATGTGATCGGAAAATGTATTTCAAAGGATTACTTGAAGAATCCGGCCGAAAAGTCCCGAATAACGCGCCAAAGTAACAGGAAAATTTACTGTTACCCAAGCACAATTTGCCGGTGCCGCCGTTATTAAAGAAAGCCCTACCTTTGCATTCCTAAATCCTCATGCCACACACCAAATATGAGCCAAAACACAGATTTTACTGAAGATATACCCTTTGAAGAACCAGACTTGCAGCCCGCGCCGGAAAGCGCAGCCGAGGGGGTCGATGGAGACGATGTACCACCCGTCGAGGAATATTTCGAACACCATGAAATAATTGCCGATCCTAAACAGACGCAGATTCGCATCGACAAGTTTTTAATGGCCCGCCTCGCCAGTCGCTCGCGCAATAAGGTGCAAAATGCCATCCGCGCCGGTTCCGTAAAAGTAGACGAGCGCGATGTCAAGCCCAATTACAAGGTAAAACCCGGCAATGTCATCTCGGTGGTGTTGCCGCGGTCGTTGGAAGAAAACTATGAAATAAAAGGCCAGAATATCCCCCTCAATATCGTGTACGAAGACGACGATGTACTGGTGATCAACAAACCTTTCGGCCTGGCAGTCCACCCCGGCGTCGGTATTCCCAACGGAACGCTCGTCAATGCGGTCGTCTGGCATTTGCAGGAAGCGGCCAAAAATCTGCCGGTACGCGAAGGCAACGATGCCAACCGCGCCGGAATCGTGCACCGGATCGACAAAGACACCACCGGATTAATGGTGGTGGCGAAAACCGGTTTTGCCATGACGCACCTGGCCAATCAGTTTTTCAACCACTCCATCGAACGGCGATACCAGGCCATTGTCTGGGGCGATATGGAGGAGGAAAAAGGCACCGTGACCGGCAACATCGGCCGCAATCCAAACGACCGACGCCTTTTTATGGTGTTTCCTGAAGGCGACGACGGCAAACACGCGATCACGCACTGGCGCACGCTCGAACGGTTTTATTACTGCTCGCTGGTGGAATGCCAGCTGGAAACCGGTCGTACACACCAGATCCGGGTACACATGAAATGGAAAGGCCACACGCTGTTCGGCGATCCTCGGTATGGTGGCAATCAAATTTTAAAGGGTACCATGTATTCAAAATACAAGCAATTTGTGGAAAATTGCCTGAAAATTCTGCCCCGCCAGGCACTACATGCCAAAGTGCTGGGATTTACCCATCCGCGTACCGGCGAACGCATTCGCTTTGAGTCCGAATTACCCGACGACATGCAGCAAGTACTGGCGAAATGGCGCACGTACGTGACCGCCCGGAAAGAATTGATGGAACTCTAAGCGTGCTATTTTAAAGTACGGAAAATAATTGATCAGATCATGAATTCTGCACATCCCGTTATTAAAAATCCGTTTCTCGCCGAACTGCTCGGCCCGAAACGCATTGTATTTATCGTGAATCCCAAAGCGGGCACCAACCTGCAAAAACATATTCACGACAGCGTGGATGCGCACTTGAACCACCGCAAGTTTGAGTACAGCATCCGTTATACCGAACACGCCGGCCATGCCGCGCAACTGGCTAAAGAAGCCGTCGAAGCAGGATTCGAGATCGTGGTTGCTGTTGGCGGCGATGGCTCTATCAATGAAGTAGCCTCCGCGCTGATGTACACCGATGTCGTACTGGGCATCATACCCGCTGGATCGGGCAACGGGCTGGCGATGCACCTCGGTTATGGCCGCGAGGTGGATGAAGCCATGAAAAAACTCAACACCGCCACGGTGCAGACGATCGATTGCGGCGTACTCAACGGACGCCCGTTCTTTAATCTCGCCGGTATCGGTTTTGATGGCCTTGTATCTAACCTGATGAATGGCAGCAACTTACGCGGACTCGTAGCCTATTTCTTTAAAACGATTGAAGCCGGTTTGAAATACACCCCACGCACCTGTACGATTGAAATGGATGGTAAAACGATCACCGAAAAGTGTTTCGCCATCTCAATCGCCAATGGGCCCATGTATGGCTATAACGTACAGATCGCGCCCGATGCGCAGATCGACGATGGCCTGCTGGAAGTCGTAATCCTCAAAGATGCACCGCGCTGGAAATATTTTGCCGCCGTGCCGTCTACCTTCAACGGGAAAATATACGATGCCGAATTTGTCGAACATTTCAGCGCCAAACACATTCGCATTACCAGCGACGGCGAAAACTTCGTGCACATCGATGGCGAAGGACTGGTCATGGACGATGCTGTGCTGGACTTCGAAATAAAACCTAAATCATTGAAAATATTGACTCCCTCAGGCATAACCATCTGATAAATAGTTGATTATGAGCAAGAAAAGCACCTTTGGCGGACTGATTTTCTCCACCGACCCCGATTTTAAAATTGAAGCCAGCGACGATTCCACCCATACGCTGCCGGTCGAAAAACAGGTGTTGCGCATCTGGCTGGACCGGGTCAAAGGAGGAAAGGAAGCCACCGTTATTAAAGGTTATATCGGATCGGACGACGACCTGGCCGACCTGGCTAAAACCCTGAAAAGCAAATGCGCCACCGGCGGCAATGCCAAAGCGGGCAATATCATCCTGCAAGGCGATCACCGCGATAAAGTGTTGAAAATGCTCACCGACCTGGGTTACAAAAACGTAAAAAAAGCCGGCGGATAACGGGGCTAGTGACGGGGTGACTTTAAGTCACCCCGTCACTGAGTTCCAACTCAATATTCACATTAACCATTAACCGTTACGCATTAACCGTTAATAACTCCCCTTTATGGAAGATATTAAATTAAAACTGGACCGCGACATCGTTTTTTTTGATGTGGAAACCACCGGTCTCAACGTAATACGCGATCGGATTGTGCAGATTGCCCTCGTCAAAATCCATAAAAATGGCGAGCCGGATGTGGAATTGAGTATGTTGATCAACCCCGGCATTCCCATTTCGGAGGAGTCTATGAGTATCCACGGCATTACGCCCAAAGACCTGGCCAACAAACCCTCTTTTCAGCAGGTAGCCCAAAAAATCTGGGATTTTATCGGCAATGCCGACTTGGCTGGATACAATTCCAACCGCTTCGATGTACCGATGTTGATGGAAGAATTCGCCCGCGTCGGCATGGAATTTGAGATTGCGAAGCGGCGTTTGATCGACGTCCAGCGTATCTTCTACAAGATGGAACCGCGCACGCTGAAAGCCGCTTACCGGCTGTACTGTAGCCGCGAACTCGAAGATGCCCATGATGCGCTGGCCGATGTACGCGCCACCCTCGATGTATTCAAAGGACAGTTGCGCACCTACGAAGGGAAAGACCTGCTCCATGAAGACGGCAACATCATCCCGGCACCCATTCAGAATAATATGCAGGCGCTGCATGAATTTACCAATGACCTCAACTTCCTGGACGCTACGCAAAAACTAAAAGTACAGGCCGACGGGAAAGTGGTGTTCAATTTTGGCAAATACATGGGGCAACCGGTCAAAGATGTGCTGAAAAAAGAACGGAATTACTACTTCTGGATCCAGGAAAAAGAATTCTCGTCGCAGGTGAAGCAAATCATGAAACAGTTGATGAAAGAAGTGGACGCCGAAAAGTAATTAACCAGCACAATTCATGCAGCAACAACACAAACTACTTCTGCTCCTTACAGGATTGGGTCTGTTCTTTTTGAACAGCTGTTTCGAACCGAAAAAAGGCTGCCTGGACATCAATGCTGTCAATTTCGAGGCCGATGCCGACGACGATTGCGATGAAAAAGACAATAGCTGCAAATGTGTGTACCCCGTGCTGAACTTGCAGATCAGCCAGGCATACGATACGCTGCCATACATTCAGAATGGCCTGTATATCAACGCTTTACAGCAGCGGTTTCGCATTAAGGACGCCGCGTTTTATCTCTCCGATTTTCAAGTATTTCAAGGAGGACAATCGTACGTCGTGCCCGATACGGTGCGCCTCCAGGTTTTTGGCAATACACCTGCCGATACGCTCCAAAAAACCTTTCGGGACGACATCATACTCGTCCGCCGCAACCAGTTGACCTATGTGGTGGGCGACTTTCGGCAAGATGGCATCTTTAACGGCCTGCAATTCCGGCTGGGTTTATCCGATAGCGTAGGTCGGGTGGTCCCGCGACTGGCACCCACGGCGCATCCGTTGTACACCCAGCCTGACAGTCTGTGGCATGGCAATGCCGTCGGTTATATTTTTGCCCAGGTAGTGGTGGTGCGCGACACGATGGCAGCCACACCGCCAGATACCCTCTCCTTCAGCCGAGCGGATCTCGGTGATATTTTTATTGCCGATGGCCAAGATTTCTTTCACGCGCCCGGTTATAATTTTACGGTTAAACTAAATATCGACTACGCCAAATTATTTAGCGGTATCGATTGGACAAGTGGTACACCGGCGACCTGGAAAGCGCAAATTGTCACCAATTGGCCGAATGTTTTCACGCTTTCGCAGTAGAAAGCCGGACATTTGCGTTACAGTAGTATCTAACCACTACACTTGTCTGATTATGTCCAACATTATGAAACCAGCCGCTTTGGCCTTACTTCTTCTGGGTTTTTTGACCATTACGTCCACAGTAGGCTGTAAAGAGGATGAAACGTCGAAAACAAATCTCGATGTGACCTTTCAGGCCACTTTTGACGGCGAACGTTTTATCAATTTAAAAAATTACAATTTGGGCGGTACACCCGTGCAATTCAGCCGTTTCGATTTATACATCTCCGACCTGACTTTGCTGAAAGCAGATGGTACCGAAGTACGCTTGACGGAGGTCGACTTCCTGGATTTTTCACCCGATAATTCTACCTCGGATATGTCGCCGCTCGTACAGCGCACCTTTAAGGATGTACCCGAAGGAGAATATTCCGCACTGCGCATTGGCTACGGCGTAAAATCCGATTTGAATCGACAACGCCCGTCCAATTTTGCGGTTGGGCATCCGCTGAGCAACGAGTCGCACTACTGGTCGGGCTGGCAAAGTTATATCTTCACCAAAATCGAAGGCGGTGCCGATGCTGATAACAATGGCTCGCTGGAATTGGGGTTGACGTATCACTTTGGTTCTGACGCCATCTTTAAAACGTTTCAGTTTGACCACACCATCCATGTGCATCCAGGCGAACCGAGTGTACAGGTAGACATCGATCTGAAAAAGATTTTTACCCTGTCCGATGGTACAATGTACGACATCAAAGCCAATAGCAAAACCCATAGCGATCCCAGTAATGTCACGGTGGCTCAATCGCTGAGCAGTAACATGGGGAAAGCCACCGCCGTACAGCAGTAAACAATTGTTATCAAATCTGTTTTATTTTCGTTTTTTTCCTTGAAAAAGATCCGATTTTCCCGTTTTTTATGGCCGGCTGTATTCGCTGGAACCTCTTTACTGGCAATTGCCTGTAGAGATCCCAAGCCTATGCCGGGCGAAAATGACGGCGATTTACTCCGTATAGCGTATGATCCGCAGCCCTATACGATCATAAAACCGGCGAATTTCCCGGAAGTACCCGTGCCGGATTCCAACAAAATGACGGTAGAAGGGGTGCAACTGGGCCGGCGTTTGTTCTATGACCCTATTTTATCCGCCGATAGCACCATGGCATGTGCTTCCTGCCACCTGCCACAGGGTAGTTTTTCGGATAATTTAGCCGTTTCGACGGGTATCGATGGAATCGCGGGCAGACGCAGTGCAATGCCGCTGCTCAATGTAGGGTATATTACCAACGGCCTTTTCTGGGATGGTCGCGTCCAAACCCTGGAACAACAAGCCGTTCAGCCGGTGGAAGACCCCATTGAAATGCACGCATTGTGGCCGAATATCATCGAAAAATTAAAAAAACATCCGACCTATCCCACCCTTTTCCGTAAAGCATTTGGAATCGAAGACCGCTCGGAAATCACGCGTGAAATTACCGTCAAGGCAATCGCGCAGTTTGAACGCATTTTAGTCAGCAGCGGCACCTCCAAATACGACCGTTTCCGGGCAGGAGAAGTGTCGCTTTTTGATGACGAGGAACTCGATGGCTTTGTACTCTATGCCGCAGAATCAACTAATTATGGCCTGAATTTGCCCGATGCGCAATGTTCGCACTGCCACGGCAGCGATTTGCTGTTAGGCAATCATAATTATTTCAGCAACGGCATTGACGGTGTTACTTCGTACGACGATTATACAGACAAGGGCCGTGGTGAAGTGACGCTCAAACAATCGGATAACGGCAAATTCCGCACGCCCTCCCTGCGCAATATCGCCCTAACCGCCCCCTATATGCACGACGGACGGTTTCAAACGCTGGAACAAGTATTGGAACACTATGGCAACCACGGCAAAAGCGCTTTTCCATTTCAGGATGTGCTGATTGCACAGGCGGGTTTTCCGATGGGCAATGGACAAAATGCCAAATTAACTACCTACCACAAAAAAGCGATCATCCGTTTTCTCCAGACGCTGACTGATACTGCGTTTGTCAACAATCCGGATATTCAAAATCCGTTTCAATAACCCGCTTTTATTACCGATTAATTGACACGCGGTCGGCCAATAACCACCATGATTTCCGGTGACAAGGCGAGTTTTATCTTTACGATCAGCAGTTCTTCCGGTTTTGGCGCAATTTTGCGATGCAGTTTATAAGTAGTCCGCACCGCAGTAAAAATCATACCGGTCAAACTGCCGGTCTTGTTTTCGCCGATGATCTGCGTCAGCCTGTCCGGTGGAAAATCGCTGTGTGCACCCTTTAATTCAACTTCCAGCGAGGGACTTAATCCCATGGTAAAAGCAAAATTTGAGACATCCAGTCCGTAACTGCTGATTTTGGGAAATTCCTCCAGCCACTTTTCAATGGCTGATACCGTATTGTCCATCGCCGCCTGTCCCGCATTTGCGGCTTTCTCCCGCAGGGTATTGCCGGCCGTCTTCGCTGCATCCAGCATGGCGTTGAAATGATCTTTCATGTGAATGGTTTATGTTGATTTTCAATTTTTTATAAAATTTAAATGCCCATCAACGGCTGCGTCACTCCCACTGCGTCTCTTCAATCCGGTTGATAAACGGCTGTCGGGCCAGGTCGTACAATACCTTGAGGTGATTGGGTTGATGCGTATTCCCAATGACCAGCCACTGCGTTGCGGTACAACCAACCCGGCCTTTACTTCCTTTTTGCAAAATGGTCGTCGTATCGATTGCATGCACCGTTTTCCAGTGTTTTTTATCGGCCGGAATACAAAACTCATAATGGACGGCAACTTTGCCATCCGGTCTTCCGGCAAGCCCGTCTGCGTCAATGCGCTTAAAATCCAGGCGGATTTTTTTCCAGGCCGCCGGGTTATCGGGTTTTTGCGTGGCGCGTGTACAGAGAAAATTTGTACCACCGACAACAAACAGGGTTATTAATACAAACCATTTGGGCATAGCATCCTATTTTGCGACCAAAAGTAAGTCATTCGCCGCGGATGTTCGTACCGGACAGATTTATTTAAACGCCTTATCAAAATGAATACGCGAAGAACCTTTCTTCAAAAAACCCTTTTGGGCAGTCTTGCGCTTGGAACTACTGATTTCTGGATTGAAAACGCCCCGTTTTTTACCAAACCACCCAAAAATGCCTTTCCAATTGCCATTGCGACCTGGGGGCCGAATATCAAAGCCACGGCTGCTGCCGGTGCCTTGCTGGCCCAGGGCGGACGTGCGCTCGACGCCGTGGAAGCAGGGGTACACATTCCCGAAGCCGACCCGCAAGATACCAGTGTGGGGTATGGTGGATTCCCGGACCGCGACGGTTTTGTAACGCTGGATGCCTGCATCATGGATGAATTCGGCATGGCCGGTTCGGTTTGTTTTTTGCAGGATATTATGCACCCGATCAGCGTTGCGCGACGGGTCATGGAAAAAACGCCCCATGTGATGCTGGTCGGCGACGGCGCCTTGCAATTTGCCTTGAGTGAGGGCTTTAAGCGTGAAAGTTTACTCACCGACGTCGCCCGCGCAGCCTGGGAAAAATGGAAGTTAACCGAACATTATCAACCGGTTATCAATGTAGAACGCCACGATACGATCGGTATGCTCGCCATCGATCAGCAACAGCGGATCGCCGGCGCTTGTACCACCAGCGGAATGGCCTTTAAAATGCACGGCCGGGTGGGTGATAGCCCAATCATCGGTGCCGGCATGTTTGTCGACAATGAAGTAGGGGGCGCTGCGGCTACCGGACTCGGCGAGTTGGTGCTGCGCACCCTGGGCAGTTTTCTGGTCGTCGAGGAAATGCGCCGGGGTGCCAGCCCACAAAAAGCCGTCGAACGCGCCGTCAAACGCACTGCACAGAAATATCCCGCCGCCTGCCAGGATGCCCAGGTTGGCTTTATCGCGGTGGATAAACGCGGACGGCATGGCGCCTTCAGCGTCCATCCCGGCTTTAATTACGCCTTGTATCAAAATGGTGATAACCAGGTGTTCGAAGCAGGGAGTCTGTGGGATAAATAATTACGAATTACGAATTACGAATTACGAATTATTTTTGAGGGTAAATGAAAAATAATTGTGAAATAGTTGTGGAAAAATTTGGAGTTGTTGGTAATCATGAAGTAATTCGTAATTCGTAATTCGTAATTCGTAATTCGTAATTCGTAATTCGTA
>JBBRDQ010000110.1:0-16281 GCA_038203695.1 Chitinophagales bacterium
GGCCTCCCATCTTTTGAACACCTTGTAGCCCTCGCCTTTTTTGGGGGTCTTACCGGCCCAATACTGGTAGAAGTCCTGCTGTACCTCGTAGAAGGTCAGACCCTTGTTGCTGCTCTTGTCGGACCAAAGAGGTTTAGGGACGTTTTGGCCCTGGGCATACCCGGAAACGAGCAATAGCAACAAAAAGAGGCTGTTTTTGACCCCAAAGCGGGTTTTACTGGTTGATAATTGGATATGCATGAGAAAAATTTTTAGCAAGCGAAATTATTTTTATGCGTTAAACGACGGCACTAAGCATGTTTTCTCCATGACCAGGGCAAGCAATTGCCTTGGTCATGGAATACGAGAAATAGGGCGTAGGAAATGGCCTTGTGGAAGACCGGCCATAGCTGGCAGTTCATATAAGACGAAAGCATTGAACAGGGATGTGAAGCGGATGAAAATGAAAAAATAGAGGGTAAATTTATGGTATTGGCCTTATATAACGTGCATATTGGGGGGGGGACAAAAAGGGTGACAACGACAAAAAGCCGTTTGGCTCGTTCCAGCAGCGGTTTTGCTTGGGCAGGCTGCTGGGCGGGGCCGTTATCAGATGTCTTCTCCCGCGTGAAGAAAACGTTGCTCGTTCTCTTGCTCGGCTTACTATTGGCCTCTCCTGTGGAGGGCCAAACCAACTTCAAGGCGGGTTACCGCAGGGTGAATCCGGTGCCGCTATCGTCCGATCTGCCCTTGGCAGAAAAAGTGAAAATGCACCGGGATTTTCTGGAAAAAGACACGCCGGCCAACTGTCCTACCCCCCGATAATTGGTACCAAAAATAAGTAGCCAAAGTACAAATCCGCAACTTTCACGCTTAAAAACAAGTACCATGCGAAAAAGCAGATTCAATGAAGATCAGCGCCAGGTGATATTGGACGGCCTTAACAACAGACCCCGAAAGTCGCTCGGTTTTTATCTCCATTGGAGTTCTTTCAGCCACAGCAGGTCTTCCGCTGTGTTTGCTGTCAAACGCAAGCTCAGCACCGCAGCAGTGTCTGCGACCTGCTACCCACGTACAGCACTATGGTCCACCAAATGGCCGCAAAAGCCTTATCTTTGTTAATAAACAGCATGGAAACCACTTCCTAACGCAGGCTACACTGATCTCTATCTCTGCACAGCCATGATCAAAGGCTGGAGACATCTGCTGAAGCCTGATAAATATAAAACAATCATCACAAACGCCATGACTTTGCTGCCATAATTTAGTATCCACTTTTCCTACAGCGCAAAATTAGCACCATGAAAAAACATTTTTAAAACTCGCAGGTCTTGTGCCAACAAGATGCCCAGTAGTATGGATTAGGTGCCACACCTGGATCTGGAGCATTTGCTGGATTACGATCTTGGTGTTGTGGGATGGGGAGCGTGCGCACAAACACATCTATCATCTTGAAACCACCGATTTTAATCGGTGGCTAAGCGAACCTTATCCAGCCCATCAGCCTTCTTTTCAGCGCATCGCATCAGAAAAGTGGAAGTGGATGTTTGAAAAGAAGGCGATGTGGTTAGGTATTAATGTTGCCCTTTACTTATCTTTCGCCGTGTTTGGTGTTTTACTACAGCCGTCAAATACTGCGAGCAAGCGCGGTGAAAAGCCGCAGTCAACATTTCACAGCAATTTAATCTAACCTATCTATGCAGAACCCCTGGCATGAAGTTTCCATCGGCCCGGAAGTGCCCGACATTGTGACTGGCATTATCGAAATCCCTAAAGGCAGCCGCGCCAAGTACGAGTTGGACAAGGAAAGCGGCCTGCTGCGACTCGATCGCGTGTTGTTTTCGTCGGTGTATTACCCGGCTAACTACGGTTTTATCCCGCAGACCTATTGCGATGACGATGACCCGCTGGACATTTTAATCATCTCCCAAATTGATTTTGTGCCCTTGTGTATCGTCGAAGCGAGGGTCATCGGTGTCATGCAAATGCTGGACAACGGCGAAGCCGACGATAAGATCATTGCCGTCGCGGCCCATGATGTCAGCGTGAACCATATTCACAGCATCGAGGAATTGCCGCCGCATTTCACGCTGGAAATCCGCCATTTTTTTGAAGAATACAAACGGCTGGAAAATAAAACGGTCGTTGTCGAAACTTTTCAGGACCGGGAAACAGCGCACCGGATTGTGTTGCAGAGCATCGAAGATTATAATAAGAAGTTCAGGCAGGGCAAGGGTGCGTAGGGGAGGATTGGAAGATTTGATTGCAAGGATCATAGCATGATCATTTGATAATGAACACATCACATCAATCCATCTTGTAACCGCTCGTTTCAACGAGCGGCCAGGCCACCACCAGATCACATCAGCCTTCTTTTCAAAACATCCCATCATTGTAGATGGGGATGTTTTGAAAAGAAGATTAGATGTGATGAGTAAGTTTCCTGGATCCGCCGATTGAAAGTCGGCGGTTACAAGATGGCTGATGTGGGCTCGAAAAGGCCGGGGTTGCTAATTAGGATAGACTGTCCAGTATTCGCAATTTATCGCTGCACCACCAATTTTCCAACCCACACCTTACCCGCCGCACTGCGTACCTGCACCGTGTAAAGCCCCGGCGGGCAATGCGTGGTTTCAAAGTCGAACCGGTCGCTGTTGATCGGTGCACGCAGGATTTCGCGTCCGGATACATCCGATATTACCACCACTCCTTGTGTAGTGGCAGGCAATGTCAATGCAGCCTGTCCGGTGCTGGGGTTGGGCACAAGCAGCAGACTGCCGACTGCTTCGGGTTCCGTCACCGGGACGGGCGTGTTGATACCTAGCGTATCGCAGGGACTGTCGGGAAAGTCGTATAAGCGGTAATTGGGGAAATTTGGCAGCGACCGCACCGAATAAACCGGCAGATCCACCCCGTGCTGATCGAAATCCGGGTTGTCGCCAAAGGGATCATCGAGGGTGGGGATGCGTTTATAGCGCTGGAGCGTGCTGAAATACAAATTGTTATCCGGTCCGTATTGCAGGTAATGCAGGCTGGTGCCGGCGACCTGTTCCGTGGAGATCAAGGTATCGAGCGTCGGGATAGGTACGGTCAGATCGGCGGAAAGGATGGCTAACTGGCTGCTGACCAATAATTTAGTCCCATCCGGTGAAAAGGCCACCCCGCCACCGCCAAAAGTATTGAACGATCTTTCGAGGGTGACCGGGTTGGAAAATTTACCGGTGCAGCGATCAAAATCCATGACCAACGCACTACAGTTTTGCACCCGCGCAAACTTGCTGCCATCAGGCGAAAAAACCGAAGATCCCATGCGCCGGCATTTCATGGCCGGCCCGATTTGCTGCATACCGCCTGGCTTAACGCCTGAATTATTCATGAGGAATACCCGGTATTCATTGGTTCGATAGATCGGTACGATAATCCACCAGTCGCGGCCATTGCCATGTCGAACTACTGCAAAAGGCTCCAGATAGTTATAAAAATCATCCGGAATGAGTTCTAAATTTGTCCCTAATGCCGAACCGGTACCGCCATTTCCAAACCTATTAACATAACTAAAATAAAAAGCCCCGATCCTTAATCCCCGATCCGCCGTATAACGCATCCCCATGTGTAATAGAACATAGAAACTGCCAGGAAATGCGCCACCAGTAAATGGTAAAAACATAGCACCGCGCGGACAAATATAACCCGTAGTCGGGCAGGTCAGATCACGTACCACGCCGGGATTCAATCCGTCACCATCCAGAATGACATTGCCCTGCGCATTGGCAATCGCGCAGCCGTTGGTGTAGAACAACAGGTTGCCACTGCTGTCGGAAATAGCGGCAACTGTGCTTTCAAAATTCATGTGCAGATCGGTGGCGACTACTGTTGGATTGCCGTCGTCGAAGTGCAACAAGTAATTCCCATTTCCGGGTACGCCGGGGTATTCGTTGAGTCCACCCGGCCAGACATTGTCGTGTTTTTGGGCAACTGCCTGGTCGACGCCGATGAGCAGCAAGAGATAAAGTATGTAAAGTGCTTTTTTCATCCTTATTTATGCTTTTTTATGGGTGTAGTTTGCTGTGGTACCGCGCGTACGTCCGGATCGTTGCGGTGCAGCCACTGCCGGTAGATCACTTTTTTCAGGTCGCCGTATTCCTGTTCTTCGCGACGCGCCGCCTCGGAGGGCTCGCCGGGCACCACCGGCCAGATCACATAATCATCGGCAGACCCTCGCTGTTCGGCCAGCGTTTGAGCAGGGTAGGGTGAGGTATAAAAGCCCCCCTCCGGTGCCTGCAAATTGAGCGTATCGCAGGGGCTTCCCTCGCTCGCTCCGAGCCGGTAATGTGGAAAATGACTGCTGGTTATGCCATTCCAGATCGGTAGTTCAAAACCGCCGAAGGCCACGTCGGCAGCCAAACCCGGCAGCAATGGCTGCCCGATTACGTTCATACAGCGCGAGCTGTTCTCATAATTTGAAGCATAGATTTTGCCGTCCGGCGCTTCCTGCATCGCAAAAAAGCGGGTAGACCAAGGCTCGGGACAGTAACTGCCGTTGTAACGGGCCAGGGTATCCAAATAGGAAACCAGTGGGTTGGTTACCTGCAAATCGAGCGACCATACGACAGTAGGTTTGCTGAGATACAAGAAGCGCGAATCGGGAGAAATGGCGGCCGACCAGGAAAATACAGCGGTATTTTCCGGATAGGGAAGCAGCCGCAGATTCGAGAAAAGCCCCGTACAGCGATTAAAGCGCATAATACGCGGGCCATTGTTACCGTCATGTCTTATATACGTATTGCCATCCGGTGAGAAAACACATTTGCCTATATTTTCACGTTCTGGAAAGACCGGGCCAATGGTCTGCGTAAAAGGGCCGGTGATTCCAGTGGGCGATAACAAGAATGTTTGCTGTTCAGGATTGCCTAAATCATAGATGGTGATCCACCAGTCGCGCCCGTTGCCGTGTTTGCAGGCGGCTGGCCAGCCCAGGTCGCCTTCCAGCAGGATTTGATTTTTCAGCAGTACCTTCCCCTTGCCGTTGTTGGCAGCCATATCGATCAGGGTATAGTAAAATACATTTTCGCGGACGTAACTACTGTCATCATCATAAACGAGACCAGCATGGAAGAATACATATTCATCAGGGTGATTAGGATAAGGGAGGGTAAAACCGCCGAAAAAATGAGCATAACCCATATTTATACTACTTTGCCACCACTCTCCGGGATTGATGGTATCTCCGTTTTCGATTAATTGGTGAGCGGCGTTATACAGCGCGATGCCATTGGTATAAAATAGCAAGGTGCCAGCCGAATCAGACATGGCCGCGCTGGATAAATTAAAATTGATCGGTGTATTGCTCGGATCTACATGTGGAGGAGTATAGTTAAAATCGATGTCCGCATTGCGAAAGGCTGAATTCGTACCTCCAGGATTATAGCCATACAGCCAATGGTAATCGTGCTTTTGCGCCAATAGATCAAGCGGTGCAAAAATATAAAAAAGGACTATTACTAATCCAGTGTATCTAATATTCATCATGGTACCACAAAAAAGTACCTAACCTTGCTTATTTCAGCAAGGTTAGGTACAGGTGAAAATACTATTTAATAATCAGAAGCGGGTGGGTTTCAATTCCCTGACGGTTGATGCTTATAACTACCTGATATACGCCAGGCAATAAACCGGTCAAGTCTCCTTTAAATTGATTTGTCTTCTTGATTTCCCAGTAACGCACATTGTGTCCAAGTGCATCGTGCAGCACAACCGTTGCCTCGCTTACATTACTATTCCATTGTATAAATACTGCATCCTCCGCTGGGTTCGGA
This sequence comes from Chitinophagales bacterium, assembly GCA_038203695.1. Lineage (GTDB taxonomy): Bacteria > Bacteroidota > Bacteroidia > Chitinophagales > Saprospiraceae > M3007. The sequence continues at coordinate 5,796 of JBBRDQ010000110.1, forward strand.
TATACTATTGCAGCGCCTGCAACAAGTGTTTTTTGGGCAGGCGAACGCGGGGCCGATAGATCAGGGCAATCATCGTTTGCAGCATAGGTGTCGCCTATCGTGCCCAGGGCTTTTCGAGCCAATACTACGCCATAACTACCTTCTAAACGACATTGCGCTGCTATTGCTTCTAGCGTTGCCTGTTGGTCAGCACTGTATTCTAAATTTGCGAAATCTGATTCGAGCAAAACAACCAACACCTGACGGAGATTTTCTTCGTACACAGTATTGAGTGTGAGTGCATTAAGTTGCTCCAACAGCGCCTGCTTCTGTGCATTTTGTTCATTTAAAACCTCATTCGCCAGCGTATTGTAGTTATTTTGCGCATCGAGTGCGGCGATATTAAGTACAGCGATATCTTGCGCTATTTGTGTCTTTTCGGCTTCATCTTGCGTCAATGCCCATTCGGTATTCTTTTGCTGTAATTCCTGAAGCAGAACCGCTACATTGTCAGCCGCAGATTCTAATGGAGCAGTAGTGGAACTCCCGAAATTAACTACGGCATCATAAGCGAGATACAGTTGACCTAATGTGGTGCCATAAGCAGCATTATACCAGCTTAATGCAGCACTATTATCAGGCCTTAATTCGGGTAAGTGATAAAGTCGTTCAAAAGTATGAAATTGCGCTTCCCATATTGTTGCTGTATAGCCTTTATATGCTCTAAAGGTGCCATTTATTACCGCATCATCAGAAACAGTTCTTTCCTTCGGATCATTATCATTTGTACATTCGGGAAAGGTTTCGGCGGTGCCATCCTGATCAAACCATTTATTGCTAGCATCACTGTCGCTACCCACCAAGCGAGGATTTGCCCATCGTATATTGGAGGAGACATCTGTATTCTGCACTAAAAATTGAAAAGCCATAACAAAACTCGTGTGCGCCGGATTTGTAGGATTATACATTGGATAATCCATAAATCCTTCCACTTGTCCACTAGAGCCAGCCCATGTATTGTTTCTCGTATTCTGGCCTCCAATTTTTACATCTTTACCTAAAAGCAATCCATACACATGCGTATTCATATTGTTGTAGGAAAGGAAAGCAGCATCGGTGTTAAGGCTAGCCTTGAAAAAGATACCTTTATTTATATTGTCCAACGTATTACAACTCAGGCGACAACTATTCGACTCCGCAAGAAAGATACCCGCAGATTCAGGTTGACCATATGCTGTACTGATTCCGTTGATTACATTATCACTTATAATCGTTTTGTTACCGTCCTCAACCCTTATTCCACTGAATGATATTAAACCAATGGAAGTTGAATTGTTTTCTTCAATTACATTTTGCTTTATATTAACTGCATCTACGGATGAAACAAAAATCCCTTTGAATGAGACAAAAGAGGTGGGACTAAGTTCGTTTGTTATAGTATTGCGATAAATTGCGCAACACGCGTGTGCCATGGCTGGTACAAATGTAAGCCATAATCTCTGATCGGCAACGTTTTCTAATGTTAAATTTTAGTAGCGAAAAACTCAGTTTTCATCAAACCCACTCTCCGCGCTATACGTCCGCCCCATATTCAGCCCGGTGGTCTGGCTGCCGGGTAGTTCAAACCAGAATTTGCTGCGTTTTTTAGGGCTGTTCCCGATTTCATCCAGCGTCATCGCATCGTACAGGCGGCCATTGAGCAGCACGTATTGGATGGATTCGGAGTTTTTGATATCGTCCAGCGGATTTTTATCCAGCACCAGCAGGTCGGCTAATTTACCGGCTGCCAGCGAACCGATTTCTTTATCTAATCCTAAGTATTTGGCCCCGTTTAAGGTCGCGCAGCGCAGCGCCTGCAGGTTGCTCATGCCGCCCTGCTGCAGCATCCACAGTTCCCAGTGTGCGCCCAGACCATTGAGTTGGCCGTGCGCGCCCAGGTTGATGTTTACGCCGGCATCCTGGAGTTTTTTGCACGACTTCGCGACGAGGATATGGCCGTTCTGGTATTCCTCGTCGGGTGATTGGGTGACGTGGCGGCTACGCTCATCGAGCACGTGGCGCGGGGTAAAATTGAGCAGCCGCTGTTGTTTCCAGACGGGCATGTGTTCGTACCAGTAAAATTCACCGTTCAGACCGCCGTAATTGACGATCAGCGTAGGCGTATTGTAGGTCTGCGTTTTGCTCCACAGCGTCACTACGTCGTTGTAGAGCGGTGCCACCGGGATGTTGTGCTCGATACCGGTATGACCGTCAATGATTTGCGTCATATTGTGGAAGAAAAAAGAGCCACCTTCCGGTACTACTTCGATCTTCAGTTCGCGGGCTGCCGCAATGATCTGCTGGCGTTGTTCGCGGCGCGGCTGGTTATAACTTTTCACCGAAAATGCACCCCAGGCTTTGGTGCGGCGCAGCGCGGAACGGGCATCATCCAAAGAATTGATCGTCGCCTTGAAATCGCCCTCTGCGCCATACAGAATCGTCCCCGTACTGAACAAACGCGAACCGACCATCCGGCCGCTTTTGAGCATTTCCGCATTGGAAAACGCCATTTCAGAATTGACCGAAGGATCGTGCATCGTCGTCACGCCATAGGCCAGACTGGCCTGGTATTCCCATTGTTTTTGCGGACTCAAACCGGCGCGGAAATTGCCGGGATGCGCATGTACGTCTATAATGCCGGGCATAATCGTTTTGCCGGCGCAGTCGATGATTTTAGGGTTATTGACTTTGATCTTCCGCGCCTGGTACTCCGACTGCGAACCGACAAAAGTGAGTTTATTATTCTCCACGACAATCACGCCGTTTTCAATCACCCGGTCGCCTTCCATGGTAATGATCCGGGCTCCTTGAAAAACCAGCGCGCCCTGCGGTACATCCGCTTTTAAGGTCAATCCGATTTTGATGCCCATGGTATCCAACGGCGGCAACGAATCGGGCGCACCCGGCAGAAACGCGAAACGATTGGTCAGATCGACGGTGTAATACGCATCGCCCAGCGTGTAATGCAATTGTTTGGAATCGGAGGACCAGTGCAGGTTATACCCGGCGTCGCGGCTGACCTGGGTGACCGGCACGGCTTTTGTATCCGCACTCAGATCGACGACTTTGCCAACTTTTGGCAGTTCACAGATATAGGCTTTGTACAACTCTGTGAAAGCCAGCCACTTGCCATCGGGAGAAGGCGTCCATTGCGTGGCAAATTTGCTTTTAAAGTGCACCTGCTCATCTTTGCCAGTGCGGTCATACGATTTGAAACTCTTGTCTAATGCTCCGAATAAGGCGCCGCCGGTACTGACATAAATGCGTTTGGCATCGGCTGAAAAGTGCGGGTTTTCTCCGTTATTTACGACAAATTTTACGTCCGAGCCATCGGCATTCATCGTGTAAATGCCGGGCTTTTTGGTGTTTAGAAAGCCCAGTTCATCGTCGCCATCCTGTTTGCGGAAGACGATCAGTTTACCGTCGGTGGAGTAGGCGGGGGTGCGGTAAATCCCTTTCTCCGCCGTCAGTTTTTGCGTTTTGCCGGACAGCAGGTCGATTTTATAAATGGCACCCTGGGTTTCATCATTCCAGGTGACGTACACGGCTTCTTTGCTATCGGGTGAAAAGGCGGGTTCAAATTCGAGGTCGCCTTTCCCACTTGCTGCTGCCAGGGTCAGAACCGAGGGCACGCCGTTTGGCAATCCTTTTTTGTACAATATGCCGGCCGCATTAAAAAGCAGGTATTTGCCATCGGGACTGGTCACGGCGTGCCGAATGGCTTTGGCAGTAAATTCCTTTTCAAAAACCGGGTTTTCAAACCGCAGCGTTTCGGCTATCTTGGTATTGACCGCACAGGAAAACGGGATTTCCTGCACCGTTACCTGCGGTTTGTCAGCCGGGGTATTGCGATCGTCCGGGGCGATATTCGTCCAGTGAAAATTGATTTTTTGCAATTTCCCCTTGGCCCAGATCACGATACCCTGCATATTTCCAGCCCGCGAAGGTTGGTCTTGCAGCCAGGCGAATCCGGGATAACAACCAAATATGGTCCAGGCTTCCTGCTGGTCTTTATCTAAGCCATCGTAAATCGGGTACTCTTCACCGGTCGCCAGATTTTGAATACACAAAACCGTTTTCGTGTAATCGCGGCGCACAAAGGCCAGCCATTTGCCGTCTTTGCTGATCTGCGGGCGACAGGCACCACCCGAACCGCCGGTAATATCCTCCGTTTTATCTTCTTCACGATCATAGCGCCGGATGGCAAAAATCTGCTTGTTGGGGTCTTTATTGTATTGAAATGAACCGCCACCATACATGTCTTCGCTGTAATACACATAGCGTCCGTCGGGCGAGACCGTTGGCTCATTGACATCCTGCTGGTCGTTTTTGCGCTTGGTGAGTTGAATACCTTCACCGCCGGTAATATGGTATTGCCACATTTCCCCGGCACCCAGCGAGCGCTGGCTGGTGAAGTGTTTGCGGGCGACAATGTGTTCATTGTCAAGCCATACGCCATTGTTGAGCAAGCGGAAACTCTCTTTGGTGACCTGCTTGGCATTTTTGCCGTCGGCGTCCATCACCCAGCAATTGTCGCCGCCGCCGGCATCCGAGGTAAACAGTATGCGTTTGCCATCGGGCGAAAAACGCGGCTGCACTTCGTAGGCAAGTCCCTGCCGGAGTGGGATAGCGGGACCGCCGGACAGCGGTATGCTATACATATCGCCGAGCAGATCGAAGACAATGGTTTTGCCATCGGGCGAGACATCCAGGTTCATCCAGGTGCCTTCGGTCGTGGTAAAGGTCAGGTCGCGGTACGGAACACCGCCGGGCGGATTATTGACATCCCATTTTGGTTTTTCCTGGGCTAATAAAGCGCCCGCAGACCACAGGGCGAGGATCAGTAAGCGTATTCTTAACAAGTGCGATTTCATGCCGATGCGTTTTGAAGGCGCATAATTAGGCAATTTACTCGATTTACTGTGGAATAAAACCACCACTTTTTTTCTTAGGGTCGCTGGAGGGAACCACCGTGCCGTCTACGCCGCGCCGCAATTGCTCCTGTGGATCGGGTGTGGCAGGTTGTGGCACGGCATCCTGGAACGTCACTTCCAGTTTGTATTTGCGGTTCATGGATTTGACCATCGGGCCGAACATCAGTTGCATAACGGAATCGGCGCGTAACCTGGCCTTATCCAGCACGTGTTCGTTTTCAATGGCATCCTGGCGAAACTGCCGGCGCAGGTCGTTGAAATTGCGGTTCATTTCTTCGCCGTTAATGCCCGCCAGAAAGCCCACCTCCAGGTTGTCTACGCGCGGATATACCTCGTGAGAAAGGATCGTGGGCGGTGGCAATTTGATGTATATAATCCCTTTTTTCGGACTAAAAGTAACATCAAAATACTGGTCCAGTTTGAACCCGGCCTTGATCACGCTAATGGCTTCCACCCGGATGTTCGTCTCGGATAAAGAAAAGCCTAATACTTTGTATTGCAAAGTTTTATCCAGGCCAAGGCGACTGCGCAATTCGTAGGTAGACAGTTCGGCGATACCTTTGCGCACCTTCTCTTTGAGCAGTCCGCGCGAGGCGCTGAAGTCCAGGATCGCGGCGGCGCGTTGCAGGCGTTCCACCATCGGATGCAGCCCTTCGCTGATGGCGATGCCGCAAGGCGTATCCACATTTTTACCCCGCGCCATGATGCTGCGGCCGTTGTCGGATTTGATCAGGGTAGCCATGACCTGGGTTACGAACGAACAGGTATATTTGCCGGCCACCTCGTTGAAAATTTGCACGGCCTGGTTGGAATTGTCGTTGTACCAGGTCTCATACAGATTGGCGGTGGTATCTTTCAATGCGACAAAATCATTGTAATACATGGCCGCTAGGTACGCGTGTTGCTTTTGGTATTCAGGCTCCAGCCGGTGTTTCAGGCTATCGGGCAAGGCCATGCGATTGGCGATGTGGTACAGCAATGACACATTGAACTGATAGACCAGGTCTTCAAACTCTTTGCGGTATTTTTCCGGTTGCGACAAGATGCGCAGGGTAGCGCCCTCATCCAGATTGGGGTTGAAATCCGATTGTACGTACTTCAAAGGCACTTCTTTACTGCCAGAAAACAATCCTGAAAAGACGCTCGTACCGGAACAGGTGCGGTACATCAGCACACCGCCGATACATACGATCGCGATGATTAAGAGTTGGCGGCCCATGATCGGCCCGGAACCGGGCGGCGTATAAGGGGCATCGGGCTGGTGGGTAGACATATTTTATAGTTTTGAATTGGGTTTTCGTTTATGCAATGGTACATTATTTTCAAACAAAGATACGGTGGCTGCTCGCTTTTTATCCGGGTAAATTTGCGGTGGTACGTGCCGAAAAATCTACCTTCGCGCTCCAGATTTGTCCTTAACCATTTTTAAAATTTACCGGTAAACAAGATGTACACCAATGTAAAACCTGCGCTCGCTCAGGAAGTCCAGGGCATCCGCGACGCGGGATTGTATAAAGAAGAACGCATTATCACGTCGACACAAGGTCCGGTGATCGACACCACGGTCCTGCACGATGTCTTAAATTTTTGTGCCAACAACTATCTCGGCCTGAGTAGTCACCCGGCGGTGACGGAAGCCGCTATTGATGCCATTCGCACGCACGGTTTCGGCATGTCGTCGGTGCGTTTTATTTGCGGTACACAGGACATTCATAAGGAACTGGAGCGCAGCATTTCGGATTTCCTGGGCATGGAGGACACGATTTTGTACGCGGCCGCTTTTGATGCGAACGGTGGTTTGTTCGAGCCGTTACTGGGTGAGGAAGACGCGATCATCAGCGACGAACTCAACCATGCTTCCATTATCGACGGCATCCGTTTATGCAAAGCCAAGCGCTTTCGCTACAAACACAACGATATGCACTCGCTGGAAGAATGCCTGCAACAGTCTACCGCAGCCGGCGCTCGCCGTACCCTGATCTTCACCGACGGGGCTTTTTCGATGGACGGCACCATTGCGCAGTTAGATAAGATCTGTGACCTTGCTGATCGTTATGACGCACTGGTCGGCATCGACGAATGCCATACAACCGGCTTTTTGGGAGCCACGGGCCGCGGGACGCATGAATACCACGGGGTAATGGACCGGATCGATATCATCACCGGGACGCTGGGGAAAGCACTGGGCGGCGCCAGTGGCGGATTTACGGCGGCGCGTAAAGAAATTGTGGAAATGCTGCGCCAACGCTCGCGTCCATACCTGTTTTCCAATACCCTCGCTCCTTCTATTACGGGCGCTTCGATCAAAGTAATTGAATTGTTGAGCAGTTCCACAGCGCTGCGCGACAAACTGGAGCGTAATACAATGTGGTTCCGCCATGCGATGACCACTGCCGGCTTCGACATTCTTCCAGGCGATCACCCGATTGTGCCAATCATGTTATACGATGCCAAATTAGCCCAGGAATTTGCCCGCCTTTTATTGGCGGAAGGGATTTATGTGGTTGGATTTTTCTATCCGGTGGTCGCACAAGGCAAGGCGCGTATCCGGGTGCAATTGTCGGCGGCCCATGAGCCGGAGCACCTGGAAAAGGCGGTGGCTGCCTTTACGAAAGTGGGCAAGGAACTGGGAGTACTGAAATAGTGCATTTCACCCAATAACTTCCAAAATAGCGGAGGCGGCGCGGTCAGATGCGCCGCCTCCGCCTAGTTTTTGGCGTAACACTGCGTATTGGGTCTGTAACAGGGCAGCATTTTCAGGGTTCAAAATGTCAGTCAAAGCGGCCTTGAGGTTAGCATGATTCAGCTCTTGCTGAATCAACTCTTTGACCAGCGGCTGGTCCATGATCAGGTTGACCAGGGAAATATACTTTATAGAAACCAGTCGCCTGGCAATCTGATAGGAAATAGGATTTCCGGCATAACACACTACTTGTGGGACTTTGAACAAAGCCGTTTCCAGGGTTGACGTGCCGGACTTGACCAGTGCGGCAGTAGCGCGTCGCAATATATCGTACGTAGCGCCACGCAGCAATTGCACGTTCGGATGGTTGACCAGAAAGGGCTGGTAAAATGCTTCCGGCAAAGAAGTCGCTCCGGCAATAATAAATTGATAATCCGGGAAATCCGCCGTGACTGATAACATGGGCGGCAATATTTTACGCACTTCCTGTCGCCGGCTGCCGGGTAATAAGGCGATTATCCGCTGTCCCTGGTCTGGTGTCGCCGATACGGGTAAATGGGCTTGTTGCTGGTCAGAGATGACCAGCGCGTCCAGCAACGGATGGCCCACATATTCAACAGCGACCGCATGTTTTTCAAAAAAAGCCGGTTCGAACGGCAGAATAACCAGCAGCTTGTCCACATCCCTGCGAATGGCATGTACGCGGGAAGCATGCCAGGCCCACACTTGCGGCGCGATGTAATAAATCACCGGAATGCCCTGTTGTTTGGCCCATTTCGCGATACGCAGGTTGAAGCCCGGGTAGTCGATCAATACCAGTGCATCTGGTTGATAATCAAGAATATCCTGTTTGCAAAAATCAATATTGTCCAGGATCGTGCGCAGATTTTTGAGTACTTCCACAAAGCCCATAAAGGCCAGGTCGCGGTAATGTTTTACCACTGCCCCACCGGCTTCCTGCATTAGATCGCCTCCCCAGCAACGGATCGCCAGGGCTGGCTGCCGACGTTTCAGTGCATAGATCAGATTGGAACCGTGCAGATCTCCCGATGCTTCGCCGGCGATTATGTAGAGCTTCATTTGTTAGGGAAGAATGCAGCGTGAATTGATGCGACAAAGAAAAGCGGCATCTGCGTTAGCAAATGCCGCTTTTCCAATAAAAATTTTACGTCTCGATAGCAGGCTGACTTTATATCAGCCCGACGAGGGAATGGATAATTATTTCGCTACAATCCACTGGGTTTGTGCAGAACCTTTTTGGCCTTGCAGTACCACGCGGTAGCTACCCGAAGGCAGGCGATTGGCATCCAGTTGGGCAGTGTGGTCACCGGCAGTCAGATCGCCCATATTGTTCGATTGTACCAATGAACCATCAATGCTGTAAACCAGCAATTGAATCGACTCGGGCGCATCCAACGTGAAGCGTACGTTCGAAACCGTTTTAGCCGGATTTGGCTGAACGGCGAAGTTGCTCAGGGAAGTAAGTTCCTGTGTAGCTGTGGAGGCTTGTACCAATACGTTGTCGATGAACAGGTTGTTACCGAAAGCACTGGTAGCGCGGAAGCGAACCAGTACATCGGACAGGCCGGCATACGCATTCAGGCTGACGACATTAGACACCCATTCGTCTACTTGTGGAACATAGAATGCGGTAGTAGCAGCCGCAGTATTCAATGCCGCGCCGGCTTTATCCCACAAAGTAGCCCAGGTAGCACCGCAGTCGGTCGAAACGTCTACCCGCAGCCGGTCAGATTCAGCCTGGTATGCTGCTTGTGCGTGGTCGAATGTCAATTGGGCTGCAGGTAATGCAGTGATGTCCAGTTTCGGCAAAATCAGTTCTACCGTGCGGCCATTTGCCAGGTTGTAGAACAGGCAAGCCATCGAACCGTTGCTCGTGCCAAATGCCCCCAATGGGCTAGTGGTAGAGTAGGCAACATCCCAGCCATTGGTTTCATTTTTCAATCCCCAGCCGGCTGGTGGAAGTGTAGCATCTTCAAAGTCGCTGCCCGCAGGTGCAGTAGTCAATTCATACATAGCGTTTGCTGCGATCGTACCGGTTGCGTCAACCAGGTTGATTTGTGCGCCGTTGTTCGTCGAAGTCACCTGAATTTTAACGCTGTGGCTACCAACTTGGGTAAATGCAGCCGCTGGAAGTGTGACCGAAGTCGTCAAATTCGGACCCAAGTTGCCAGTCCAAGTGTATGGAATGTAGTCGCCTGCGTCGATTTTGTAGCGGATGCTGGCCGACGTAAGTGGCATAGTACCGGTATTTCTCAACGTAAAAGTAGGCGCAAATGAGTTGGTGCAGACTAGTTTGTAAGCAGCGTTGGTTGTCAATGTTACTCTGGCGAAGCTACCACCCGCTACTACTGTATTCGGTTTTGAACGCTCCGACTGCCAAACTTCTTTAGTATCGTCATTTTGCAGCCAGGCCAGTGCTTCTACTTCATTCAGATTGTAGAAGTAGTCCAAGGGCCAGGCAAAAGAGTAGGTTTTGGTTTCACCAGCTGCAAAGTCGCCCGTTGCAGTACCGTCGGCATCTGGAAGCATTTTACGCATTACACTGTAAAATTCTTTTTCGCCATTCGTACCAGGAGCGGTAGCGAACGTAATGGTTTTTTCACCAACCACCACGCGCAGTTTCAACGTGCCGGTCAGTGCTGCATCCGACGTAACTGCTACGGAGATCAGCACAGAGTCATAATCGGCAGTCAGCGAGTGCGACAGGGCAATGGTAACTGGCGTAAGAGTATTGTAAGCGGCATCAATCTGCTCAGCCGTGTACCCACCTGGAACACCCAGATCAGTTGTGCCGTTTTCGATACCATTTGGCACGCCATTTACGCCGTAG
>JBBRDQ010000111.1:0-16140 GCA_038203695.1 Chitinophagales bacterium
AGCCCATGCCAAAGGACTAAAAATCATACAGGACGCCGTGTACAACCACATCGGTATCAACCACTGGACCCTGCGCGACCAGCCCATGAAAAACTGGCTGCATCAATGGGACACCTACACCAATACGTCCTACCGCGACGACGCCGTGATGGACCTCGTGAACGGTAACAAAAGCGATTTCAACATCCACCAAAATGGCTGGTTCGTGCCGTTTTTGCCCGACCTTAACCAGGATAATCCCTTTGTAGCAGAATACCTGATTCAACACGCTTTGTGGACGGTCGAATATTTCGGCATCGACGGCTGGCGCATTGATACGTACCAGTACAACGACCTGGAATTCATGAATCGCTGCAACAATGCCCTGCTGGCCGAATATCCCAACATGTTCATTACCGGTGAAAATGCCGTACACAATGTGGTCAGCCAGGCTTATTTCACCCGCAATAACCTGTACATCCCCTACAAAAGTACCCTGCCCTCCCCCAATGATTTTGTGTTGTACGACGCCATCAATGCGGCCCTCAACGAACCGCTGGACTGGGGCAAAGGTTTTAACCGGGTGTACGGCACCCTGGCGCTCGATTTCATGTATGAAAACCCGTCCCTGAACATGACTTTTTTGGACAACCACGACCTGAATCGCTTCTTTTCGGTTGTCAATGAAGATATGCAGAAATACAAACTGGGGATCGCTTTGCTGCTGACGACCCGGGGCGTACCGCAATTGTATTACGGCACCGAGGTACTGATGAAAAACTACAAAGATCCTTCCGATGCGGAAGTGCGCCGCGATTTTCCGGGCGGCTGGCCCGGCGATACGCAGAACAAATTCCTGGCATCCGGCCGCAATACCAGGGAAAACGAAGCTTTTGATTTCACCAAGAAACTGGCCAATTACCGGAAAAACACCCCTGCGCTGCAAACCGGCAAACTCACGCAATACATGCCGCAAAACGGCATGTATGTCTATTTCCGGCACGATGCGCAGCGTACAGTCATGGTTATTTTAAGTCAGAACACCACGGAGCAGACCTTGTCAACCAAACGTTTTGCGGAGTGTATGGCATCGTTCAGCAAGGGCAAGAACGTGCTGGATAATACTCCACTGACCAACATCAACGAGATAAGGGTGCCGGCGATGTCGGTGCAGGTGATCGAATTAGCGAAATAACTACCGCACGATCTCCACCTGGTTTCTCTCCTGGGCCAACTTCCAGAAAAGTTCGGCCAGGATTTTCGGCGAGTGCGTCGGGCTATCGGGTTGGATCCAGCCGGCAATCGTGACCGTACCAACATACACGCCTTCTTTGCCAAGCACCTGATTTAGTTGTTTGGCAAGGTTAAGAATCCCGGCTTTGCTCAGCGAAATGCTAGCCATATCGGGATTCGGGTAATTGGCCGATCCGCCGCCGGTGAGCAGCACCGCGCCCTGGCTTTTTTTCAGGTCGGGCAGCAGCGTTTTTACGGCCACCAGGGCATTTCCTACACTGGCGGTGAAACCGTTGGTCAGCGATTCGAGCGTCTCGTCCAGGATATTGCCCATGCGGTAATCTACGGCATTGTACTGGAGGATGTCTACGCCGCCCAGTTGGTCGCGCAGGGTGTGTAAGGCGGTCTGCAACTGGGCCGTATCGGTTACGTCGGCGGTCGCGAAATACGCCGTGATGCCTTTTTGCTGTAGTTCCTGCACATAGGCCAGCAGTTTTTCGGCATTGCGGCTGATCATGCCTACGCTATAGCCTTCCTGGCCGAATTTTTCGGCAATGCCTAAGCTCACCCCTGGCCCCATCCCGACGATGATGATTGATTTTTGCATGGTAAATAATTGTTACTGAATGATTGGATAAAGTAACAATGACTGGGAAAATTAGTTGTTGCAGTTAATTTTCACTTCCATGGACCATGCTGCGCAACATTGATGATGGATGAATCCTCGAGGCGAAAAAGACCGCCGGAGAGTCCGAGCCAAAGCGTTCCATTTTTATCTTCCAGCATACTTTGAATCCCATAACCGTACGGCATCAGGTCTTTTCTATCTGTCGCATTCATCAGCGTGAATTTTTTTCCGTCATAGCGATACACGCCGTACCCGTTGGCGCCGATCCAGATGTTACCCGCTTTATCTTCGCATATGGCGTAAATGTCATTTTTACTCAGACCTTCCACACCGGGATATTGCATAAACGTTTTGCCATCATACCGGCTCAAGCCTCCATCCCCCGTTCTCTCGGAGGCATTGGCATTGTCCTTCTCCGCTACTCTGGACCCGAACCAAATGTTGCCCTGTTTATCTTCCTGCATGGCTTGCACGCAATTGGAGGCAAGTCCGTCCTTTTTGGTGAAATGCGTGAAGGCACCTCCAGCGTATTTACAGACGCCATAACCACTTCTGCTAAACCAAATATTGCCCTGCTTATCTTCCATGAGTTGAGTCACCCAATTCATCGTGGACTGATTTAACGGTATTTCATTAGCCGGATTTGGAAGGGGGAAATCGGTGAACGTGACACCGTTATACCGGCAAACGCCGCCCCAGGTACCCACCCAAACAGTCCCGGTTTTATCGATCAGTAAATTGGAAACACGGTCGTTGCACAGGCCCTCTTTTTTTGTAAAATTCGCAAACGTTTTTCCGTCATATCTGGAAAGCCCGCTATGCGTGCCAAACCACATATTGCCCCCGCTGTCTTCTGCTATACTCGCAACGGTATTTCCACACAATCCATGCACGGTAGAAAAGTAGGTAAGCGATGTTCCATTATAACGAGCCACGCCTTTGTCTATAGTTCCAAACCAAAGGTTTCCGTGGCTGTCCTCAAATACTTCTACCACATACTCGGCTATTTGCGGATCCGTTTTGGGGGTTGCGGCTACTTCCGGATGGTTGCTTTTCAAGGTATCCGGAGCAGCCTGCCCGTGGCAGGAAGCCATAAAAGCCATCGAGAAAAATAATGGGCAGGTACAGGCGTACAAATAAACTTTCTTCATGGGTTGTTTTTTGCAAAGGTATTATGCCATATTTTTTGCGGGTTTTACCAATTGTAAAACAATGTAAAGGAGATGTAATATTTGCTATTTGTCTGTTGTGCAGCAGCGCCGTCCGGCCAAACCAATTTCTGACGCGACTCCTTGACGGCCAATTCTAAAAGTGACTCGTATTCAAAATCATGGTACAAATTTCCTGCTTTTTTCCGCGCAATACCCAAAAATAAAACGATCTTTGTCTATAAAACAGAACCTTTTATGGTTGCCACCAATGTAGTTATTTATGAGAACCTGGTTGCTTTCCTGCTGCCCAACGGCGGCCTGACGAACGAGCAGTTTTTTGAATTTTGTCAAATCAACCGCCAATTGCGCATCGAGCGCAGCGGCGAAGGTCAAATCGTTATTATGCCCCCAACTGGCTCATTGACAGGAAGTTACAATTCCGAATTTACTATTGAACTTGGAATCTGGAATAGAAAACACAAATTAGGCCGCACCTTCGATTCATCGACCGGCTTCAAACTGCCCAGCGGTGCCGACTACTCTCCCGATGCATCCTGGGTCAGCAATGAAAAATGGAACGCCCTGACCAAGGAAGAAAAATTGCGTTTTGCGCCGGTTGTGCCCGAGTTTATCGCGGAAATCCGCTCGCCGAACGACAACTTGAACTACCTCAAGGATAAAATGGAGGAGTTTATCGCCTTTGGCACCCGGCTGGCCTGGCTGATCGATCCACAAAAACGGCGGACAATTGTGTATCAGGAAGACGGCGAAATTCACACCTTTCCGTTTGAACACACGCTGGAAGGCGGCGCGGTGCTGCCGGGCTTTAGCGTAAATCTGGAAGCGATATTTGTGGAATAAACGGCTGGATTGTTGTGCGGTCAGGTGAATTATCCCTCCCCTTTGCCAGAAATTGGATCGTTTAATCACTGGCCTTTATCCACCCGAATCAGCTGCAATCCGGCGCAAATCGTTTCCATCCAATGCGGAATACCGAGACTATCCACACTTTCCAGCGCCCCGTCACTGTGCTGCGCTACCTACCGCAGGAAATCGTGTGGCATAAGGCCGAATACCGCGCACTCCCTTCGCATGTACCCGAATGGCAACAGCGGGTATGGCTACAGAATGGCCTAGTACAAGAGCAAAAACTCTCGCTGCACCGCGATCTGTTGGCCGGCCTGCTGCAACTGCCCACTGATGTATTGCTCCTGCACGGCACGCGCACGGCTGCCTGGATCGAACTGTTCCAGCGCCCACACAAACTACCCTTTTTTCTCAGTTTACGCCGCACCGAAAATGACATCTGGGTAACTCTCTGCGACGACTATTACCCGCATTTTGGTTCCAAAGGCCGCGATCGCTTCGATATTCTGCCACTTTCACCCGGCAAAAGCGCTGCCATTCATGTCAACGCCCGGTACTGGCATAGCATGGCCGGCAGGGGGATGGATACGCATTACGTGGAAAATTATTTGTACCTGGAAAATCTGGGCCAGTTCGACCAAGCGCAATTGGTCGAAAACCTGGAGGTACCGTTCACTTTTCAGCCGCAGAAGAAAGTGGATTTGCGGCAGATGATGTATTGAGTAAGGAAATACCACAATGGCAATATCTCCCAGTTTACTTCCTGGAGCACCCTATGTTACGGCCGCCCACCCAAAGGAACGGTGTATATTTCCTAAAAATCAATATTTTTGACCATTTCTGCAACAAAACTAAAAATATAGTCGTTTAACTAAAAAATTAGTTAATTATGCAAAAACTGACAAAATCGGAAGAAGAAATCATGCAGGGGCTATGGGAACTGGGCAGCGGTACTGTTGGTGAGATACGCACCTGGCTGGAATCGAATACAAGGGATGAAAAACCTGCGCACAGTACAGTTTCCACGATCCTGCGTATCATGGGTGAAAAAGGGTTCATTACCTATAAAGCGTATGGCAAAACCTTTGAGTACAGTCCACTCATTTCCAAAGCGACTTACAGTCGCCAAAGCCTGGACTTAATGAAAAACGATTATTTTGCCGGTTCTGCGGCCGATTTAGTGTCTTTTTTAGTGCGCGATGAGCAACTTAGTCAGGAAGACTTGGCAGAATTGCGAAAAATACTTGATACTAAAGGCTCGCAAAATCCTTCCTGAATCTATGCTGTATTTATTACAAACTGCCATCATCTGGGCCGTCCTTTACTGGCTCTTCCTCTTGTTTTTTCAACAGGAAACTTTCTTTCGGGCCAACAGATTCTACTTGCTCGGTGCGCTGGCAGCAGGGTTACTGCTGCCACTTTTGCCAATCGCCAATCTCGCAAATAAGGCTCCGGTGGATGTGGCAGTCTTGTTATCGCCTATTGCGGCAGTAAACACAGCTCTACAGAATACGATTGAAATTGCACCGGATGCCGGCTGGATGAATTGGCAATCGGGATTCTGGCTCTTATATACGCTTGGGATGTTAGTAAAGGGACGCTATTTTATAATGGGCTGCCTGCAATTGCGGCGGCTCGTCAAACGATTCGGTCTTAAAAAAACCGCACAAAGATTGTGGTTGGTGGAAGTACCTGATATCGCGCAGCCTTTCTCGTTTTTCAATATCCTGTTTCAAAACTTTTCACCGGCTGTTACCCCCGGAGACCGTCAGTTGATTGAATTGCACGAGACCGCACATATCCGGCAATGGCACAGTTTAGATGTGCTTTTTCTAGAGATTTTAACCATCTTTTTCTGGTTTAACCCCTTCGTTTATAAGTACAAAAACGCACTGCGTACGGTGCATGAATTCCTGGCAGACCAGGCAGTATTGCGGCATACAAATATTCAACACTATGGCCATTTGTTGATTAGGCAAGCACAGTCCGGACCTGTGCCAGTTCTTACCAATCACTTTTCTCACGCACAACTTAAACAACGCATCCTTATGATGACGCAATCCAAATCGCACCCGGCCCGGCGCTGGAAATACACCCTCGCATTACCGGTAGCACTGATCGTATTCAGTTTACTACATGCAGCGCAGGCCATAGCCCAAAAAGCCACCGGTTATTATACGGACATAACACGACCTACCGAAGTGAGTGTGGATACCGTAGTTACTTTTGATCCGAAGACCTTCAAAGAAAATGTAAATATCACAAAAACGGATATTTACACGAAAGTAGATCAGATGCCGCGCTACATAGTGCCAGGCAGCACCTGCGAAGACCTGGCCCTTGCGGGGCGGGATGCGTGCGCACTTGCTGCTTTTACAGCCGAGTTGCAGCAAAAAATCGCCCTTCCGGAAGAAGTAAAAAGTGGCAGGGTAAAAGGCCGCGTTATTTTCAAGGCGCAGATAACCAACCGAGGAGGCGTGTGGATTTTAACACCGGAACCCGTTCAAAAACTTTCACCCGCCTGCGACAAGGCTGCCTACACCGCACTCAAAGCACTACAAGGAAAATGGATCGCTGGCAAGTTGGGTGGCCAGGCAGTGGGCACAGAAATTTTGATTCCGGTGGATTTTTAGATTTACAGTACAAAAGCGAAATACAGACCCGGCATCTATTTTGCGATACAGTGAAAGAGAAATAAGCGTAAAATAGTCCATTTTTTCGGTAGATATTGGTGGCACGATTGCAATCGCGCCACCAATTTATTTTAAATCTGCTTCGCAGTGTAATGAACCCACCCTCTACCGCGACTAATAGATAAACAGTCTTTTCAAGTGCGCAATACCACACCGACCACCGAAGCAGCATTTCTAACGATGCTGACCGCCCATCAGGGCATCGTGCATAAAGTCTGCAAGGTGTACACGCGCACTGCGGAAGAACACAACGATCTTTTCCAAGACATTGTAGTACAGTTGTGGCGGGCCTGGCCGGCTTTTCAGGCCGGCAGTAAAGTGAGCACCTGGGCTTACCGGATCGCTTTGAACGTAGCCATTTCCGGATTGCGCCGCGGGCGGATTGCCACTGAAATACTGACGGACCAGCAATACCAGATCCCGGAAAACCTACCGGAGCAAAATGCGCACGCCGATCGATTGTACCAGGCGTTGCACCATCTATCGGCTGTTGAAAAGCCGCTGGTGCTGCTGCTGCTAGAAGATTATTCCTATGAAGAAATCGCCCACATTACCGGATTGAATATCAACCATTTGCGCGTAAAAATGCACCGCGTACGCGAAAAATTACGTTTACTCTTAACCACCATCCAAGTATGAAAAATGACGAACTGGACGACCTGAAATCGGCCTGGAATGCCCTGAATCAGCACAATACACCCGAGCAATCGAAAGAAAACTTAAGGGATATTATCCGCCGGCGCACCGCCGATTCGTTCGCGACCCTTCGACGCTCGCTCTTGCTGGAAACGGTGCTGGGGGTGTTGTGTGGCATTGCCTGGATTACCCATTTAATCCTGGTGCCACCACGCAATGGATCAGCTTACCTGGCGGCGCTGCAAATAACTACCCTTGGGTTTCCAGCGCTATTTTACTTTTACTGGAGCGCATTACGGCACCTGAATCGGGGCATTTCAAATCCCTCGGCACTGGTGCAGGCGCTGCAACATACCGTCGCTTACTGGGATCAGGCACTGCGTTTATACCGGGGTGCAGCGATCATGCTTATGCCGGTGTTTCTGCTTTCGATCGCGTGGTTTGTGACGGCGCAGGGCTTTCAGAATTTATTCTCCGAACGGGCGACGATGCCCTGGTACCGGATCGCCGGATGGATTGCCCTTTTTAGCATCGTGGCCGGCGGGGCGACCAGTTCCCTGCTTCAATATACATACGGGAAGCACGTGCAACAGCTCAAGCGTTTATTACAGGAATTGGAGGGGGGGTAAGCCTTTCTTTAAATGGCAAAACCGGCGATTTGCCGGTCTCTGGCACGCCCCCAGCCTTATTTAAGTTGTATCGTCAGGTATCTACCATTTTCCAGTTTCGCCACGCCACTTCGCGCATCGATAAACCGGAAATCGGCGATATACAAATGGTCAAAATTAATCATCTCCGTGACCATATCTGCATCGACTCTGGCAAACCCGAACGCGTAGATACCACCTGGCTCGCAATCATCTATATACAAGTACGTCTTTTTATCTGGGGCAAATACCGGCTGTGTTTTTTTCATTTTCACGACAACACGATCCGGCGAAACTTCCATTTGTGCGCCAAAGGGTTGTTGTACAGCCAGTTCATTGCCATTGTTTTTATTGACCAGAAAATAGTGCGAAACATCTTCTCCCGCGCTGCACAAATAGTAACCCAAATCCTGAAATTCACCGATCAAAGCAGGCCAGTCGTCCCGTTTTGTGCGGTCGTATTCCTTGGAAGAGCCGTTGTTCAGGGTTAGTATAAAACGTGGTTCCTGGATAAAGTCCCGGTATTTCGCCGGTTTCCATTGGATCGGCACGGTATCAATTTTTATAAATTCGGTGGCATCTGCATAAGCGATTTTTATCCAGGCATTTTCCAGCGCCTGCGGTTCGACGGCACTGTTCATGGAGCCATAATCAAGGCTGCTTAAGGTGACATCCCGGCCGAATACCCAGGCGACCGTGTCGGCATGCAAGCCAAAGTGTACCTTATACCAGTAATCCGAAACCGGTTTCCCCTGGCGCGTCACCATCTGTTTGGCCGGGGTTTGTTCGAGGATAATGCCTACTTGTTGTCCGATTTCGACTGTTTTCAAGGTGTTACTGGTGAGCGAAGGGGCGGCGTGCAGCGCGGTATTGCCGGCAGTTGCCCGCAGGGAAAGTTGCTGGCTTATACCGCCATAGTGGATGCCGGACAAAAGGAGGCAGAGTAAGATGTTGATTTTCATCGGTGTTAGTGTGAGATATTTATACCCTGTTTAAGGTCAATTGTATGGGAATTCTGGCAATTAATCACGCATATTTTTTCTTAGCCAACACCGCCAATTGCCAATTTGTCGAAAGATGACATTTTAAACGTCCACTGGCACGCATCTTTGCAATTTACCGTATCTTCATTCAAGACAGTTGAAAATAATAAACACATCAACCGGCCCGACCTTACGGTCCTCCACCGCACAACTTTATTATCCATGAAAACAGCGTTTTTGCGCTTGTTGCTGCTATTCATTTTGATTGGAGCAAACCTGACGGGCCTCTTTGCACAACTCGATACGATCCACTGGATACCGCCGATGTACCCGGGCAATAGCATGGGCGAACAATTTGTCGACCTGACCACCCCGGAAATACAACCATTTGCGGTGACCATAGTCGACGGTGCAGGTACCTTAGTCAAGATTGTAATGGTGAGCAAAGCACAGCCGTATCGCTACAAACTAAGCAATACGTATAGCCAACTTATCCTACCAGATATTAAATTACAACAGGTTTTGAAGGGTTTCGGACTGGTTTTACACGGTCCTAAACCATTTCACGCCGCGTTTCATTTGCTTACGGAAGACGAACAGGATGCGGTGTATATTCCGTGTAAAGGCCGTACGGCGCTGGGTCAGGTGTTTCGCATCGGTCACATGCGGCAGGTAACGGACAAAACCGGACAGCGTTTCAATATGATCGGTATTATGGCCACGGAAAACGGCACTTCAGTCACCTTGTCGGGCTTCGATCCTACGTTGGCAGAATTTGGGGGTGGCGCTCCCGTTACGGTAGCATTGCAATGCGGAGAGACGATCGTATATTCCCACTATATCGGCGGCATTGGCGACGACCAGCCCCGCAACGGTTTTATGGGCGCACTGTTGACATCTTCCAAACCGATCGTAGTCAGTAGCGGCTCCTGGATGGGCGCGCCGGTAATTTATCAAACCAACAACATCGGGGTCGATCAGATTTTACCACTGCAACACGTGGGGAAACAATACATTTTTTGCATGGGTAATGGCCCGACTACCCTGGAACACCCCATTATGGTAGCCCATACCAATGATACAAAAGTCTGGATTAATGACGCGGTCGTACCCGATACGGTCCTGCAGGCCGGACAATATTATGTAATAGAAGCGTTGTACTATTTGCCGCGTGGTAACATGTCCGTTCGTACCTCGCAACCCGTATTTGCCTATCAGATGACCGGCGGTATCAAAACCGGCAGCTACAGCCTCGGTACGTCTTCGCTGATGGTTGTGCCGCCGATCAACTGCGGTCTGCCGACCAAACTCGACAATCTGTACCTGCCCAACCGCGTCAACGATACCCGTTTTGATGGCGGTCTTATGATCGTTGCACAACGCGGTGCGACAATCACGGTGAAAGTAAATGGCGACGAGGAACCAATCGGAGATCCAGTGGATGTGCCGGGCAATCCGGATTTCGTGACGTATCGTGCCATGTCGTTCTTTAGCCATATATATACCGTCACGTCGCTCACGGTAGAATCCACCAGTTCGATGCAGGTTTCTATGGTAATGCGTTGGGAAGGCGCCAGTTATGCGGCCTTATTTTCCGGGCCGGTGCTGCGCAAACCGGAAGTGCACCTGACCTTGAAGGGCGACGGCATTTGTCCGGATACCCTGCTCGCCACGGGCGTTTTTGACGGCATTCAATGGGTGTACGACGATTCATTATTTCAGGAAGGCCCCAGTCCCCGGCTAAAACTGCTGGCACCGGGCAATTACAAGGCCATTGCATATCTGAATGGTTGTCGTGAGACGGCCACGGTAGCGGATTCATTGCAGGTCCCACTGACCGCACCACAATTTCCGTACACCACGGAACAGCCATCCTGTTTTGATTATTCCGATGGTCAGATCGTATTTGGAACGCCGAATGGTGGCGACGCGCCCTATCGCTACTCCATTGATTTTGGGCAGCATTTCTCCGGCAGCGCTTTTTTTGACAACGTACATGCGGGCAAACACAAACTGGTGGTGCAGGACGCTTCGGGCTGTTACAACCAGCCAATTCACGTCAATATGGGTCAGCCGGACAGCGTATATGTCAACCTGTTTTTCCGGTATTTGCCCGATCCGTTGCGGCCGCGGGAAGAAGTAGCGCTGGAAGGCTCGACTGGTGGCAATTTCGTGGCTGCCACGGCCTGGAATCCACCGGACAGCAGCGATTGCCCGGATTGTCTGGTGCATAAATTCCGGCCGGAAAAATCGACTTGGGTGACACTGACGGTACACGATGCGGCCGGCTGTCCCGGTTCTGATAGTATTCTGGTACTGGTGCAGCCACCGGTTTTTGCCCCGAACGTCATTCATCCGGGTTCAACTTCCGGCAATGGTATTTTCTCCCTGTACAGCGAGCATAATCTGCCCGTGCAGCAATTGATGATTTTCAGTCGCTGGGGCGAAGTTGTATTTGAAAAACACAATTTCCTGACCAATAATCCGGCCGACGGCTGGACTGGCACTTTTCGCGGCAAACCGGTCGCGCCGGGAGTGTACATTTTCATCGCCAAAGTGGAGATCGAGCCGGGCCGGATGGTCGATGTGCAGGGGGATATAATGGTGGTGGAGTGAAATAATATCGTATTTTTGTGCATTAACCAGCAAAATACGTACTGAATCTTCTGCTTAAAAGCCTGCGATGGTAATTACATCTTTGTCTCAACTGGATCCAAACGCCTCTTACACCTACGCGGACTATCTGCTGTGGAAGTTTGAAGAGCGTGTCGAGTTATTGCGTGGTCGTATTGCGCTTATGTCGGCACCCTCACGTATCCACCAAAAAATAAGCGGCAATCTGCACCGACTTTTAAGCAATGCCCTCTGGAAAAGCCCCTGTGAAGTGTACGCAGCGCCTTTCGACGTAAGACTGCAACATTTTAGTTCCAAACAAAATAAAACGCTGAATAGCGTCGTACAACCGGACTTGTGCGTCATTTGTGATCCGAATAAACTGGATGATAAAGGTTGTGTGGGTGCCCCTGACTTAATTGTCGAAATTATATCCCCCGGCAACAGTCGGAGGGAACTGAAAGACAAATTTGAAATCTATCAGGAAACAGGCGTTAAGGAGTACTGGATTGTAAATCCGCTGGAAAAATCCGTGCAGATATACCACCTTAACGAGCAAAATAAATACATCGGATCTCAACCGTATGTGGTAGGTGATGTACTTGGAACGCCGATTATTCCAGGACTGGTAGTAGACTTGGCGGATGTTTTTAATTAAAAAATGCGGCGGTCAGATCACTTTCCCTTCTTTTACAAATTCCCGCATAATGCCTGCTTCCAGCCGCTTCAAATCGATCCGGCGCGACCCGTCGGCCAGGGCTTCGACGGCGCAGTAATGCGCTACATTGAGGATACTCGCGCCCGATAATTCGTACCGAGCGGCGATATGCTCCCAGTTTACATCTTCGGCAATTTCGATTTGCGGTGGAAAGGCTTTGCGCCAAATGGCCAGCCGCTCTTCCGGTCGCGGCGTGGGGAAATGGATGATGGTCTGGAACCGGCGGGTGAAGGCTTCGTCGATGTTAGCCCGCTGGTTGGAGGCTAGAATGACCAGACCGTTGTAACCTTCTACGCGTTGCAGCAGGTACGCCACTTCCTGGTTCGCGTATTTGTCATGGGCATCGCGGATGCCGGTCCGCTTGCCAAAAAGCGCATCGGCTTCGTCAAAAAACAGGATCCAGTTTTTGTGCTCGGCTTTGTCGAAGAGTTTGGACAGGTTTTTCTCCGTCTCGCCGATGTATTTAGACACCACCCGCGATAGGTCGATCCGAAACACATCTTTACCAGTATGTTTCCCTAACAAGGTAGTCGTCAGCGTTTTACCCGTTCCGGGCGGTCCGTAGAAAAGGGCGCGATACCCGGGTTTAATCCGCTTTTTCATGCCCCATTCTTGTAGCAAAGTGTCATTGTGTTGAATCCAGTGTTCGATCTCCCGGATCTGGCGCAGGGTATTGGGATGCAGCACCAGGTCTTCCCACTCCATCTCGGTTTCCACATGTTCGGCCGGAAAGTCGGTACTGAAACGGGGTTTGCTGACCGTTCCGGTGGTGAGTTGTTCCACGACTTCTGGGTCGAGTACCAGCCGCCCACTCATCAGCGGTTCGCCTTCGCGGACGGGTTCGAGCCAGAGGATGTGCTTTTGGCTCAGCCAGTGATCGGCCGAAAGCAGGCGTTGCACTTCGAGGCGTTTTTCCAGGTCGTCGCCGGCGAGGATGAACTGCGCCGTCTCCCCGGTCGGCAGGATACCGCGGTGGTTGGCGGTTTTTACGCCGCCGAATTCCGGGAAATCACCGCCGTCGGGCAGGTGTTCGGCGATAATCTGCGGGAGAAAATTGGGATGGATGTGCGGTGCGAGGGCGAGCAGGAAGATGGCGTATTCTTCAAAATTTGGGTTGTGTGACTGGATGAACTGCGCAAAGAGGCTCGCGTCGGGGTAGAACTGCGGCAGGTCTACTTCTACTTCTTCCGCATCGGAAAGATGCAGGTGTAGACGACCGACGATGATAGAACGCAGAAAATCAAGCGCTTGCGTGAGATTGGAGTAATTAGTCACAGGATGTTGATTGTGTCAAACCAGTAAATCAGACTTCACTTTGCCGCTGCAATGGTACGGTACAATGCTTCAAATTCAGTAAAGTCATCCTGCGGAAATAGAACCGGCATCGTTTTTAAAAACTTTTCCATAAAAGGAAGGGCATCGGCGGTACTTTGTGAAAAGTATTTTTTGAAAAACGCATCCTCAAAGCGGCATTTTCTCAGGTCGATAAAGAAATAAGGCCAGCCTGCAAACCCTCTGGTTTTGGCCAGCATCTGCCAGTATTGCGTGAAATCAAGCGACAACGGGTATTTTTCTCCGGCCAGATTCCAAAGCCAAAGGGGTGGATTTTGCGGCTCTTTAGTATCAGGTTGAAATTGAAATACGGTACGCAACGTGCCGTCAAAGGTATCTTCAAACACATCGAGTGAATTTAAAGACCGACAGAATTCATAAAATGTTTTGTCGTCTTTGGCTTTCTTTTTCTTGCGTTCGTCTTTCCAGAAATCGTCGTAAAAGCCTTGGGTAACCGCCGCGACACCCAGCATATTAATCTCCCCATAAAACTTGTCCTCGTATTTCCAGGAGATATTCACGCCGTTTACGGCTTTGTAAACTGATTTGATATCGCTGGAAAATACAATTCCCAGTTCTTCTTCCGGATAGGAAAAATCGTCGTCGATAGCCCCAAAAACCTCGGACGTTTTATCAATTTTAATGGCTTTGTTGTTTTTTAGGTCGTCAATAATCTTCCTGACGATCCGATCGGGCTTTTGCTTATCCATTTAACAGAATATTTGATTTGGTATCTACTAACGCTGCACTCAGCCGGCCTGTTTCACCTTTCAGTGCATTCTGCCAACCTTCCTTGGTAATGCGTGTCAGTAGCCGGTCATTCAGGTCTTTGGCGGAGCCATACAGTTTCTTTTTACCACCCGGCAAGGATTCTGTGCGTTCCAATACCACCAGATCTATAAAACTTTCGTTGAATTTTCGCTGCTTGAATTTCATCTTTTTTAAGGTTGTACGACCGTCTTCATTCACGATGTACTTTTTGCTTTCATGGTCGGGCACGCCGGGTTTGGCACCCCATGTTCCTACAGCCGGACCTTTTTTCCAGTTTTGATCTGCATCGTGATAGCCGTATTTTACATTGATCGAACTGATGAAATTTTCAGCAAAATCATCTTCCGAATGATATTCCAATTTGACAGCGTACCAGATCAATTTGTTTTTCGGACTTTTTTTGCCGGTCAGTAAACCCGACTCATCCAGCGCCGGTCTTTCCAGCTGGTTATAATAATCTGTATTGACTACCGATTTGGCCGGCGTAAGATTGGAATCGGTCGCTTTACCACCCAGTTTGTGGTGCAGCAAGTGCATACGCACAAAGTTATCACGGGCGCGGGTGCCTTCATCGATCAGATCTTCCCAGGCACCCAGATGGCCGCTGTGTTCGGTGGATGCCTGCCCTTCCGGCACATTGTTATTGGCCGACAGATAGTGCGCTTCCAGCGATTGGCCGCGTACATTGTTGGAGAACGGTGGCAAGACCGGCGGCGGTGGATTGCCTTCGTGGCCGCTTAATTGCATCAATTGCGCCAGCACCGTAGCCAGTTTTTCCAATTTTCCTTGCAGGTCAGTGTACAACGCCTGATTTTCCTGCACGTCTTTATCGGTTGCTTTACCGGCATTGGCCTTGACCAGTTTGGCTTGCAGCACTTGTATTTCCTTGTCCAACGTTTCCGCTTTGGTCCAGTTGCCCTGCGCTTTTTTCTTATTCTCTTTTTGGCTGGCCGGCATTTCGTCAATTTCCTTTTTTACTTCCTTCAGGAAAACAGGCACCGTCCGCGGTTTAGACTCCACAATCAGGTCGGCATTACCCGCATCGCCTTTGAAATACAGTTCGTGCGATACGCCATCGTCGCCTTTGAATTTCTTGCGCGCTTTCCACCAGGCCAGCACTTTATCCTTCACCTTCTTCGCCCCTGCTTTCACCTTTTTCACCGCTTTGCGAATTGCCGCCTCGATCTTGCGCACGACTGGTTTCGCTTTTAACAACAGCCAGTCGATCACTTTCTCGATCGGCTTGCGCAACAACTGGAGCCCGCGATGGAGTTTATCGGCAAAGTTGCCCAATCCTACGAGTTTAGCCAGAAAATCGATCGCTATCACTACGCCCAGTGTCAGACCCTTGATCACGTTTTTCACAATACCGCTCACATTGCCCTGTACAGCCAGTTCGACCGAACCGAGGAACGCATTGACCATTTCTTCCAGTCGTGCGATGTTGTCGACCAGCCAGCGCAGTGCTTTATAAATCGCCTGGATCAACTTGATAAAACCGAGTCCCGGGATAAATAAACTTGCCAGCCATAACAAGGCTTTCTTGATAATCGCCTGGAATATTTCCTCTTTTATTTTGGTAAATATCTCGTCGAGTTTGGCACTGACTTCTTTTTTGACCCATTCCCACAAGGCGCCGATGCCGTCATTGAGCAGGATACGGACCGGTTCGAGCAGTTTTTCGCCGGCCGCTTCGACGCGGTTGATGAGTTCGACCACGTTTTTGCCGAGTTTCAGGCGAATGCGCTCGAGGATAAACGCCTTGTCGATTCCGATAATCTGGGTGGCCAGGCTGAACATACCCATGGCGTCCATCTTGTCGGGTATCTGAATATTGCGCGCACCGGTCGAGCCGGTCAACCACATCCAGAAGCCCTGTTCCAGATAAG
>JBBRDQ010000112.1:0-16100 GCA_038203695.1 Chitinophagales bacterium
GGTATGGTTGCTAAAGAAGTGTGATCTCCCTCCCGAACATCTTCATAAAGCCCGGCGACAATGAATGCCTCGATTTGCTGGTCGGTTATTTGCGTTGGTCGCATATTTCGTTTTTAAAACTTGAATGAATTATTTCCATTTAATGTTACAGCCACCGGAAGGTCGCTGCGCAGCATCAACGGGTGTGCCCGAGAGAACGGCCTCTAATGCAGCGCGAAGATCTGCACCAGTGCTGGGTATTGGATTGCGCTTGGGTCTGCTTGGATCGAGTTGTCCCCGATAAACAAGTTGCACATTGTGATCAAAGATGTAAAAATCAGGCGTACAGGCTGCGTCGTATTGTCTGGCCACCGACTGATCCTGGTCGTACAGATAAGGAAATGTATATCCAACTACAGTCGCATGTGCCGGCATTTTATCCGGCGCATCCTCCGGGACGGTGTCGGCATCATTGCTATTGATACCAACAAAAGCGACCCCACGGGAAGTGTATGCTGCGACGACACGAACGATTTCAGGATTGATATATAACACATACGGGCAATGATTGCATAAAAACATCACCACAGTTGCTTGTTTGCCTGCGGCGATAGCGTGCAATTCTACCATTCCACCGGTAGCAGGATCAGGAAGGGCAAAATCTGGCGCGGGCGTACCCAGCGGGAGCATATTTGATTCAGTATAAGCCATTTGCTATTGACAATCGAGGTTGATGCCGAGGACGTAATTTTTTACAATTTCAATTTTTACGGCAGTTTCAGCCCCTTCAAAACCCTTAATATCCTTGTCTTGTATATGTTCCTGGTATTGCTGCAAAAATGATTTACTCAAAGGAGTGTAAGACCAATGCCATTTTTCCTCGTGGTAACCGGCGGATCGCCCGGCGGTGTAAGGTTGGCAGAATCCGTATTCATGGGCGTGCGCTGACAGCCAGACGTATACTTTTTCATATTTACCGCCAGCCTCAAAAGAAGGGTTATTAAGGTCGTTTAGGTCGATATCGGTACCCCAGTGGTGGCGCGAGGAGCCTGGCATCGAAGAGTACTGGAGTATTTTCAGCGAACGGTCTTGGGCAACGGGCGCTTCCTTGGCAAACCGCGCCCATTTGCCTTCCCAGATGGCTTTTTGCTGGACAAATGTGCGGGTCGAAGAAATTATTTTCAAAGAAATGCCGTCTTTTTGGGCAGCTGCATACATTTTTTTAAATGCTGCTGCTGTTTCTTCACGCAGGATCATACCGGGTTTATCCGTGTATGGCTTGCCTATGGTAACGAAATCAGCTCGGATAGCGGGATCAAACCGGCCGAGCAGATAGTCTTTGTCAAAGGTAACAAGGTGCGGCTTGGAAGAGTCGGGTGTACTTTGTGGCAGTACGTATGCCGCCTGATTATGTGTGACTGTATCCGATTGACAGGCCCACGCAATAGCCGCGACTATAAAAATTGCAGGGATCGAATTAGACATTCTGATTAAATCAAAGGGTTGTTTCGACACTTTCGATCGCTTTTTTAAGTGCTTCTTTGGTCAGCACGCCGGCTTGGTGCCAGTGCTGTTTACCATTTTTATAGATCATAAAAGTCGGCACGCCCATCACTTTCATTTGAACAGCCAGGTCTACATTTTTATCGATGTCAATTTTTAAGATGCGCACACGATCCCCTAAATCGGCTTTCAGGTCTTCTAAAACCGGCATCATGGCTTTGCAGGGGCCACACCAGGGGGCCCAAAAATCTACTAAAACAGGGGTTTCGGTATTCGTTAATTCTTGAAAGGACATTTTGATTATATGTTTGCAAAAAGTGACGCAAGATACGGAAAATTTGGCTAATTGACGGCGATTGCTGGCCTCATTTTCAGGGCAAAGTCGTATTTAAGATCGGGAGTTGCCTATCTTTGACGTAAAATTTAACTACACAATATGTCGCAAGTACAGGAATTCAATGATTACCGCGCCCGTATGAATGAGCGCATTCTGGCACAGGATAACAAAGTGATCAAGCGCTTTTGGAGCCTGGATAACCAGACGTATCAGGAGGGCGCACTGGATGTGAAAACTAAGGAAATGCTCGGCCTCGTTGCCTCTATGGTGCTCCGTTGTGATGATTGCATCAAATATCACCTGGGCAAAAGTTATGAGCTAGGCGTAACGCGCGACCAGATTTTTGAAATTTTTGCGGTTGCAAATATGGTTGGCGGTTCTATTTGTATCCCGCATACGCGCAGAGCGGTAGAGTATTGGGAAGCGTTGGAGCAAGGCGAGGAATAAGGCAAATCGACTTTAGAGCCCGAGTTGCCCTAAATAAAAATCTTCTTTGGTGCGCATGAGGGCCGCTTCTTCCGGCGTCTTGTCGCCATACCCTGCCAAATGCAGTACACCGTGC
This sequence comes from Chitinophagales bacterium, assembly GCA_038203695.1. Classification (GTDB taxonomy): domain Bacteria; phylum Bacteroidota; class Bacteroidia; order Chitinophagales; family Saprospiraceae; genus M3007. The sequence goes on from JBBRDQ010000112.1 coordinate 2,382, forward strand.
ACCATTACACGGCAGAGCTCGTGTTGAAAAGACACAGCATGGGTATGGGCATTATCAGCTACTCGATCCGTGCTAATAAACAGGTCGCCGTGGATTTGATGGTCGGAAAGTTGGAACGTGATAATATCGGTATAATAATCATGGTCGAGGAACTCGACATTAATACCGCGCAAATATTCGTCGGAGCAAAAAATATAACTAACTTCCTGAAAATGTTGCCCCTCGGCAGCCGCTACCGACAATAGCCAGGAAACAAGGATTTGCTCATCAGGCAAGTCAACATCAACGTCTTCAATATGGAAAGAAACGGGCGTTTCGGGGACTTCTGCTTGCAGAAAGGAATCGGGAAATTGCATTAATCAATTTTAAAACGCATTTCCACCGTGCTGCCATTACGGATGAAACGACATTCATCGCTCAAATGGCGCATTAAAAATAAGCCCCGGCCGCCACACTTTTCGATGCACGCAGCACTGGTTGGATCCGCTACAGCATTTAGATCAAAACCAAGTCCTTCATCGGAAACCCGAACGGATAGCTGATCTTTTTGGCGCTGCATTGAAATCGAAACACACTTACTGTGATCGCTTTGGTTGCCATGTAAGATGGCATTGGTGACGGCTTCCGTCAGACTAACCAGGATGTTACCATGAATATCAGCAGAGAGCGCGTAGCGCAATGCTACATCGTGCAAAAACGGCGCTACTTTGGATACATTTTCAGGGCGTGACCACAACGTAAGGTTTGTATGTAAATCGCTCATTCGCAAGTGTTTAGGCAGTTACCTTTCAAATACGATCGTTCATGGGTCGTGGGACAAGGACAAAGGGATTAGGGGAATCGGAAACAATAATCTGGCTGATAAAAATTGACAACCTTACTGTCCTACCTTCAAAAACGATGCAATTTAATATTTTGTTAAGATACCGCGCAACTTTTTTTTCAAAAAAAATATTTCCGCTAGTTAAATACAGGGCTTTTTGACGGCCTTTTGACGATTTGGTCACTTCAAAATAAAAATATTTTATGAAAATGTTAAAAGTGACAAATGCACAGATTATCCCCGAAATTTATCCAGTAAATGGGCCAGTTCCATGGCTTCCGCTTCTGTCAGATGATTGCCGGGCATGAAATCGGTATCGGTAAACCGCGATTGCTCAATTTCTGCCAGTGTTTGCTTGCCTGCCTCTGAAATGGTCACTACCACCATTCTGCGGTCATCTGCATGCGGTACACGTTCGACCAGATCACGCTGCCGGAGTTTTTCTACCAACCGGCTCACATTGCTGCTTCGATCGAGCATACGGCTTTTGATATCCAATACGGACAGCCCGTTGGGCAAACTTCCATTGAGAATCCGAAGTATATTGTACTGTGGATTGGTCAATCCAAACGGACGGAGGTGCCGGGTGAAAATACAATCCAGCCAACTGGCCGTAAACAGTATATTTAACATCGCCTTTTGCCGGGGCGGCATCGGTTTGATACTTTTTAATTCGACCTCTAATTTCATGACGCAAAACTAAGTGTAATAATCCTTAAATGAACACAGAAACGATCAGGAAGTTGCAGAATCTTAGTGAACCAACAAAAACGCATCGCCGTCAACCGGATCAGTTGAAAGCGATGCGTTAGAAATATTTTCAGCAGTTATTCTCTACCAGAAGACCGAGTACAGCGTAATAAGTATCCCGATCACCAGCGTCATGCCAATCGCAAATCCCTGGGACATTTTGAACATGGCGGCATTTACCTCCACGGCACGCTCGGGTTTCTGACCCTTTTTATCCAACAGGCTGATAACGACCATTAATGCGACCAATGTGATGAATACATAGCCCATCCGGTGCATGAACGGCAGGCCAACCAACAATTTTTCAAAAGCAAGGCTGGTTGGAATGGCCAAAACAGCTGCCGCAAGCGCTGCATTGGCGGTCGTGCGTTTCCAGAAAAATCCCAATAAAAATATAGCGACGATGCCTGGCGATATCAGACCGGTGAAATCCTGGATAAATTGGAACGCCTGACCGAAATTAGCCAATGCCGGCGCTACCACTGCGCCGATGATCATGGCAACTATAATGGTAATACGGCCAACTCTGACCTGGTTCTCTTCATCGGCCCCCGTGTTGAAGAATTTCTTGTAGATATCCAGTGTGAAAATGGTGGAGATACTGTTTGCTTTACCGGCCAGCGATGCGACGATCGCCGCAGTTAAAGCAGCAAAGGATAAACCTTTGAGGCCAACGGGCAGCAAATTGAGCAATACAGGATAGGCACGGTCCGGGCGAATCGCGCCACCTTCCATCAACTCGGTGGATAAAGCGCCTTCCCGCCACAACATATAGGCGGCGATGCCGGGTAATACCACAATAACCGGCATGAACAATTTCAGAAAGGCGGCAAAAAGCAAGCCCGACCGGGCTGTCTGCAAATTTGCACCCAATGCGCGCTGGGTAATATATTGGTTAAAACCCCAGTAGTTGAGATTGGCAATCCACATGGCGCCAAACAGCACGGCTAAGCCGGGTAGTTTTTCATACGCATCTTCCGTCCCGCCTTTGCCATCTGGCATGATAATCTGGCCTTTGTCCAGAATCATGTGAAAGTGATCGGCTGCATGCGCGCGTAAATGACCCAAACCGGCAAAAGCGCCGGTGTCACCAAATTTTTGCGCCACCAGATCAAGGGCTAAATAGGTGGTCGCTAAACCGCCTAAGGTGAGCACCACAACCTGAATCACATCTGTGTAGCCGATTACTTTCATACCACCCAGCGTAATAATAATGGCAAATACGGAAAGACCAATACAACAAGCCGTAAAACTAAATCCTGAAATGGTACTTACTGCCAAGGCACCGAGGTATAAAATGGATGTCAGATTGACAAAAACGTATAATAAAAGCCAAAATACCGCCATAATCGTGGCCACTAACGGACTAAACCGTTGCGACAAAAATTGCGGCATCGTGTAGATTTTGTTTTTCAGATAAATAGGCAGGAAAAAAACGGCAACAACCAGCAGCGTGGCTGCAGCCATCCATTCGTAGGATGCAATGGCAAGTCCCATTGCAAAACCGGAAGCAGACATCCCGATAAATTGCTCCGCACTAATATTGGACGCAATCAATGATGCGCCAATCGCCCACCAGGTAAGCGACCCTTCCGCTACGAAAAAATCCCGGGCATTGGCCACGGTACTTTTTTTGCGCTGGTAAATCCAGTATCCATATCCCGCCACAATGACAAAATAGATAAGGAAAACGGCATAATCTAAAACTTGTAGTTTACTGCCCATGAGCAAGTTGCAATTATTTTAGTTAAAGGAAAAGGTTGACAATATAAAAGAAGCAGACGGCTAAGGCCGCCCAAATATATGTAAGGTTCGCAAGTTGGTACGTATAGGGCAAATAAAAATCATTTTCGCGAACGCTTGCTTTTTTATAAAGAATGCGCGTATCTTTGCAGCCGCTTAATAAAATACTGGTCTCGTAGCCGAGCGGTTAGGCACAGCTCTGCAAAAGCTGCTACAGCGGTTCGAATCCGCTCGAGACCTCCACCAAATAAAAAAACCTGTTAGATCGTCGATCTAACAGGTTTTTTTATTTGGTGCAACTACCACCATTTTAATGGCGGCCCCACAATTCAACGGTGCCTTTGCGGCGGGCCAGGTTTTTGGTGTAGGTTTAAAACGGGCATAAAAAAACGGGCCACGCGAATCGCGCAGCCCGTTCTATATAGTGTGTCTTTATAATCAATTACTTAGCGACAGCGACTGCTGTATTATTTTGTGCAGAAACCACGCTCCAATCAATTTGATCAGGGTTGCCCGGGATGATCAGGTCAAGTGGTTGTGAATTCATCGGCTGTAGTTCAGTACCGTTGATTTGGAAGCCTTGTACAGCAGCGCGCAATTCAGCGTCGATGGTTACCGTAGTCAGGGTCGTTGTATTGATACCGGCAACAAAGTTTGTAGCCAGGTGGTTGCCTTTTTTATCGAAAACCGAGATGCAGTAACTTTTGCCTTTGCTTACACCGCGAGCGATGTTGTACAGTACTGCGAAGTTTTGTTCCGTTTCAAATACAGCGACAGGCTCTGGATAAACCGGCATGCGGCTGTATTGTGCGCTGTGTTCCAGTTCTGGAAGGAATTCGTAGTATTCCCAGCCAAGGCGGGTAGTAGCCAGTGCTTTGGTGCTTTGCAGGTCGCTTTCGCAGATTGCATAAGGCAGGGTAGCCTTTGGAAACTGCGCCAGAAAACTCTGGAACGTTGGAGCCTGTGCGTTCATCGTTTGACCGAAGAGGCTGGTGAAAGCAAGTATAAGAGCCGGGATGATGATTGCGTTTTTCATAATGCGTGGTCGGTGATTGGATTTGAGTGTTATGCGATTAAGTTTTTTGTTGTGGCGGCGTTTTAATTTCGCACCGTTGTATTATCTATTTCAAATCGCTTGCCAAAAATGAAGGTAAGGCTACTTTTCTCGAAAATAAATTTCAAAAAAGTGATTTTTAGACCTTTTATGGTAGAAAAGTAACTTGAAAAGGAGAATTTTTTTGAGAAAACGGCACGGAAAGGCATCGTGCGGCGCTACGGCGAGCGAGTGGAAGACATTTGCGAATCAGTTTGGGATGTGGGATGAGTAAAAAAATGCGTGAACTGTAGCATTTTCATGGATTATGGATTAAAAACAGAGGAAGCGGTATCGGTAGATTTATAAAATGTGGAACTATCTATGAAAATGTAAAGTTGCCAAACGTTAAAACTGCACTTTGCGGCTCATTATACGCGATCGTGTAATAACTGACGCGTGCGCTAAAAATTTCTTATGCGAAATTAAAATAACATGAAAAGTAAGAAATTGGCAGTTTGGGGGCGGAGGGTGCCGGGTTATTTGATCCGTTTTATATGGGCGGGCCTTTGTGCGGTGGCCATGTTGACGCAAACCCGGCTCGTTTATAGATTGCCCTATGCGCCAGATGTACTGGATGGATTCATTTTGACCAGTACTTTTTTTGCATATAATGTGGTTCTGCGGGGGCGGTGGATCCGTCGCGCCGCCTGGTTTAGTGGTGTGATTGCCTTGGTTTTAGTTTATTTTCTCCAGCCTCAGCGCCAATGGACGATTGGGACGCTGGGTATCCTGTGGTGTTTATATTATGGTGTAGGTAATCCCACGCGCACCGGATTGCGCACCAGCCCCATTGCAAAACCGATGCTGGTGGCTTTTGCCTGGGCTGGAGCGACTGTCCTGTTGCCCTTGCCCTGGGTAATGTGGTCGGGTAGCATTACGCTCTTTATGGGCAGGGCCGCTTTTATTTTTGCACTGGCAATTGCCTATGATCTGCACGATCGGGATTTCGATCGCAACCGGGGGTTACTGACCCTGGCCAATCAACTGCCCGATCTAAAAGTATTCCGGCTGGTCAATACGGCACTGGCTTTCACGGCAGTCTGTGTATTAATCAGATGGTTGCAAGGAGATATCGCACTACAGGTCGCAGGTGCTTTGTGGGTTTCACTGCTGTTGAGCGCGGGGATTATATTTGGTTTGTTTCGATGCAAAACACCGCTCAATTGGCGTAAAATGATCATCGACGGGCTTATGCTATTGCAGACCACGCTGGTTTGGCTGGCTATATGAATCGGGAGCTTTATATCCATCAAACCGCGCTTTTCTTTTTTCTGTTGAAATGAAAATCCTTTCGGAACTTTGGCTGTGGAAATCACCACCTGACGATGCTTTACCAACTCTTTCAGTCCGCTCAGTCGGAAGCAGAATTTAATGAACTGCTCGCCCTGACTTTTACCGATAACGAACGCGCCATGATGCTTGAGCGTTGGAGAATTTTCGACGCGCTCGACAGGGACCTTTCGCAACGCGAAGTTGCCAGGGAAGTGCCTTGTAGTATTGTGACCGCCACCCGTGGTGCGAAAGTGTACCGGGAAAACCGTGCAGCCATTATTAAATATTTAGAAGTGCTCCGTGCAACCGGGCAATTGTACACCCGTAAAACCGATAAAATTTAAACTTTAAATCATCTGATTACATGAAAAACCTTCTGATTTTAGTTTCAGTCTTGGCTGCGGGGCTCATTTTTGCTTTTTGCAACCGCCATGCCAAGTACACACCGAATACACTGCCCGATCGGCAGTTGCGCTGGGGTAGCGGCGGCGGTTTCACCGGGAAAGAAACCCAGTACACGCTGTTAGATAACGGGCAGATTTTTGTGCTGACTCCCGGTGGGCAATGGACGGAACTGGATCACATCAAGGCGAAAAAGGCGAAAGCCTTGTATGAATCGGCCGAGACGCTGGGCCTGAGTACGCTGGATTTTAAACACCCCGGCAACATCTACAATTTTGTTGAAGCCGTGAATGGCAAGGCGATGAATCGTGTTACCTGGGGCGAAAAAAATAACCCGGTCGATCCAAAAATTGAAGATATGTTCAAGCAGTTGGCTGCATTGGTCAACAAAGAAAAAAAGTAAACGGTCTAGTACTGTTTCATACTGGTGACGTAGTACATTTCCATATCGCCTTTATTCTTAGCGGCAAGCCGACCCCGGTATTGCCATTCAAATTCGTATTTCGCCAGGTTGTGGGCATCTTCACTGACATTTACCCGTCCGGGTTCGCAGGACTGCTCCATACGGGCTGCAATATTGACGGTATCGCCCCAGATATCATACGCGAATTTTTTGGCACCTACCACACCGGCCACTACCGGTCCAACGTGAATCCCTACGCGGGCCTCGAAGTGCGGCAGACCGTTGCTCATGCGTTCGGCTTTAATGTGTTGCAGGAAATCCTGGATTTCCAAACCGGCTTTCACCATGTCGGAAGGACTGGCATTCATATCAGAAAGACCGCTGGCGCACAGATAAGCGTCGCCGATCGTCTTGATTTTTTCAATTCGATATTGACCGATAATGCGGTCAAAGTTGGAAAAACAAAAATCCAGTTCTTCGACGAGTATTTCCGGACTCAAGCGTTCGGCGACGTGGGTGAATCCTGTAAAGTCGACAAACATAACGGTCGCCTGATCATATTTTCGGGCGGCAACTTTATTGCGCGTTTTTAATTCCTGTGCAATGGCAGGCGGGAGGATGTTGAGCAATAAAGCGTCACTGCGCTGTCGTTCGTCTTCCAGGGCGACATTTTTCTGGGCCAGATCATCGACGGAGCGGCGTTTTGCGCGATAGCGCAGGTAAAAAGCGCCGGCCAGCACGAAAACAAATCCTGCCAGTAATGCCAGGATATTGCGCTGATAATCGCTGCGTTTACGACCGAGTTCCGCCTCGGCATTTTTGGTTTTTTCCGTTTCAAGTTGTCGTTCCGTACGTGCCTGGATCACTGAATCAGCCATTTGCTCTTTCGTCATGTCCTGCATCATCAAGTCTTTCGATGCGATCATGGCTTTTGCTATTTCCTTATCCTGCGTGGCTTGCGAAAGTTCCGCTTCTTTTGCACTGATTTGCTGCTGGCTCTTTTCCTGAATGGTTCTCAGGTTGGCCTCAGTCTCCTTATAAGAGGTTTCCAAGAGTTGCGTTTGGCCGGTTGCTTTGGCGAGTTGTTCCCGCAGGCTGCGGTTATCGACCTCGGCTTTGTTCAGCTGGTCTTCGAGTCGACGTTGCGCATCGCCACCACCGCGCGCGCCGCCGCCGCCATTTTCCTTCAGGTAATTAACGGTCTCTCGGCTCCATTTCAGCGCTTCTTTCAAATCATTCTGCCGGGAGGCGGTTTCCTGAATCCGCTCGACAGCATTCAGGGCGATATCGCGAAGCCCATAATTGCGGGCCGCTTGCCAGGCGTCCTGAAAGCGGGCGCTGGCCTCTTTGTAATTTTTACGACGAAATTCGCCTTCTGCCTGGATATAGGCAGATTCAGCGTGCTTACGTTTGTCGCCAACTTCAATGGAAAGGGGGTTCGCGATACGCGCGTATTCAATGGCTTTACCGGCGTTATTGGCATCCAGGTATTTTTGGGCCAACTGAAAACTGTAATTGAGCTTTTCGGGTTTTGTTCCTGCCTTCTTGTAGCGGGATTCAAGTTCGCTGGTAGATTGCGCAACGATACTACCTGCACCCAATAAGGCGGCAAAAAACAATAGAAATAATTTATGTTGCATAGAGTTCGGCAAACGGGGCAGGAAAATGATTAGCAGTTACTAACTTCTAATATCGTTAAAAATGCACTTTTATTGATTGGAGCTCAAAGAAACGCTTTAAAATTGTGAATGGACAAAGGTCGCGGAATTTTAGTATTGGTCCATGTAAAAGCATTCTCTGTAGCTACTTTTTGAAAAAAAACTACTTTTAGCCGCCTTTTCCAATTCTACGATGACAATAACACCTTTTGCTGCGCTTTTTCCGGATTTTTCACAAGTCGCTATACCAGGTGATTTTTGTGAAAATGCAAAATTCGCCTATCCAATTTACATCCAGGACGGTGTAGTCCAGGAGACAACAGCAGTCGCCTGTTACATTTATCAGATTGAAGTGCGGCACCGTAAACACACAGGTTTTATAGCCCTTAACGCAATGAGTGATTTTTTGCATGCCAAGATCAAGAAGCATGAAAAAACGCTGCGTGAAAAGGAAGAGCAGCAAAAAGACTTGTTTCTACAATGGCGTGCCCAACTCAAACCGGTGTTGGTAACCTATCCATCGGTAAAAGTACTGGACGATTGGTTGCTCGAATATGCACAGCACCACAAACCACTGTTTACCACCCGGTTTCCACAGGATCATGAAATCCATCGGGTGTGGGCAGTGACGGATAGCCGGCAGATTTTATATCTGCAACAGCTTGCACAGCAGCATATCCGCACGACTTACATAGCCGATGGGCATCATCGGGCCAGTGCGATGGCTTTGCTACAGGAAGCGCATAAAGAAGCGTTTCCGGAACTTGATTTTGACCATTTACTGTGCGCCTATTTCGCCGAAGATCAACTGGACATTCTCGACTACAATCGCGTCGTGGAAGGCAATCCTGCGCAAAGCCCGATGCGCTTAATGGCAGATTTATCCCGGATATTTGACATTGAGCCACTAGAAGCCTTGCGAAAACCAACCGAAAAACACGAAATTATTCTCACTTTCCGGAAAGAGTGGTATGCTTTGCGCTGGAAAACAGCTATACTGGCACAATATCCGCCCGACGAAACACTGTTGGATGTAACCATGCTCAATAATCACGTCTTGCACGATATCCTGGCAATCAAGGAAGTGCGAACCGATACGCGAATTATTTATATCGACGGCAGTAAAGGGCTTTCAGGGATGCGTAAAACCATGAAAGGGCATAAAAACCGGCTTGGCTTCCTGCTTTATCCGATTCTTTTTGCGGATGTAATGCATATTGCTGACAGCGGCGAGACCTTGCCTCCTAAAAGCACCTATTTCGAGCCAAGGCTTAAAAGCGGCTTATTGGGAAAAAAACTGGAGAAGCGTTTAAAAAAAAGTGAAACGTGAAATTTATGGCGGTCAAAACGGGCCCTTTTTCACTCCTTCCCTTTCGAGTCCATCATAATTGTAACCGGTCCATCATTGACCAGCGAAACTTTCATGTCGGCACCAAATACACCGGTTAAAACGGGCAGCGCCGATTCCTGACGGAGGGTCTGGACAAATTGTTCATACATCGGTATCGCAAAGTCGGGCCGTGCGGCCCGGATAAAGGACGGGCGATTACCCTTTTGGGTACTGGCAAACAGGGTAAACTGACTTACTACCAGCAATTGACCGCCCATCTCCTGCACAGACAGATTCATAAGCCCATTCTGGTCAGGGAAAATGCGCATCGCCACTACTTTACGACAAAGCCAGTCAATATCTTCGGGCGTATCCGCGGCTTCAATGCCCAGTAACAGTAGTAAGCCGGGGCCAATTTCTGCCATCGTCTCACCGGCAATTTTGACGGCGGCCTCGGAAACACGTTGAATAATCAGGCGCATATCGTTGGATTAAAGTACGTCGGCACGGCGTTCGGCCATACGTTCTTTCATTTTGCGCCATTCTGTGCCAATCAGCCGGTTTAAGCCTTTATCCACGACATAGTGGGTGGCGATATTCGCTACGCCCCGCACCCGTGCCGGAATGGAGCCAAACGACCGCAAACTGATCGAATAACCACCATCAGTATATTCGATATAATGCCAGAATCCAGACGGCATAAACAGGGTCTCGCCCGGATTAAGCGTGATTTCGTAGCCTTTTACCTTGGCCAGCGCCGGAAAGCGTTTAAAATCTGGATTATTTAGGTCCACATAGCTCGCTACCGTAAACGGATGGCGGTATAAATGCCGACTTTGATCGGGAGCAAACAACATGACGCGTTTGCGGCCATGAATCTGATTAAGAAAAACATGGCTCATATCAATGTCATAATGCAATGCCACCTTCGAGCCTTGTCCGCCGAAAAACATGAAAGGCAGTTCGTTGACAAAACCATCCATAATGGTTGGAACGCTAAAATCATGGCGCAGATCGGGGGCAACACGGAGAATGTTCCACAGAAAGATACGCAGGTCGGTTGGTCCCGCTTCGATTATTTCCAGGTATTCTTTAAAACTTATAATGCGGTCAGCCTCCATATAGCCCTTTCCGGGCTTGGAGTAGTTATTGGAGACAACGGGAACGCGTAATTGTCCGTAATTTGATTTAAAGTATTCGATTGTCCATTTTTGCCGCGCTGGCCAATCGGCCATCAAATCAGTAAAAACTACCGGTGTCATGGGAGCGAGAAATTCTGCGGCGAAAGACTCGGGCGAAAGACCGGTTCGACGTTGGATGGGTTGTAGGTCCAGCATACGGCAGTATTGGTTAGGGTGAACAAATAGTTAGTACACGGCAAACGGTTGCTAGGCGTTTGATACAAAGAGCAAAAGTAGCAAGCAGTTAGCATGTCTGCACATTTAACTAAAAAACACCCGCCCCCTTTTGACAAAAGTTTAACCGACCGGCCAGAACGAATACATATTTTAATCCGATAACGCTACCTTTGCCCTACTTATGAGTCGGATACTTGCCATCGATTATGGATTGAAACGGACCGGAATTGCGGTTACGGACCCGTTGAGAATTATCGCCAGCGCACTTGCCACGGTGCCCACCCCCGAAGTATTTGCCTTTTTGAAAAAATACTGTTCTGACGAGGACGTGGAAAGTTTTGTGGTCGGTTTACCCTTGTATCCCGACGGCAATCCGGCTCAAACCGCCCCACAAACGGATGAATTTGTAGAACAACTGCGCAAAATTTTTCCCGAAAAAAATATTTTCAGGCAGGATGAACGCTTTACTTCCAATGACGCTAAACAGATAATCCTGCAAAGCGGAGCCAAAAAACAAAAACGCCGGGACAAATCACTGGTGGACAGAATTGCGGCTGCGTTGATCTTAGAACATTACATGGAGGCCAATTTCTGGTAAATACCGACCACAACCGACTTTTACACAACAGTACGAACGATTATGATTCTGCCAATATACGCTTACGGCCAGCCAGTGCTTAAAAAAATAGCCGCGCTTATCGACGCTAATTACCCTGAACTGGAAACACTGCTGGCCAATATGTGGGAAACCATGTACCATGCCGATGGGGTCGGTTTAGCCGCGCCACAAATCGGCTTGAGTATTCGACTTTTTGTGATTGACACGACCGAAATAGATCGCGAGGAAGACGAAAAAGCGCCGACCGATGAAGGCTTTAAACGTGTTTTCATCAATGCGCAAATGGTGGAAGAAACCGGTGCACCCTGGCCATACGAAGAGGGATGTCTGAGTATTCCTAAAATCCGTGGCGATGTGGAGCGACCCGAACAGATCCGCATTCGCTGGGAAGATGAAAATTTTCAATCGCAGGAGGAAATTTTTACGGGTATTAATGCTCGGGTCATTCAACACGAATACGACCATATTGAAGGCGTGCTTTTTACCGAACGCCTCAAACCGCTTAAAAAACGCCTTATTCAACGCAAACTGGACAATATCCGCGTCGGTAAGATCGATACGGACTATAAAATGCGTTTTTACAGCGCCCGGTAATATTTTGGTGTGTCATACCTTATTATGTAGGTATAAGGTGTGACACACGTGCTTACTTTTTCATTTGTGCTGCCCGTGCTTCGCGGTCAAACCACGGCTGGGCATTTTCCATTTGCCCCATGTCCTTATAAGCAGAACCGATAAAGTGCAGCAACGTCACACTGTTCGGCTCATATTTCAGCCCTTCTTTCCATTGTTCGATTGCCTGCGGGAATTTTTGTTGCATCGCTAGTACCGCGCCCAGATTGCGGCGTGCGTCGGTGAAACGTGGATCATACAACACCGATTTGCGATACACCTCTTCCGCTTTGGCGGGATCGAAACGCGTACCGCCATCCTTCGGTTGTAACATATAGATAAAACCCAGGTTAGAGAGCACCCGCGCGTCGTTCGGGCGGTATTCAAGCGCTTTTTGATAGTCTTCGTAGGCCTGATCGTACTTCTTGAAACGCAGGAATGCTACCCCGCGACTACCATACGCGTCGTGGTATTTTGGATACAGATCAATAGCATGCGTGTAACGGTCGATGCCTTTCTGGATGCTCGCCGAGTCAATCACCCGGTCCGTTTTTTCATCGTAACCTTGTTTGACCAGTTCGAGTCCGTAGTGATAGTTGAGTTTGCAGCAGTTGGGTGAGTTGGTGATATCACTGGTATACAGCGAGGCACTGTCGTACCAAGCCGGATTGCGCGATATTGTTTTAACGGCAAAGAGGAGGGCAATCACTCCGGCTATGCTCCAGACCGCCACCATACCGCGATCGCGACTCCAGATTTCAGTTAAATTGTTGATTTTAAATATTTTGCATAATGCCCACGCAACAGCAAAGGCAAACCCCAACGAAGGCACATACTGCAACCGTTCACCATACGAAGTGCCAATCAAGAACGGTACGTTACTGATCAGGCCGAACATAATCAGGTAAAACCAAATAGCGAAAGCTAGAAAATGTTTTTTAGCCGTGTGTAAGACCGCCCAGATGCCCATACCGAAATAAGTCACCACGCCGACAGTAGCACGCCAGTCACCAAATCCCACGGCCGTAATTTGCGGATAGCCTTTGTCACTGACCAGCGGATGCGGTAGGAATAAAAGTTCCAGGTACTTCCAACACATCATAAAAGCCGAAGCCAACCGGTCGACTGGTTTGGCCTCTACCATAAAATTGTCCAGGATGGAATACTGCTCCGCCACGGCTTGCGCGCCCAATACTTGTTGCCGGACCAGAATAAAAGCGATTGCTGGCAGGGTCATCAGCATGCCAACGATTAAATACGTATCCGCTTTTTTATTAGTAAAAAACCATAATACCAGTGGAAAAATAAAAATAAACATGATGGAGCCCTCTTTGGAGAACATGGCTACTGCATAGGCTAGCATAGCGCTAATGAGCCAGCCGGGATTATGCAATTCCAAGTACCGCCATATTGCATACAAAGCCAGCGTGGCAAACAGCAGCGACATGATCTCATCGCGGCTTTTGATATTGGCGACTACCTCCGTATGGATTGGGTGAGCCATAAAAATAAAAACAGCCACAGCCGTCAATAAAGGCGGATATGCTACCAGGATACGTCGCCAGGTGGCCCACAAAGCCCAGCCGGTCAGCGCATACAATAGCACATTCACCAAGTGACTGAGAAATGGTTTGTCCGGCCCAAGGCTCCATT
>JBBRDQ010000113.1:0-15981 GCA_038203695.1 Chitinophagales bacterium
TGGGTCGTCGGAAACACAAAGCGGTTCGGTAATGCGGCTTTTTAAATAAATTAAAACGTAGGCATCCCCATACGGATTATTTCTGTCCACCAACTTACCACAACATATGCAAAAAATAGCCATTTTTCTCTTTTCCGTTATTTTTTTACTGAACACAACCGGCTGCGGCTGCGGCCTGGATGATTGTAAATGTGTTGATTGTGCTGGCAATGACAATTTCAACGTCCAGTTTTTATCCAAAACCGACAGTTCGGATTTATTGGTGACTGGCGCGATCGTGGCTGATAGTTTGCAGGTATTTCGTGTAAAAGGCACTAAAAGCGAACTGTTTGACTGGCTGCAACTGCGGGCTGTAATCGGCGGCGGCCCATTTCTTTCCGTAGATCCGGATGTTACCGCCTATATTTTCCGCTATACGCCGACGGACCGCGACACGCTGCTTTTACAATCGCATGCCACACCGCGCGGAGAATGCTGCGGCGGAAATACGGTGCTGGATTTTGCCTTGTTTAAAGGAGATACCGTGCGGCCGGTGCTGGACAACCGGGGCTTTATACTTACCCTGCTCAAATAAATAAACCGCGATTAGTAGAAGTTATAAGGTAAACCTGCGAAATTTGCTGCTCTTTCCGGCGTTTCACTGCAACGCCCTCCCCTAATCCCTACAATTTCCGCATAATCTCATGGATTTCCGACTGGTAGCCCGCTGCTGCAAGTCCCAACAGTTCGTTAATCGTTTTGGATGGCAAAAGAAAATGTGCAAACCGCCGTTTCTGCGCCGAAACAAAACCCACACTGATTCCATGCTATTGAAACCGTCCGCGCTGCGGCTTACACTCCTTTTTCCCCTGTTTTTTGGCGCGTTTTTGGCGCAATCACAAACCATTGTTGAAATTTGCAACAATGGCCTCGACGACGACGGCGACGGCCTGATCGACTGTTACGACCAGGACTGCACCTGCACCGGTCAGTGCGACAGTTTCTACTATACTACCTGCAACGCGGATTGTTATTACGTACCGCCCTGCGACCAGATCAACCTGGGCATCCAGTGGTCGAGCGAAGCGGAAGTGGGCACCTATTCGCCGCTGGTGGCTGGTGATATGGACAAAGACGGTATTCCGGACGTGGTTACGTACGCCAATGAGCGGCCCGATATTTACATCATCGACGGGGCTACCGGCGCTACCAAAGTGCATATCGTGGGTCCGACCGATTATCCGGGCGGCACTGCGCCGGCCATTGCTGATCTCGACCACGACGGGTACGGCGAGTTAATCCTGGTCGGTAACGACCGTATTTTGCGCTGCTGGAATCACGACGGTTCGCTCGCGTTTGCAAGCACGGTCCAGGTGGGTTACAGCGGGCGGTATCGTTTTTCAGTACCCAATATCGCCGATTTCGACCACGATGGCTGGGCCGAAATAAACATTGGCAACCAGGTCTTCAATGGCCAGACCGGCGCATTGCTCGCTCAGGGCGGGCCGGGCGTATCGGCCGGTGAACACCCCAGCCGCGCAGCAACGGGTTTTTCTTTCTGTTCGACGGTGGCGATGGACGTATTGCCCGATAGTTTTTGCCCCGATTGCGACGGACTGGAAATCGTGGCCGGCAACCAGGTTTTATCGGTCAATCTGGTCACCGGGATCGTGAAAATGGTTACTTCAGCACCCGCGCCATTTACCGACGGTTTTACCAGTGTAGCCGATTTTGACCGCGATGGCGATCTGGATGCCATTGTACAGGGCAAAAAGGGCATTTTTAACACCGTTTATTGCTGGGATATCAAAACCGGCACCATTATGCGGCAATACCAGTTGCTGAATAATTTTGGCGAAGGCGCGTCGCGCGTCAACGTTGCCGACCTGAATGGCGATGGCCAACTGGAGATTAGTTTTGTGAGTTATCCGCGCCTGTACGCCCTGCGCAACAACTTCACGGTGATGTGGTTGCGCACCACCAACGACAATTCTTCAATCACTTGCTCCAGCGTATTCGACTTTTGCGGCGACGGCTCTTCTGATGTCATTTATCGCGGGGAAACAAAATTGCAGGTGCTGGAAGGCTCCACTGGCAATGTTAAATGGGAAGATGACTGCTTGTCAGCTACGCACATCGAAGCGCCGTTGATTCTGGATGTCGACGCCGATGGCCAAACCGAAGTGGTGATCCAGTGCGGCATCAATGGCGGCAGTACGGCCGGTAAAGTCATTGCCTACGAAGCGGTGGGCTTGCCCGGAATCGCGTCGCGCAAAGTCTGGAACCAGCACGGTTATTTCAATACCAATATCAACGACGACCTGAGCGTACCGCGTTACCAGCAAAATCCCGGCATTATCGGTGATAGTCTGCGGATGAATACGTTTATGAACCAGTATTTCAACCCGACTTTCCCCACGCCGGACGGCGCATTGACGTTCAATTCAGTCACTTGCGCCGGCGATTCGCTGCTTCTATCGTTGAGCATCTGCAATCCGGGCGATAATACCTTGCCTAAAACAACGCCGATTTCATTTTACCAGGGCAATCCGCAAACCACGGCGGCGCTTTGGGCAGGCACTTTACCACTGGGTTTTGATTTGTTAAAAGACAGTTGCCGCACGTTCACCCTGCGCATTGCACGCCTCGCCAACGATTCGATTTTTGTCGTTTTAAACGATAATAATTCCAAGCCTGCTCCCTTCAATCTGGCGGTCGACTTTCCGGTCACCACCATCGGCGAATGCAGTTTCACCAATAACATCCGCAGTTTCTACTATGCGTACAATCCGCCGACACTGAATATCGGTGCGGATACGGCCATTTGCGACAACGGCACCCTGGCGCTCAATGCTGCCGGCAACGACCTCCTACAATGGCAATGGCAGGATTTTACCACGCTGGCCACGTTTACCGCGCTCGATGCGGGTACTTATTCCGTCACGACGACCGACGTGTGTGGCATTACGCAGACCGACCAGATCATCATCACAATCGATAGCAGTACCGTGGTGCAGATCGGCGCAGATCGCACGATTTGTCAGGGTGAAACGGTGCCATTGAGCGAAAGCGGCTTTGATTTTTATACCTGGTCACCGACGACTGCCGTGAGTTGCGTGAATTGTCCGGCAACCCAGGCTGGTCCCTCGCAATCCGGTTATGTGATCCTGAATGCTGGTTTTGCCAACGGCTGTATGAGCCGCGATTCAGCGTTTATCACGGTCTACGATACCGCCAATTACACCATCGATACGACCGTCTGTTTTGGCCGCACGATCCTGTGGAACACCATACCCATTCCGACCGACAGCAGCGTTACCTTCTTTTTACAGAGCATCCACGGTTGTGACTCGACGGTGCAGGTACGCGTAACAGGCAGTCCGATCGGTACGTTCAGCATTACGGTCGACACGTCAGTTTGTATCAATAAAACGCTGGCTTACAACGGATTCGATTTGCTACCTGGCGAAGAAAAAGACTTTTTACTGACGGCTTCTACCGGCTGCGATTCGCTGGTGCTGGTAAAAGTCATGTCTAAAGATACCTTTGCGACCCGCGAAACCCTGGTGTTGTGTGCCGGACAGGTGGCGACGATTTTTGGGAATGACCAAATGGCGACCGGGCTTTTTGAGATGACCTTTCCTGCCCGCAATGGCTGCGACTCCACCCATACGGTCGATCTGACTGTGCTGGATGCGATTGGTCTGCAGATCGATGCGACCCCCAGCTGTGTGGGCGAAAGTACGGGCAGTTTGACCACGTTGGTGGTGGGCAGTGCACCGCCGTTTAGTTATGCCTGGAATTCCGCCCTGGTGAGCGGTTCGCAACCCAATGGCATTCCAGCCGGCAATTATACACTGACGGTGACCGATGCCCGGGAATGTACCCAAACCGATACCGTGACCGTGACGGAATACCCGGCGATTGTGTTTGCCGCTACGTCCGATTCAGTCCGTTGTTTCGGGGAAGCCAACGGTGCGATTGCGCTTAATTTTACCGATAGTTTACTGGTATTCAGTCTGAACAACCAGCCGTATCAGCAAACCCGTCGTTTCCAAAACCTCGCTGCCGGGTCGTACCTGGTCTTCGCGCAGGATATCCATGGCTGTGTGGATACGCTGAACACAGATGTGTCCCAACCGGCGCAGGCGATCGTCTCGCTACCGGCCGATACCACCCTGCAACTGGGCGATTCGCTGCGCATTCCGATCCAGACTACCCTGCTGGCACCCCTGCAATATGCGTGGTCCGATTCGTTGTACCTGAGTTGTGTCGATTGTCCCGATCCGATCGCCAGGCCGTTGAGTAGCATCCGTTACACCCTCGTGGTCAGCGACCAGCATGGCTGCAAGGCTTCCGACGATCTGTTGCTCACGGTGCAGCGCATTATCGGCGTGTTTATGCCAAATGCGATTGCGCCCGGTTCATCCAACAGTTATAATGCGCTGATGACGCCCAATTTCGGTCCGGCAGTGCGCATGGTGCGTATGCTGGAAGTATATGACCGCTGGGGCAATCGCGTGCACCAGGTGCGCAACGCCGCGCCCGATGACAGCACCCTCGCCTGGGACGGCCGTTTCCGCGGCGATCTGGCGCAGCCGGGCGTATACATCTGGAAAATGGAACTGGAACTGGTCGACGGTTCGATCGAGTATGCGTCGGGCGATGTAACAGTCGTTAGATAATTACGAATTAAAAATTACGAATTACGAATTAGTGCTGATGGTCATTCGATTGCTTAGTGACGGGTGACTCAAGGACCAATGTTGTCAACCCAAGCATTTTTCAGCCCCAACGAGGCGTTATCATCAGGATTGGCAACCCCGCCCAATCCTTATTGTTAAGCCCCAAAGGGGCGAAATCATCAGGATTGGGCACCCGCCCAATCCTTATTGTTCAGCCCCAAAGGGGCGAAATCCAATAGCGAAGCATAATAATTTCGCCCCTAGTTCTCCTTCACCGACACATTCAACGTTTTATAATCAATCTTCCCAGCGTGCGCTTTCAAATGATCGATAATCGCCAGCGCCCGAAAGATGCGCGTCTCAGAGTTTTTAACCTGTGCGGCGATGTACAACAGCGTGCGGATCTTGCCGGGCGGCAGCGCGTGAAACAGGCGACTTCCCTCTGCATCCTGGTCCAGCACTTCCTGTAATTCTTCTGTCACCGGCAGCCCGTATTCGCTTTCGTCTTTGGTCAGGCTAACGCGCACGATCGAGCCGGTTTGCAAATACAGCGTATCGCGCAGTTTTTTATTGACCATAATACAATATTCCTGCTCACCTTTGGGAATCAGACCGCACTGAAACGGTTTGTACTCGTTCAGGCTGCACACCACTCGTTTGGCATCATTGTCGAGTAAGGTGCGGGCAATAATGGGCGGCACGAGCACGTGAAACCCCCAGAGTTTGTTGCCGGATTCTGCTAAGGTGGCGGTAAAATGGAATGTATCTTGCATAAGGCGCAAAAATAGAGATTCCTGCGATGAAAAAGAGTTTACTGATCAGTTTGTGGATCGCTTCGGCGGTGCTTTGTGCCGCCCAGGACACGATTCAATGCCGCATTTCCACTGCTTTAGGCGATATTTCGGTCGAGTTATACGCCAAACAAGCCCCGCGCACCGTGCAAAATTTCCTGGCCTATGTCGATCAACATTTATACGACAGCAGCAGTTTTTTCCGGGTTTGCACGCCGGCCAATGAAGTCGGCCGATCGATACAAATCGAAGTGATTCAAGGCGGCAATGTACCGGAGGCCCGACAATTGCCGGCAATCCCGCTGGAAACAACCCGCCAAACCAACGTATTGCATACCAACGGTACCCTTTCGATGGCGCGCAGCGACCCCAACTCGGCCACCAGCGAATTTTTTATCTGCATCAACGACCAGCCCGCGCTGGATTTTGGCGGCCGGCGAAACCCCGACGGACAAGGATTCGCGGCCTTTGGGCGCGTCGTACAAGGCATGGAGGTGGTGCTGCGCATACAAGTCCAACGCGAAAACGGGCAATATTTGACCACGCCCGTGCTGATCTATTCCGTGAAACGCAGGTAACTTTGTGCCGAATTAAAAGCAGCATTTAAACACAAAATATGACGGAAGAATTTGCTCAGGTCTTTGCCCAAGAATGGGTCGCTGCCTGGAATGCGCACGATATAGAGCGGGTACTCGCCCATTATACCGACGACTTTACCATTGAAACGCCCATGGCTGTAAAGATCCAACCCGAAAGTAAGGGCGTATTGCAAGGAAAAACAGCGATCCGCGCCTACTGGACCCTGGGACTGGCCAGGATACCCGACCTGCGCTTCGAGATCATCGATGTGCTGACCGGCATCAACAGCATGACGATTTATTACCTGAACACCGCTACCGGCAAAAGATCGGCCGAAAACCTGTTTTTTAACGCCGCCGGAAAGGTGAAAGCCTGCGTGGTGATGTACTCCTAATACGGCAACAACCGTACCTTTACCGGCTATGCACTTGCTTCGTTTTTTTTACGTGAAACTCGCCTGTTTCGGACTGCCACTGTGGGGTTTATTGGGTGCCTGCGGCCAATCTTCCCAGGCACCTTCCCTGTTCACGCAGGCAAAAGCGCAGACGCCCACCCGCCAGAACCTGCATCCGCCGCTGGATTCCGGTTTGCAGGCCTCTATCAACGCGTACGACCGGTTTTTCCGCGCGGAGATGGCGCGTACCCAGATGCCCGGCGCGGCGCTGGTGATCGTCAAAGACAGCCAGATCATCTTTATGCATGGCTATGGAGTGAGTGTATTTGGCACCGCCGATTCGATAGGTGCGCACACGGTGTTTCGCATCGGGTCGCTTTCCAAGGGTTTTGCCAGTGTTTTAACCGGTATTCTGGTGCAAAATGGCGTTTTAAACTGGGATGAACCGGTACAAAAACATTTTCCAGGGTTCACCCTGCGCGATAAAAAACAGGCGCAGCGCACCCAACTCCAGCACCTGCTGTCGCAAACCTCCGGCCTGCCCTACCAGGCGTATACCAACCTGATCGAAGCCGGGTACGATATTCCCACCATTGTGCGCGATTACTTTCCGCGCGCACCGTTGAGCGGTCGCGAAGGCGAAGTGTACGCCTATCAGAATGCGGCGTATTGCGTGATTGAAGAAGTGATGCGCGGCGCAACCGGGCGGACCTACCAGGACCTGCTGACCGAAAAAATCCTGCTCCCGGCGGGCATGACGACCAGTTCCTGCGACTACCAGCGCATGCACCAGTGCAGCGATAAAACATTTCCGCATACCCAAATCGGCAACGGCAGTTGGCGCTGCGACAGCATTTCACAGCGCTACTACAATGCGGCGGCGGCCGGCGGCATCAATGCCAGCATAAACGACATGGCGCAATGGCTGAAAGTACTGTTGGGGCAGCGGCCAGATATCGTGGCCGATTCGACGCTCAATCAGGTCTTTGCGCCACGTATCCGCACAGAAAAAGAGCGCCGCATTCTGCCGGGCTGGATCTCCCGCGAGGAAGCCTGGTACGCCATGGGCTGGCGCGTATTGCAACACGGGGGCGAAACGTACATCTACCATGGCGGTTATGTCAATGGGTTCCGCAGTGAAATCGCGTTCAATCGCCGGGAAAAGCTCGGCATTTGTGTTTTAATGAATGCACCAACCGAATTGGCCGGGGTTTGCGTACCGACGTTTTTTAGGGAATTTGAACAGAAGGAGTGAGTGCATTTTCAAATAGCCCCGCCGCAACACCTTACCCACCCTACATCCAAACGCAGATTTCTGCAATACTTTTCCTTTTCAAATCCGGCACCCAGCATTCTTCCGCAGGATAACCCACCGGGATCAGTAGAAAGGGTTTCTCATTGTCGGGTCGGTTTAAAATCTTGGATAGAAAATTCATGGGGCTTGGGGTATGGGTTAAGGCGACCAAACCCGCATCATGAATTGCCGCAAGCAAAAAGCCGCAGGCAATACCGCAACTTTCGGTTACATAATAATTCTGATGTTTGTAATTGTTGTCTTCCAGTTCGTAACTTCTTCTAAAAACAACAATAAGATACGGAGCGGTTTCTAAAAACGGTTTATGCCAATCCGTGCCGATGGGCTGCAGGTCTTTCAGCCATTCATCGGTCATTCTTTTTTCATAACTCTCTTTTTCTTCTTTTTCCGCTGCGATGCGGATTTGCGTTTTCACTGCCGGGTTTTTTACCACACAAAAGGTCCAAGGCTGTTTGTGTGCGCCCGAAGGTGCGGTGGATGCCGCAAGAATTATGTTTTCAATAATATGCTCCGGAATGGATTGCGCTGAAAAATCGCGCACGGTCCGACGGGTATCCATCCATGCATAAAACAGTTGGCTACGGGTGGCCATTTCATCAACCGTGTACGTTTTTTTTGTGTATGACACAAAAGGGAAATTATCAATACTTTTTTTTAGCATGTCGATTTGACGTTGGTAGTTCACTTTTTATATAGCCGGTAACGTGATAATATGCGAATGTTTTCTTCAGACCCAATTCAACTGTATCGTTAGTCAACTTCATGCTTTGCAAGCAGGTCTGCAACCGTTGTCCATTGCATATCGGCGTAACGATTGTTGTCAACGGTGTTTAAAGTGGCTCGTTCGTCCATCATATTTCGCATGTATTGCATTCCTTGCCAGGCAGGATACAGATCGGTCTTTGCCGGAGCAATTTTTCTGGCAATTTTTATTAATACGCCTAGCAATCCAAGTCCGCCGGTTCGGAGCAAGCGGAATTTTTGGCCAGATAATTTATGCATCACTTCGCTGATCTCCCTTGGGCTTATCTGGTCGCCGGCAATGCGCAGATAACGTGGCGTGGTTGAGTCAAGCGCTACGTTTGCGGTAAACCTGGCGGTGTCGTCTACCGTAGTGAAACCCATTTTATGGTCTGCATTCCCCCAATAGAGCACGAGTCGCTTTTTGAAAATAATCATTGGAATTTCATTGGTTAGCATATCCATAAATGCACCATTAAAAATGGTTGTAGCAGCAATGGAAGTAGCATCCAGGTATTGATGAAATGCTCTTCGTAAATCTAAGTTTCGATTTTCGCCATCCGTAAATTTGGTAAAGTCTAATGAATAATCCGAAGGGATAAATCGAGGTACTTTTGCCAAAATAGCCCCATTTAATAATACCTTTTGGGCATCAATAACCACATCCTGCAAACCGGCTAAGGCAGAAACTACGCAACGCGCACCGCTACAAGCAGTCGCTATTTCTTTTTCGTTGGTCATATCGACCGAGAGGACTTTTGCGCCAATTTGTTCAAGGTGACTTAATTTTTCCAGGTCGCTGGTTGAACGAACCAGCACCCGAACTTCAGCGCCTTTTTCCAGTAACGCATTTATTATTCTGCCTCCGAGGTTACCTGTCCCGCCTGCGACAACGATGATTTGTTTACTCATTTTTTTGGTGTATCAATTTTATTACTGGTAATTATTGGAAAAACGTACCTGTACAAAGACCACGCACGTGCTACTATGCAAACCGCGCACTGCTTACGCATAAAGGTGAACAAAGCAGTAGAACACTGAAATTTTTACCGCAAGTATTATGCAAATAGCCTTGCCTCAAAACCTGATGAATCATCAAATTAACGTTTTATGCCAGCAACAATACAAAATGGCCCTTACATTTCTTTTTTCGTCACCCGGATTTTATCCACCCGGCGGCTTTCCATGGCAACGATTTCCAGCAGCAGACCGTGCCAGTCCACTGTATCGCCCACTACCGGAATGCGGTGCAATTCATAGGCCAGAAAACCGCCCACGGTATTGAATTCCGCGTGGTCATCGGGCACATTTTCAATTTCAAAATAGCGGACAAATTCAAAAAACGGGTATTGCCCGTCCATGATCCAAGTGCCGTCGTTGTGCTGCACGATCTGGTACTCGCCCGATTCGACCGAACTGGTGTCGCCCACGAGCGCATCGACGATATCATCCATAGTGACCAGGCCCTGCACGGAGCCGTATTCATCGAGCACCATCGCCACGTGCTGGCGGCGTTGTTTGAAATCTTCCAGTAGTTTATAGGCCGAACTAGTCACCGGCACAAAAAGCGGCTGTTGCAGGTGATCTTTCAGGTGAAAGGTCTGACTCGGCGAGAGCGCAAACAGTTTTTTCAGCGAGACAATCCCTTGAATTTCATCGAGTTCGCCTTTCGAGACCGGGTAAAACGAGTGCGGATCGCCGGCCACTGCCTTGCGGATAGATTCCAGATTGTCGTTGATATCGAACCATTCCAGGTCGGTGCGGTGCGTCATCAGCGCACTGACCTTGCGGTCGCCCATAGCAAATACCCGCTCGACAATGGCTTGTTCGATTTCCTGGATTTCACCGCTTTCCGTGCTATCCACGATGATGGATTTGATCTCTTCTTCCGTCACGATACCGGTTTGATTGGCCCGGATACCGAGCATGCGCAGCAGCACTTCGTTGGTTTTGGAGAGCAGCCACACAAACGGCGCCACCACCTTGGAGAGCAGATCCATCGGGCGCGACAGGACTATAGCCGCCGCTTCGGGGAAGGTCATACCGATGCGCTTGGGCAATAACTCACCCAATACGATCGACACATAGGTAATGACCAGCAAGACTGACCCAACGGCCAGTGAGTTGGCGTACGGGCGCAGCATTTCGATCTTTTCGATGCCGGCCTGCATATTTTTAGTCAGGTTTTCACCGCTGTAGATACCCAGCATAATGCCGATCAGCGTGATGCCGATCTGCACTGTCGACAGCAGTCGCGTGGGTGAAGCCATGAGTTCGAGGGCCTTTTCAGCGCCTTTGTTGCCTTTTTTGGCTTTATTCTCCAGTTTAAATTTGCGGGAAGAAACAATCGCAATTTCCGTCATGGAAAAAACGCCGTTCAGAAGGGTCAGGAGTAGGATGATTAAATATTCCATGTGTTGGTTTGAAGTGCGAAGATACCCGACAACCCGACATTCTGCCAAATCGCTTTTAGGAATGACCCGGAAATGTTGGACAGGCAGATTTTGTGTTGACAACAATTCGCGTAATATAAGTACGCCAGCATTAAACCCACCTACGATTGCTACGTCCAATTACTTTGTTACAAAAACGACACAGCCATGCAGATACGCACTACACTACTTATCATTGCCTTGATTTTCAACGCATTGTTAGCATTTTCCCAAAATTACTTTCCACCAAAAACCGGTACCATATGGGCCACTACCTCTCCTGCGAGTCTGGGATTTTGTACCGAACGCATCGATAGTCTCTACAATTTCCTCAACAGCAAAGGTACCAAATCCTTCATTTTACTGCAAGACGGTAAAATTGTACTGGAAAAATACTTCGGTACGTTCACCCAGGATTCGATATGGTACTGGGCTTCGGCCGGCAAATCGCTGACCGGTTTTATGGTCGGACAAGCGCAGGAAGAAGGCTTGCTGGATATCGACAGTATCACCAGCAAATACCTGGGCCTCGGCTGGACCACCGCGCCACCCGAAAAGGAAGCGCTGATTACCGTGCGCCACCAACTTACCATGACTTCCGGGCTGGACGATACGTTTATCCCCACACCCGCCAGCAGCGATCCGAACCTCTGCACCGATCCGGCCTGCCTGACGTATAAAGTGGACGCCGGCACGCGTTGGGCCTATCATACTGGTGCTTACCGGCTCCTGCAGAATGTGATCGCCAATACCAGCAACCAGACCATTCAGCAGTTCACCAAAAGCCGGGTGCTGGATCATACCGGTATGACGGGCTTCTGGGTGCAGGATGCGTTTTACAGCCGCGCCCGTTCGATGGCGCGTTATGGTTTATTGATTCAGCGCAACGGTATCTGGGACGGTGACACCTTGTTGCACGATACCCAGTATTTTCACGATATGACCCATCCGTCGCAAACATTCAACAAAAGTTACGGCTATCTGTGGTGGTTGAATGGTCAGCCGAGTTACATGCTACCGGGGCTGCAAGTTATGATTCCCGGTAAACTCATCCCCAATGCGCCCGACGATCTGATCGCTGCGCTGGGCAAAAATGACCAGAAAATCCACGTGGTGCCTTCCAAAGGCTGGGTAGTGATCCGGCAGGGCAACAGCGCCAGTCCCATTAACGCGAGCGGCAATGCAGTTCCCATTGTATTTGACAACCAACTGTGGGGTTACCTGAATCAACTGGTCTGCGCACCGGTGGCAACTACTGAACCGGGTGATGATTTGCTGCAAATATGGCCCAATCCGTCCAGCAATGGCTGGAACATCCGGAGTGAGGGGCCAATAGACCGGGTTGAAATGTACGACTTGCGGGGCGCATTAATCTCGTCCCTCGCTACAACCGGACAGTCCGATATTTGGATTGCACCGGCGCGGGATGCGGGTGTTTTCATGGTAAAGATTGTGGCCGGTAAAAACGTGTTTTGGCGAAAACTGATGCAGTAGTGACTCAAAGTAGTGACACGACTTTGAATCTAGTGCCGTCAATTTAAGCCCCAAAGGGGCGTTTCATCAGCAGTGGGCAGTAGCCCACTGCTGCAATCATAAGCGTTTATAAAGCCCCAAAGGGGCGAAATCCGATCGCCAGGCATGATTTCGCCCCTTTGGGCTACTGTTATGACTTGTTTATACCGCAGAACGCTGTCATGCACTAATGAAAATGCTCCTTTGGGGCTTAAGTTGACGGCAGTAGACTTCAAGTCTTGCCACCACTCATAGAACCCCGCGTTTTTGTTTTTTGCTAAAATTCCTGCCAAACCCGTCGTAATTTTGCGCCTCGAATCCATCTAGCAATGACAGAACAAGAACTACTCCGCCGCGAATCGCTCGCCAAACTCCGCGAACTTGGCATCGACCCCTACCCGCCCGAACTGTATCCGGTGACGGCTTATGCAGCCGATATTATCGCGAATTATCAGGAAGAAATACTGGAAGACGGCACCAAAAACCGGTTGAATTATAAAGAAGTTTGCCTGGCAGGACGCGTTATGGCCTCCCGCGAAGCTGGCAAAGCACTGTTCATGAACCTACAGGATGCCACCGGGCGCATTCAATTGTACCTGCGGCGCGAAGAGATCTGCCCGGGCGAAGACACGACCTTGTTCGATGTAGTGATCAAAAAATTGCTCGATCTGGGCGATTATATCGGGGTAAAAGGGTTCGCATTTCGCACCAAAACCGGCGAAGTGAGCGTGCACGTGCAGGAATTCAAATTCCTCTCCAAAGCCCTGCGCCCCTTACCGGTCGTCAAAAAAGACGCCGAGGGAAATATTTTCGATGCGTTCACTGACCCCGAACAACGCTACCGCATGCGGTATGTGGACTTGACCGTCAATGCTGAATTGCGCGATATTTTCGTGAAACGCAGCAAACTGATCAAAACCATGCGCGCCTATCTGGATGAACTGGGGCTGCTGGAGGTGGAAACACCGATCCTGCAACCGATCCACGGCGGCGCAGCGGCACGTCCGTTCCAGACGCATCACAATACGCTGGACATGACGCTTTACTTGCGCATTGCCAATGAGTTATACCTGAAACGCCTGATTGTGGCGGGTTTCGACGGCGTGTACGAATTTGCCAAAATGTTCCGCAACGAGGGCATGGACCGCACGCACAATCCGGAGTTTACGGCCCTCGAATTCTACGTGGCCTACAAAGACTACCACTGGATGATGGACGTGACCGAACAGATGCTCGAACGCGTCGCCCGGGCCATTCACCCGGAAGGCGGCTCGACGGTGATGGCGGGCGAACACGAGATTCAGTTTGCTGGTCCGTACACCCGGCTGACCATGTTCGACGCGATCGAGCAATACACCGGTATGAATGTAGGGACTGCTACGGAGGACGAACTGCGCGCCTACTGCAAAACAGCCCATATTGAAATTGACGCGACGATGGGTTCGGCCAAATTGATCGATGAGATTTTTGGCGCGAAAGTGGAGAAAAGCCTGATTCAACCGACGTTTTTGATCGATTATCCGGTGGAGATGTCGCCGTTGACCAAAAAACACCGCACCAAGCCAGGACTGGTCGAGCGCTTTGAATTGTTTGTCAATGGCAAGGAAGTGGCCAACGCATACACCGAGTTGAACGACCCAATCGACCAGCGCGAACGGTTTGAGGAACAACTCGGCTTGGCCGAGCGCGGCGATGAAGAAGCCATGGCGATGGATGAAGATTTTGTGCGCGCCCTGGAATATGGCATGCCGCCCACCGCCGGGATCGGCTTTGGGATCGACCGGCTGGCGATGTTGTTTACGGGCCAGAGTTCGATTCAGGAAGTGCTGTTTTTCCCGCAGATGCGGCCCGAGAAAGAAGTGTAACCGTTGTGTTTTCTTAATCTTGCGTTAAACCAGCGCGTACGTGTTTTAAAATGGCGTTAAAACGCCGTGGCGATTAGATATCATAAAAAAAGTATTGCCTTCTTTGTGAATAGAAACACAACTTTTCACCAATAAAACAATCTTTTTTATGACACAACGCTCCATTTTATGTGCGCTTTTTTTGGTGCTGGTGCAACTGCTACCAGCGCAGACCATTTTCTATCAGTACGCTTTTTCAACTGAGCCGTTTACCACACTGACCAGTCCGACCGTACTGCCACTGACCGTATGGGATACCGATGGCATACTGCCAATTGGGTTTGCTTTTAAACTCGGCAACAAGATCCTCGACTCCGTGGATGTGAGTCCCTACGAGGGCAGTCTGTTCGCAAATTATGACTTTAGCGAAGGCGATACGCTACAAGGTATATTTGCGTACAATACGGAGGCCGGCCTGGCCTTCAAAGCAGGCGCGCGAATTGCTTATAAAACGGAGGGAGCGGCACCGAATCGCATTTTAAAAGTTGAATGGTTCAAAGTGGGTCTCGAAACCGGTACCGGCGAAGTATCTTTTCAAATCTGGCTGTATGAAACCAGTAATAAGATCCAGGTAAAATTAGGTGCACAAACAGTACCAAATCCGGCATCCACATTTTACAACCAAGTCTCCCCTTTGATCGGTCTGGGACTTAATATTGTGCCCAGTTTCGGTGAAAATTTACTGATCGGTTACAGTCACTGGGTAGAAGGCACCCCGCAAGCGCCGACCGATACGATACTGTACAATAAAGTGTATAACGGGGCTCCGCTACAAGGTTGTACAGGCGTGCCGTTAGAAAATTCTGTCTTCACCTTTACACCCGGCAATAGCAGCGGTTTGCACCCTGCACCCGTCGTCGAAACCCTGCAATTCTCCCCAAATCCGGCCACAGCGGTGGTTTATTTTGCCGAGCCGCTGCAACATGCTACGGTTGAAATAGTAGATATGCTGGGCCGCACCGTACTTTCACAAGTACTTTCTACCGGTTCGCAACAGCTCGATTTACCCGCCGGACTTACCACGGGCACCTATCTGTTGCGGAGGATACAGGATGGGAAAGTAGCGGTTGGGAAGTTGCTGGTGAAGTAGGTATAGCGAGTGCTTAAAATTTGCAATCGACTTTGCCATTTATTGACTGGGTGATTTCTAATCACCTGGTCAATAAATACTTGATTGTGAGGGATCGTATGTGGTTGAAATAAGTTGCCTTATATTTAAGGTTTAGGCAGATTCAAGTTTCAAATGCAAGAGGATTAGGTTTAATAGAAGCGGTGGCGGTTTCAAGACCCAAATATACTATTTCATGCGAATATTGGGGTTAGATTAAGAAGTAGTTGACCACACTACTGGACATTGTAGTTTTCGCTATCGACCTTTCTCATTTTTAAAACTCACAGGTCTCGTGCCAATAAAATATCCAATAGTATAGATTGGATGCCACACCTGGATCTGGAGCGTTCGCTGGGTTATAATCTTGATTTTGTGGGGATACTGAGCCTAACCACAAACACATCTATCATCTTGAAACCACCGATTTTAATCGGTGGCTAAGCGAACCTTATCCAGCACATCAGCCTTCTTTTCAGCGCATCCCATCAAAGAAGTGGAGGCGGATGTTTGAAAAGAAGGCTGATGTGGTTAGGTGTTA
>JBBRDQ010000114.1:0-15878 GCA_038203695.1 Chitinophagales bacterium
GGCACCCAAAAGCAGCGCTTGCTGCGGGTAAGTGGCAATCCCGGGCGCAGCATGGCGGCTTTGCCGAATGGGCAACTGGCGTATGTGCAAAAAGCCACGGAGCAAACCTGGTTTCTGAAAATCTACAACCCGCAAAAACAAACCTCGGAAATACTGTTGAAAATGCCCAGCGGTACCGAAGATTTCGCGGTGCTGCCCGACGGCACTTATCTCACTGGCAACGCGGCCAAACTGTTCCAGTACAAGCCGGGCCGCAACACCGACTGGAAAGAAATTGCCGATTTGTCGAAGTATGGCGTCAAGGCCATTTCCCGGCTGGCAGTCAGTAAAGATGGAAAATTAGCCGTCGTGGTGACGCAATGATCAGGTAAGTTGTTCGCTGGTCATGCCAAAACGACGTTCGCGGCGCTGGTAGCTGACAACGGCTTCAAACAGCTCTTTCTTGCCGAAATCGGGCCAGAAAACCGGCGAAAAATACAGTTCTGCATACGCGATTTGCCAAAGCAGAAAGTTTGAAATGCGGGTTTCACCACTGGTGCGAATCAGCAATTCCGGATCCGGAATACCCTGGGTGCTGAGCGCACTTTCAAAAACATTTTCCGTAATGTCCTCCGGGCGCAGTAATCCTTTTTGGGCTTGTTCAGCCAGGAGGCGCGTGGCGCGCAAAATTTCCCATTTAGCCGAGTAATTGAGCGCCAGCACCAGCGTCATACGCGTGTTGTGTTTGGTCTCTTCGATCCCCTCCAGCAACGTCTTGTAGCTATTGGTCGGCAAGGCCGCAATATCGCCGATGGCCATAAGGCGAATGCCGTTTTTGTTGAGCGTGCGCACCTCCGCTTTGATCGTTTCCACCAGCAGGGTCATCAATGCGGTTACTTCGGCGGGCGGACGATTCCAGTTTTCCGTACTAAATGCATAGAGCGTAAGATAACCCACGCCGATTTCTGCCGCCGCCTCCGTCACTTCGCGCACACTTTTTACACCACTGCGGTGGCCCAATACGCGGGGCATTCCTTTGGCTTTCGCCCAACGCCCGTTGCCGTCCATAATGATGGCGATGTGCTGCGGCACTTTATCGGGTAAAATGAGCGACTTCAGTTCGTCCATGGCATCTGCATTTAAAAGGCAAATGTAGGCCAAAAATTGACTTTTACGGCGTCCGCGCTTTATTTCAGTATCGGTTCGGGGTTTTTAAAAAAAAAATTCTGGGGAATAGGTCTGCTTCCTTAAAAAACCTGAATCTTCGCTTTTTTTGCAGCAATCCGACTGCTTGCAGCGCGACAAATCATCGAACCAACTTAGAGTATGCACAAACAACTCCGCCAACAATACAATGCTGCTTTTACGCAGGAAAAATACCAGGCATTTCTTCATACGGTCGATACGGCCTTTGGCGAGGCCGTTACGTTTCGCGTGTCCGAAACGCCGGTTTTTGTGCCGCGTGATCTGAAGGCGCAACTCCTGCAAGGGGTCGAAGATATTTGTACAGTCTTGACCCGGTCCGATTTCAAGCAGCGCAGTGCAGCGGCTTTGCCTGCGCATCTGCAGGTCCCGGGCGAAGATGCGCATACGCGGTTTTTACAACTCGATTTCGGGATTTGCCGCGCAGCCGACGGCGGACTGACGCCGCAACTGATTGAAATGCAGGGTTTTCCATCGCTCTACTTTTTTCAGCAAATGCTGGCAGATTCTTATCGCCAGCATTTTGAAGTGCCAGCCGACTTTCATCATTTATTCGGTGGACTGGATGGGGCCGGCTATATCGAACTGATGCGCCAGGCGATCGTCGGCAATTCCAAACCGGAAAATGTGATCTTGCTGGAAATCGAACCGGAGAAACAAAATACCCGGATCGACTTCTGGGGTAGTGAAAAGTATTTGGGTATCAAAGTGTTATGTCTTTCCAAACTCAAACGCGACGGTCGCGACCTGTACTATCTGGATGATAACGGGCGTAAAATAGCCGTGGAGCGCATCTACAACCGCATCATTTTTGACGAACTCGAAAAACGCAGCGATCTGCCGCGTGAATGGGATATGACCACGGAAGTCAATGCCGAATGGGTCGGTCACCCGAACTGGTTTTTTCGCATCAGCAAACATACCTTGCCGTTCCTGAATTCGCCGTTTGTGCCCGAAACCCGGTTCGTCCACGAACTCACCAGTATCCCGACCGATCTGGAAAACTGGGTGTTGAAACCGCTCTTCTCTTTTTCCGGTCAGGGCGTAAAAATAAACGTCACCCGCGAAGACGTGGAATCGGTCGATGATCCGACCAATTTTATCCTGCAACGTAAAGTGGATTACGTCCCGTGCATCGAAACCACTAATCCAGACGAACCTTCCAAATGTGAGATCCGCATGATGATCGTCTGGGATGATACCTGGGAGAAACCGCGCCTGGTCAATAATCTCATCCGGATGAGCAAGGGCGAAATGGTCGGAGTACGGTATAATAAAGGCAAGGATTGGGTCGGTGCGAGTGTGGGCTTTTTTGAGCCGTAGCCGCGTTGTGACAGAATGATGCCGGTTTTGCGGATGAAAACGGATTTTGGACCGGCTGCTGCCTGCCAGATCTAAAAAAAGAACCATTAATCGGGAAATTTTACCACTATTTCACCGGATAAACCTGGCATTTTCCGTTATTTTGCCAAAAAATTAAACATGTCGAAACAACTGCAAATACAGCAAAACAAACAAGCAGGCGATACTTTAAGCAAGGAACAGAAGCGTTTTAACAGCCATGTCAAAAAAATAAAAGACATGCGTGCGGCTATCGAGCAAATGCAGGCCGCAGATTTATACCTGCGTCGCGAAGGCGAGGCCCGGATTGCACCGGCTAGAAAAGCCAGTATGGCGCTCAACCACCGCCTGATTATGGCCCTGGACAACTCGCCGTTGCGGCACGAACTCACCGCGAAGCAGCAGGAAAAACTCGGCGCTATTTTACTGGAAGAAGTCCAGGCCCTACTGGATACAATTACGTATGCCGAAGACGCCGAATTGCAGGCAATCTTTGAAAAACACAACGATAACCAGCAATCCTACGCCGATATGAAGGCGGAACAAGAGGCGGATATGAAAAGCATGGCTTCCGAGATGCTCAGTGGCATGTTCGGGATGGATATCGAGCAGGACGACCTGGACGATCCGGGGAAAATGCGGGAAAAAATTATGGAACGGCAGGCACAAATGGAAGCCGAACACGCTGCTGAAGCCGAGCGCCGGGCGAATCGCAAAAAAACGCCCGCACAACTCACCGCCGAAGCCAAACGCAAAGCCGCCGAACAAGCCATTAAAAAGACGGCCAAGCAGATTTACGTGGACCTGGCCAAAAATTTCCACCCCGACCGCGAGCCCGACGAAACCAAACGATTAGAGAAAACGGAGATCATGAAGCAAATCACCGCCGCGTATGATGCCGATGATCACTTGAAGTTGCTGGAATTGCAGATGAACCTGCTCAGTCGAGACAATGTCTTTGCCGATTACAGTGACAGTCAACTTAAATACTTCAACGACGTGCTTAAACAGCAGGTCTGGGATTTGCAGAACGAACTGGAGATGCACCATCCGGCGGTCAATGAGAATCCGTATGCGATGTTCTATGCACCGGACGAGCGTTTTATGCTAGCCAATATGGAACGGTATATCTACGATCAAAAACGATTTCAAAAACATCTACAGAGTTACCTGGAACTAATTAAAACCGTCAAAGGGTTGAAAGAATACGTAAAGGGGTATGAATTATCGGACGACGAAGACGATTTCATGAATGTAGGCCTTTTGCAGCAGATGTTTGCCAGTAGAAAATATCGTTAAAATCGAGTATTTCAACCTACCTTCGCGCCGCATTTTGCCCAAGACCATTCACCGCTCACACATTATACCATGTATCGTACCCATCACTGCGGCGCGCTTCGCCTCACTGACATCCATAAAGAAGTGACCCTCTCCGGCTGGGTCGCCATCGGCCGCAACCTCGGCGGTCTCACGTTCATCGATCTGCGCGACCGCTACGGCATCACGCAACTGGTATTCGATATGGACGACAATTCCGAACTGTGCGAACGCGCCCGTCGCCTGGGCCGTGAATTCGTGGTGCAAGCCATCGGGATTGTCCGCGAGCGCACCTCGAAAAATGCTGACCGCGAAACTGGCGATATCGAAGTGCGCGTCACGGAATTTAAAGTCCTGAATGCCGCCAAAACGCCCCCTTTTACGATACAAGACGATACGGACGGTGGCGACGACCTGCGGATGAAATACCGCTACCTGGATTTGCGGCGCAATGCGGTGCAGAAAAACCTGATTTTCCGCTCCAATCTCGCCATCGAAACCCGCAAATACCTGGCCAGTGAAGGTTTTATCGAAGTAGAAACGCCTAATTTGATCAAATCCACGCCGGAAGGTGCCCGCGATTTCGTGGTGCCGAGCCGCATGAATAAAGGCCAGTTCTACGCTTTGCCGCAGTCGCCGCAGACGTTCAAGCAGATCCTGATGGTCGCCGGGTTCGATAAATATTTCCAGATCGTCAAATGTTTCCGCGATGAAGACCTGCGCGCTGACCGCCAGCCAGAATTCACGCAGATCGACTGTGAAATGTCGTTCATTCACCAGGAAGACATCCTGAATACCTTTGAAGGATTGACCAAATACCTGTTCAAACAGGCGTTGAACATAGAACTGGCCGATTTCCCGCGTATGACCTACGACGAAGCCATGCAACGCTATGGCAGCGACAAACCGGATTTGCGCTTCGGAATGGAATTCGTCGAACTCTCCGACGTAGCTAAAGGAAAAGGATTTCCGGTTTTTGACAGCGCAGAATCGGTTATTGCGGTCAATGCAACGGGTTGCGCAGAATACACCCGCAAACAATTAGATGAACTGACCGAATGGCTGAAACGCCCGCAAATCGGCGCAAAAGGCCTTATTTATGTCCGATATGAAGCCGATGGCAATGTGAAATCGTCGGTAGATAAATTCTATACGCCCGACGACCTGAAAATCTGGCTGGAACGCGCAGGCTCCAAACCGGGTGACTTACTGTTAGTGCTGTCCGGCGAAGACGAGCGCACGCGTAAACAACTGAGTGAGTTGCGCCTGGAAATGGGCACACGGCTGGGCTTGCGCCGGGGCGACGATTTCAAACCGCTCTGGGTAGTCGATTTTCCCCTGCTCGAATGGGACGAAGATGCGGAACGCTTTTTTGCCATGCACCACCCGTTCACCAGTCCGAAACCCGGCGATATCGCGAAAATGGATTCCAACGATCATACCCTGCTGAAAGGTATTCGTGCCGATGCCTACGATTTGGTGCTCAATGGCGTAGAAATCGGCGGCGGTTCGATCCGGATTCACGACCGAGATTTGCAGAGCCGCAATTTTGCCCTCTTAGGTTTTACGGCAGAAGAAGCGGAAGCACAGTTTGGCTTTTTGCTGGGTGCCTTCGAATATGGCGCACCGCCACACGGCGGCATCGCTTTCGGTTTCGACCGGCTCAATGCCGTGATGAACGGCGCCAATTCGATCCGCGACTTTATCGCTTTTCCGAAAAACAACCAGGGCCGCGATATGATGATCGATGCACCAAGCGAGATCAAACCGGAGCAAATGCGGGAATTGGGGATTGCACCGATGGAGAAAATCAATAAATAATTTGCATATTTGCATCAACAGTCATGATCTTTACCAAACAATTTTATCCTTATACTAAAAAGACATAAAACATTATGAACTTCAAATCGAAAATTTTCCAGATTGCTCTTTTTGCGGCGATGCTTTCTTGCTTTTCTATGCAAGCACAGGGTGTTTCTGTTGGTCATTTATCGCTAACAGGGGCTGTGCTCACTACTACCAGTAGTCAGTTTACTACGGATATTGCCAGTGATTTTCCTGGCAAAAGTTACTCAAACTTAATTTTAACTACCTCATCAGACGGTTTAGGTACTTTGTATTATCTTAATGCCACCATTACAACTGGAGGAAATTCCTATCCGGCCAAAATTATTCTTTCTGAAAGCGGTGGTCAAATAAGATTTACATCAACGGATGGATGTGAAATGAAATGCGATCCATCTCTTCCTTGTAGCGGCGGCTGCACACAAAATATCATTGTTCGCTGCAAATCACAAACTTGTACTTGTACAGCGGAGACTGGTAGTTGCGACTCTAGTATTACGTTTTCAAATCGCTAGTCGTAGCGGAATGTAGACTTTTATTACTATTTCAGTAAAGCGCATTTTATTCTGTAATAAGAATATTGGAAAAAATGAGCGGAGACGACTGTGCAGTCATCTCCGCTCATTTTTTATGCCATTAATCATTATCCATTTACCCCTTTTTATCTTTTTTCTTAAAATCCCCGTCTTTCCAGGCTTTAAAGAATTTGCCCCAGGACAGCGGACTAAAGATGTTCATCGGTGGTGTTTGGCCGAGGTAGACGTATTCGCGGGTTTGCTGGCGCAGGTAAAAATTGGCGCTTTCGCGGCCGGCATAGGGTACGATCAAGTCATTTTTGCGGGCTTCCGCCAGATAATCATTGGCGAGGTTTTCCACAGCGCGTTTCTGCAACTCCGTGGTGACGTCCATTTTCAGGAATTCAATTTTGAAATGTTCCTTCGTCGGCCAGGGAAAAATGTAGACAGCGGCCAGATTGATCGTGTCTTGTGGCATCATTAATACCAGCGAATACTGGTCCATGGTGAGCGTGTCTGGTACCGTGATGGTGACGTTTTCGAAGCCCATACAATTGAACCGTACTTTATCGCCTTTTTCGACGACCATGGTAAAAAAGCCGCGATAGTCGGCGTATGTCCCCCGTTTTTTACCGGGTAAATACACCGTGGCATAGGGTACTGCCACGAGCCGGTTATTTTCCTCTGTGACCAGCATCCCTGAAAACTGAATCAGTTGCTTGGGCGGTTCCGGTTCAGGCGTAGCAGTGGCGGGCGTGGCGGCGGGTGTTTGCGGTTGTTGAGCAAGCGCAGGCACACACATGGCGCAAGTGATAAAAAGAGCAAAAATAAAGCGCACGGTGCAGTTAATTTTTTGTGAAAAAATCAAGGGGCAGATTAAAGCAGCGGCCTCCTTCTTTTCGTAAGCGTAACAAAGATACGGCAAAAGAACGCGTAAGACCTGCGTTTCGTCCCGCAAAAACGTCTGGAGTTAACGGATTTTTAACAGAAAAATGCGAATCGTACAATTTTTACGAAACATTAACGGCTGCCGTTTCCTTTGAGATGTTACCTTTGCCCACCTTTTTCGTTATTATTCACAAAAAAACACGGATCGGCGCACACTTGTTGCACTTCGTGCGTTTTTCCCACATTCACACACAATTTACACGATGTCTCGTACAACACCGCTTTTTTTTCTGCTTGCCCTACTGTTGGGTGCTACTACCCTCACGGCACAAACAACGCCAAAATATGGCCACATGAATCTCGGTAACTTACTCGAGTTGTTGCCCGATACCAAAAAGGCAAATGAAGACCTGAAAGTGTTCGCCGATAAACTTACTACCAAAGACGACTCCCTGACCAAAGCCTTCCAGGCTGCGTATACTCAACTGGAAAAGGAGTACAACGACGGTGGATTAACGCCAGTCGTGGTACAAAAGCGCCAGGCTGACTTGCAGGCACAACAGGAGTTCATTCAAAAATTCGAACAGGATGCGCAGCAGTTAGTTGCCGGTGAGCGCGAACGTCTGCTCAAGCCAATCCTGGGTAAAGTAGACGATGCTATCAAAGCCGTCGCGAAAGAATTGGGCTATCTGATGATCTTCGACACGAGTTCGGGTGCCATGCTCTTTGCAAACGATACCGATGATGTGTCCGCTCCGGTAAAAAAGAAACTAGGACTGTAGGCGTTCGGCGTTATGCGTTATTTTAAAAACGCGTACGCACAACGGCCAGCCCGATTGATTTGCCATTTTATAAATATTGTCAGAACCTTCTGTACTGCACCGGTACAGAAGGTTCTTTTGTTTTATTTCCGCTACTTTTACCGCTCGTTTACAGATAGCAACCCTGTATGGCTTTTGAACTCCGCATTTTTAATGATATATCCCGGGCATTCAGCCCTGAATTGCCGAAAGACCTCGGTTCGATGGATCAGCATCTGGATTTCATTCTTCCCAAAATAACGCCGTTCGGAGAAGATTTGCGCGAGCACCAGTTCTGGATTGGGCGTCGCTGGAAGGAAGTGCGCGACGACGAAGGATTTCATGAAGCCATTTTACATATTTTTACCTTACCCAACGAATACTTGCTTTCGCTGGATGGCAATCTGATCAAAGGCACCTGGCGACAACTCAACGATTCCAATTCGTTGATCGTAGAGATAAACAGCCGGAACGAGCTCTTCGACCTGCGTTTTCTCAACGGGGAATTCATGGTTTTGTCC
This sequence comes from Chitinophagales bacterium, assembly GCA_038203695.1. Classification (GTDB taxonomy): domain Bacteria; phylum Bacteroidota; class Bacteroidia; order Chitinophagales; family Saprospiraceae; genus M3007. Next base: position 8,410 of record JBBRDQ010000114.1, read on the forward strand.
AAACACGGCGATCAGGTGCGCAAAGGCCAGCGTAAATACTTCATGCTGGGCAATGAAGGAAGTGTCCGCGATATGGACTGGCGCAACACCATGGAAAAGATGTTCAACATCTGGCGCGAAAACAGCCTAAGCATCTGGGCCTGGATTATCTTTATTGTTGTAGTTGCATTTATCATTTTTCAATCTTTCTGATGCAAAATCTCGACTGGTTCGTACTAGTGGCTACACTTGCGGGTGTGGTGCTCTATGGCATATGGAAATCCCGCAATGTGCGGGGGAGCGATAACTTTCTGGCCGGGCAACGCAATCTGCCGTGGTGGACGATCGGTCTGAGCATTATGGCCACGCAGGCCAGTGCTATTACGTTTTTAAGTACGCCCGGGCAAGGTTTTACAGACGGTATGCAATTCGTACAGTTCTATTTCGGACTGCCGATCGCCATGATTTTTATCGTAATTTTTATTCTGCCGGTCTATTACAAACTGAATGTAACGACGGCCTACGAATTCCTGGAAAAGCGTTTTGACGTGCGGATGCGTACCCTGACGGCGGCATTGTTCCTGATTCAGCGCGGTATGGCAGCGGCAATCAGCATTTACGCGCCCAGTATTATTTTATGCGCGGTGTTTGGCTGGAATCTGGCCGCAACGAACTTTATGATGGCCGTGTTTGTGGTCATTTACACAACTTCGGGTGGCAGCGCAGCGGTGAGCCGGACGCAGGAATTGCAAATGACGATTATGCTCGGCGGGCTTATTCTGGCTTTCTTTCTCATTTTAGGCAAACTGCCGGCCAATGTAGGTTTATCGGAAGCCTGGCATATTGCCGGTGCCACGGGCAAAACCCAGGTCATCGACTGGACGTTCGATTGGAACGACCGCTATAATGTATGGTCTGGCGTGCTCGGTGCCACCTTTCTCTTTCTTTCTTATTTTGGTACCGATCAGAGTCAAGTCGGGCGCTATTTATCGGGAAAGTCGCTGAAAGAAAGCCGCATAGGATTGATTTTCAACGGCATCATCAAAATTCCGATGCAATTCCTGGTCCTGTCAGTCGGCGTGATGGTGTTTGTGTTTTTTCAATTCAATAAAGGGCCGCTTTATTTCAATGACGCCAACCGCGCTAAAGTAACCGGCACCCCGAAAGAAGCGGCATTTGAACGCCTGGAGCGGAGTGCCGACAGTATTTTTATAGAAAAACAAAGCGTGCTGGTGCGCTATACCACCGCGCTGCAAACGGAGGATATAACAGCCCAGAACGCAGCGCAGCAGGATTTGCAATCGCTGGAGAAACAACGTACGGCATTGCATACCGAATCCGAGGCTATTATAAAAGAAGTCGTACCCAACCTTGAATCGCACGACAAGGACTACATTTTCATCAATTACGTGCTGAAACACATTCCAGTGGGATTGATCGGCCTGATGCTGGCAATGATCTTTTGCGCTTCCTGGAGTACGACCTCCTCGGAGATCAGTGCGCTTACCGCGACTTCCGTGTCCGATATCTACCGCCGTCTTATTGCACCGAATCACGATGACGCGCACTATCTGCGGATTTCAAAATGGGTGACGGTAGGCTGGGGTGCCTTTATCGTAGTATTCGCCACTTTCGCGGATTTGACCGACAACCTGATTCAGGCGGTTAACATGATCGGCTCTTTATTCTACGGCACCATTCTGGGCATTTTCTTCACGGCCTTCTTCCTGAAAAAAGTAGGAGGCAGGGCCGTTTTTCTCGCGTCTATTGTGGCTGAAATTGTGGTGATTACCCTGTTTTTTACCGTCAGCAAAGATGCTTATCTGTGGTATAACCCGCTGGGCTGCGGACTGGTAATGGGAATTAGTCGGCTCATTCAATTAATGATTAATGATTAACGGATAACGATTAATGATTAACGGTTAATGATTAATGCTCCTGGTGGCTCATTAACCGTTAACCGTTAACCATTAATCATTAACCATTAATCATTATCCATTATTTTTTCTTCGCTTTCGCTGGTTTTTCAGCCGCTGCGGTGCTTCCAGCTGGCATTTTCGGGGCAAGTCCCAGTACGGAATCGGCCACGTAACTACCCCAGGTAAGGTTATTAGCGCCTTCTTTGTGTGCGAGGGCTTTTTCAATCGTCATATTGGCAGCGTTTTCTACGACCCATTCGAAGTTTTCTTCGCCGACCGAAGTGATCTCCGCGTCTGGTGCCGGGTTGCAGAAGTCGATCGCGTAGGGAATACCATCGCGCAGGGCGAACTCTACCGTATTGAAATCATAACCCAGCGCGTGGTTGATGCGTAATACCAATTCGTGCATTTCCTCTTTTTTGGCTTTCGACACTTTATGATCGGCTACATAGCGGAGGTGGTGCGGGTTGCGCGGTTCGTAGTCCATGATGCGGACGTATTTGCCGCCAAGGCAATAACAACGGAAGTAGGAGTCAAAATCGATGGCTTCCTGCAGCAACATAACCAGTGTATTGGTCTCGTTGTAGGCGGCGAAAAACTCATCGAAATTGTGAATTTTATACACATTTTTCCAGCCGCCACCGGAGTGCGGTTTCATAAAGAGCGGGAAGCCACCCAGGTACTCGATCATTCTTTCCCAATCGAGCGGGTATTTCATGTTGCGGAAACTTTGTCCGCTGGTATCGGGGGGCATTTCTTTGGAGGGCAAAAGGATTGTTTTGGGCACTGGCAGGCCAATTTTAGTCGACAGGCAGTTGTTGAAAAACTTTTCGTCGGCGCTCCACCAGAAAGGGTTGTTGAGTACAGCCGTCCCGTTCAGGGCAGCATTTTTCAGGTAGGCGCGATAAAACGGCACATCCTGGCTGATACGGTCAATCATTACCGCGTACGGGGTAGGATTTCCCTGCAACAATTCGTCTACATGTGTAGGCTCGGCGATAACGCCCTTCACGTTTTTGCTGTTCACCCGCGCCACGAAGGCTTCTGGAAATGAACTTTCTTTCCCGTGTAAAATTCCGATTTTCTTCATTCCGTAATACTGTGTTGAGATTTTAAATGGTTGCGATGTGTCTGACTTTGGCCGTAAAACTAAGCAAAAGGGTTTTCCCCGCAAATTATCTGTAGTTTTTGTTAAAAAATCTTGCGCAACACATCCTACAAGCGCTGTAAAGACGTTTCTGCTCGCACCGCTGACGCAGAATCCAGTACGATGAACTAACTTTGCCTTTATTAATGATAAATGGATAACGATTAACGCTTAATGATTAACGGTTAATGACGCATCTCCTGGTAGTTGACCATTAACCGCTAACCGTTAATCATTTCCATTAACCGTTAATCATTATCCATTAACCGTTAAAAAAACATGGCCGAACCACAGCACCTGATCAGCATCAAAGCAGCCTTACAGGCCAAACGCGCACCGCAGTATCACCGCCTTCTACGCTGGATGTGGTTTTTTGTACTTGGCGGGATCGCCAGCGGTATGATCTTGCTATTGTTTATTAATTTCACAGCCATTCCTTCTTTCCGGGAGTTGGAAGATCCGAATTCAGCCACCGCATCCGAGGCACTGGCCAATAATAATGAAGTACTGGGGCGTTATTTCATTGAGAATCGCGTGCCGGTGGCCTACGAAAAACTAAATCAGAACTTGGTCAATGCGCTGATTGCCAAAGAGGATGAGCGCTTCCGCGAACATTGCGGGATCGACTCCCGCGCGGTGTTGCGGGTAATTTTTCGCACCATTCTGGGTGGCGACCAAAGCGCGGGCGGTGGCTCCACCATTACCCAGCAATTGGCCAAGATGCTGTATTCCGATCGTGATTTCAGAGGGATGGGCAAGGTGCAAAAAACCATGAAACTGGTCTATATTAAACTGCGGGAATGGATTACTGCCGTAAAACTGGAACGCAGTTACACCAAAGAGGAAATCCTCGCGCTGTACCTCAATCAATTCGACTTTATCAATAATGCGGTTGGTATTCATTCGGCAGCCGAAGTGTATTACGGAAAAGACCAAAAAGACCTGCGTACGGAAGAAGCCGCAACCCTGGTCGGCATGTTGCAGAACCCCGCGTATTTTAACCCGGTTTCCCATCCTGAACGCAACATCCGCGTGCGCATGGTGGTACTCTGGCAGATGCGTAAAAAAGGGTACATCAGCGAAGAGCAGTACAATGCCATTAAGGTAAAACCACTGGGTTTGAATTTCAAAAAGGTCAGTTTTACCGACGATAAAGCGCCGTATGTATGCTCTGAATTGAAAAAAGATATAAAGGCCATCCTGGAAATGCCGGAGAGCCGCCGCTCTGACGGCTCCACATACAACCTGTACAAGGATGGGCTGAAAATATATACAACGATCGATCCGGTCTACCAGAAACATGCCGAGGCCGCCATGGCCGCCCACATGGCCAAAACGCAGCGCCGTTTTTTTGACGTGTGGCGCAACCGCGATCCGTGGGCGTATCGGAGTAGCGAAACGACCGATGGGGAGATCGCCGGCCGCAAAGAATCTTTCTGGAGTATGGTGCGGGGCGGTGAACGGTATACGCTGCTGCGCACCAAATACCTAGATCTGCTGGGAGAAAAAATCCAGGAAAAATTCAACTTCGAACTGCGCGATATCGACATTATACGCATGCTGGACGAAGAGAAAAAATCCGGCAGCATTGCAAAATTAATGGCTAAAAACTACGCGACTGCCGAACAGGCCCTGGCGTACCGCCAAATCATGGGCAGCACGGAGTGGCCGGGCCTCAAACAACAGTGGCGCAGTCTGCAAACGGCTACCGAGCTGCAGTACAAGACCAAGGTAAAAATGAAAGTTTTTTCCTGGGGCAGTCCGGGTTACGAGAAAGCAGACACGATTATGTCGCCCTGGGACAGCCTGCGTTACCACCGCATGTTCCTGCAAAGCGGTGTGCTGGCGGTAGACCCTACTACCAGCGAAATCAAAGCCTGGGTAGGCGGGATCAATTTTAAATATTTCCAGTTCGACCATACGCGCACAGCACGGCAAGTGGGTTCGACCTTCAAACCTTTTGTGTACTCCACGGCGATCGCGCAACAGGGCATCAGCCCGTGTTTTCAAGTGTACGACAATGCGGTCACGATTCACCCCGGTGACGGTAGTTTCGGGCTTGCTTCCGACTGGACGCCCCGCAATTCTACCGGCATCTATTCCGGCGCACACCTGACGCTGAAAGAGGCGCTGAAAAATTCCGTCAATTCCGTCAGCGCTTATCTGATGAAACAAATGGGTACGACGGAGCCGGTGCGCGGTTTGCTAAATAATATGGGCGTCGATTCTACCGCCAAACGGCCGGACGGCCAGTACCGCATGCCGCAGCAACCGGCCATTTGCCTCGGTGCTGCCGATTTGTCGGTGTATGAAATGACGGGCGCATACGCCACGTTTGCCAACAAAGGCATGTTCGGAAAACCTTTTGTCATCCGGAAAATCGAAGATAAAAACGGACGAGTTATTTACCGGTCCATCCCCGAAGAACGTGCGGCACTGGCCCCCAACGTGACGTATGTAATGCTGGATATGTTGAAATACAACGTCAAAGGCGCACCGGGAATCAACGCGCTGAAGAGCGAAGTAGGCGGCAAAACCGGTACGACCAATGATTTTACTGACGGCTGGTTTATGGGGATCACGCCCCGGCTGGTGGTCGGCACCTGGGTGGGTGGCGACGATCGCTGGATCCGTTTCCTCAACATCGGCGACGGACAAGGTGCCAAAATGGCCCGCCCGATCTTTGCCGATTTTATTCAGCGGCTGGAAAAAGACCCGGCCTCCGGCTATGATTTTAACGCACGTTTCCAGCGCCCGCCTGGCGAACTGGGTATCGAAATAAACTGCTCGGCTTACCTCAACGGACCGGCACCCACCGGCGATGAAGAGGATTTCGCCCCCGATATTTACAATGATGAAGTGCCGCTCGACGAAGAGGGCAATCCCAAAACCACGCCAAAGGGAGGGGCCGCCAAGAAACCGGATGAAGGTTTCGGCGACGAACATGAAGGCAACTGATCCAAACAACGTGACAGAATCCGATCCGACTCCAATTGATGCCGAAGGGCAACGTGTGCTGCGTTCGTTGCGGCCCGTACGCATGGTACTACCGATTGCGCTGGGCATTGCCGGTGTAGCCTATTTATTTTACAGTCAATTTGATCTACAGCAATTCCGGGCCATTGCCTGGACCGGGCGTGCTTTTGCCTGGATTGGGGTCGCATTGTTGCTGATGATCCTGCGGCACCTGTTTTATTCTTTTCGCATGTGGATGATCACGGGCCGTACCTTTTCCTGGCGCAAGTGCCTCGAATTGATCGTGTTATGGGAGTTCAGCAGTGCGCTCACCCCTACCAGCAAAGGAGGGCCGTTTGTCATGATGTTCGTATTGACGCAGGAGAAGCTCAGCGCGGGTCGCACGGCGGCGGCCGTTTTTTATACGATGGTGTGCGATTCCGGCTTCTTTATCCTGACCTTGCCGTTTTTGCTCGCCATTTATGGTCCACCGATGCTCTATCCGGGTACCACGTCATTCGATCATGTGGGTGTGGCCGGCGGCGCATTTTTTGTGATTTACAGCATGATGATCATTTACTGGCTGGTGCTGGTTTTCTTCCTGTTTATCCGGCCGCAATACGCCAAAAATGCGCTCGCTTGGTTAGCGCGGCAATGGCCGCTGCGGCGTTTCGCCCCGCGTTTTCAGCGCCTCGGCGAGGAATTTGAAATGGCCGCCACTGAATTGCGGCGGCAGGACTGGCGCTATCACCTCGGGGTTATTGGCGGCACGATTGGTGCCTGGACCTGTAAATTTATCATGATCAATTGTCTGATTATCGCTATTGTGCCGAGTACGCCGGTGGATGGCGCTACACAGGCATTTTTGTACGCGCGGATGGTGGCGATGTTCATTGTGATGGCTTTTGCCCCTACTCCTGGTGGTGCCGGCATTGCGGAAGTGGCGCTGGCCGATTTTACATCCGATTATGTGCCGCGTGGCATTGCGCTGGTCGTCGCCCTGTTGTGGCGTGGCATGGCTTATTACGGATATCTGTTGATGGGCGCATTTGTGGTACCCCACTGGATTCGCGGTAAATTGGCCGGTACGCCGCTTGTGAACGAAAAACTAAAAACGGTCTTTAAGTCGTCCAAATGACACCTTGCCGCTCCTGGCCAATATGAAACACCTGATTATCTTTTCCATGTCCCTCCTTTCTTTACTTTTCGGTTGTAACAGTAAAAAAAACGCCGAAAAGGCAGCCGAACAAACGCCCACAACACCGGAGTGGCCACGCTTTCCGGCCACGGACAATCTCGCAGCGACTGTAGCGCCAGTTGTGCCGGAAAAAGGATATTATACCAAAGCCTTTTTCATTGCGGACGATAAGCAAAACGTCTATGTGCTGGGCTATCGCAAAATTCGCCAGGACCTGGAGGAAGGAGAGGAGCCCAATCCGGGAGAAAAAGACGATGCCAATTTTAAGTTA
>JBBRDQ010000115.1:0-15858 GCA_038203695.1 Chitinophagales bacterium
GCGGAACCGGCGTGCTGCTTGTCAAGATCGTCGCGGACGCGCTTTTACGCTTACATCCGTAAAATGGCCGTTGTCGTTGCGCAGCAGTTTGTGGCCGCCCAGACTGTCGCGCGTATTGCGCAGGTTGCGGCGCAGGTCGAACGAGCCGATGGGCCGGAAAGAGTTATTGAGAATATACACATCGAGGTCGCCGTCTTTATCGTAGTCGAAAAAAGCGGCGTGGGTGGTCAATCCGCCGTCGGCCAGGCCCATTTCTTTGGCTTTTTCGGTAAAGGTGCCGTCGTGGTTATTGATAAACAATTCATTTTCCCGGTTGAATTGCTGCGTGGAATCTTCATCCGAACGCGGGTTGCCGGAATTGCAGACATAAATATCCAGCCAGCCGTCGCCATTGACATCCGCCATCGACACCCCGGTCGACCACGAGCCTTTGCCCTGGATGCCGGCTTTTTCACTGACATCTTCAAACTTGAAATTGCCCTGGTTGAGATACAGTTTATTAGTGGCCATATTCGACGAAAAGAAGACGTCCGGCAGCCCGTCGTTGTTTACGTCACCGATGCCTACGCCGCCGCCATTGTAAAAATTGCGGTATTTATAGATGTTGAAATCGCGGTCGTAGTGCAGATCATTGCGAAAGGCAATCCCTGTTTCCGCAGCAGGCATTAACGTAAACAGGGGTTGTCCCGCGCTTGCATCCTCCGTGGATGCAGGTTTGTTTTTTTGGCAACTGGCCACAAAAAGGACAAAAAAGGCGAATAAAATGCTCGAAAACTTGCTCATACGTCGTTGAAAGACCACAAAAGTAATAAACCCGCTTGTTCGGCAGCAAAAAATAAACCGGTTTATGAAAGGGTATAAATACGGGATTTCAAAAACCAGGTATTTTTACGGGGTACGATATACTCCAATTATGCAACAAGCGCCGTGCGGTGTATATCCGCACGGCGCTTGCCTATTGCTAATGATCTATTTTACTTTTACCCACTCACAAACTTTGTGTCCGCTTTAAGCACTACTGTCGGGACGGGGTGGCCTTTCGGATCGTCTTCCAGGGAGATCGCAAAGCCAATGGCCTCTTTGTAGTGATCGAGATGTTGCCAGTGTTCCGGCGCATTCAGATCGAACATACCGAGATCTTTGGGGGGCTGATTATTAGGCATCAGTGCCCACAACTGAAAATATCTATGTGCTGGTGCACTGACCATGCCCGTGCCGTCGAAACTGGTCTCCCCAAGCGCTGTATTCTGATAAAAATAAACCTTCTGGTTGGCGGCTACTTCGAGTTCGATGCGCCGGGTATTTTGTTTATCGCGCAGCAGGGCGAACACGCGCTCATTGTGCTGTGTCCGGGTTGCGCAATCGTTTTTTTCTGCTGTCAGAGTGGCCACCTGGGTTTGCAGCGCGGCATTTTCCTGCTGTGCCTTATTAACTTTGAAAAGCAAATAAACGGCCAGCACGCCCAATGCGGCTACCAGCAGCCACATAAATCCAGGCGCGGGCGGCCAGGATGCCGGTTGTGTTACGGGTGCACCGACATTAGGTATAGTGGATGCTGCTTGCGCATCGATTGAGCGCATAATCCGTTCGCGTAAATCGACGGGCGGCGTTATCGCTTGTGCGGTCGCATAATTCTCCAGCGCTGTTTCGATGGACTCCAATTCAGCCCGTACTTCGGGATGCTCGACGGCCATGCGCTCTACCAGCACAAGTTCGTCGGCGGTGCATTGCCCTAAAATATAGGATTCCAGCAGACCTGATTGGATGAAAGTTTGAATGTCCATTATTTAAAATACTAAGTGGGAAAAATTAAAAATCGGTATTAAAAAGGTGAAGATTGAGAGAATGACACAATAGTTACAAGGTAAAAATAAAAAAAGAAGCAAATGTTTTGCGCAATTCATTGATAGCGAAGCGCAACCTGGTTTTAATAGTTCCGATCGGAATACCCGTCTCTTCGGCGGCTTCTTCCTGGGTGTACCCATTAAAATAAATCAATTCAATCAACGTACGGTATTTGTCGTCCAGTTTATCTACTACCTCGCGCAAACCGAGGTGATCGGTATTAATATGCTCTCCGCCCGAACGAAAGGCCACTTTATCCAGCGACTCCGTTTTTTTGGAATGCTGAAAGTGCGACGTTCGGGTTGCATCGATTGCCGTATTACGGGCAATATTGAGCAACCAGGTGAACAAACGTCCTTTCCCGGCATCATAACTCGCACCGTTCCGCCATGCTTTGACGAAAGTATCCTGCAACACTTGTTGCGCTACTTCCGGCGACTGTACAATGCGCAAAACTACCCCGTACAACGCGCCACTGTAGGCGTTGTATAAGTCGCTGATCGCGTCGCGATCTTGCTGTTGCAAACGTATGATTAGTTGGTCTTGCATGAAGTGATACCCGGCAGGGCTGGTTTCTACCTGATTAAAGGCAAAAATTTGTACGCTTACACCATAGTAAGCCAGTCGAACTCATTAAAATCCGGGCAAAAATAGATAACCTGCCGCGCTTATTCAAATCATTGCAAAAGATAAAAACAAAAAAACCAAATGCTAAATTCGCTACTTTCTTACATACGAGGAGTTAGATGGATTGGTTTTAGGATTACGTTTTATTAACAAGACTGTTGCGCCTCAGCGGTAATTGTTCCCGATCGAGCTGGTTAAAACTCCGGAAATTCGCCTTACTTTTGCCTGTATAAAGTCACTGACCCTTAAAAACGAACACCTTAACTCGACCATGTCCAGAAACTGGTATAAAATAGGATTGTGCGGTCTCGTAGCCGCTGGAATTGCGGGAGCCTTCGCTTTTGGAAAGCCCGAGACGATACCCGTTCCGCCCCATAACGAGAAGGTAACCGGCGGCGGCCCCTATCCGAAGGATTATTTTCAACGACCGGTCGCCGAAGACTTGCTGCTTAGTGGCACATTTGGCGAACTCCGCCCCGACCATTTTCACACCGGTATCGATATTAAAAGCAGCACGGGTGCCGTCGGGCAGTCTGTTATGGCCGCCGCCGATGGCTTTGTCGATCGCATTAAGGTCACGCCCAGCGGTTACGGCAATGTTATCTACCTCAAACATCCGAACGGGTACACCACTTTATATGGTCACCTGGATCGCTTTGCACCGGAAATTCAACAATACGTGCGCGAACAGCAGTACAAACGCCAGCGTTTTGAAATAGAACTCCAGCCTGCCGATGGGCAGATCAAGGTAAAAAAAGGGCAGGAAATTGGTAAAATGGGCAATTCCGGTTCGTCTTCGGGTCCCCATTTACATTTTGAAATCCGCAATACCGCTACCGGCAAGGTCATCAACCCCTTGCTGTTCAACTTCCCGGTTCCCGATAAAGTCGCGCCCGAACTGCGCGATATGAAGGTCTATTTCCTCAATGCACAGCGTATGGTGCAAGGCAGCAAACCGTTGCCGGTCGTTCGCCTGAAAGACGGCACCTATCATTTAAAAGGCGGCGACACCATTCGCATCGGCGGCTGGCAGGTCGGCTTCGGTGTAAAGACCTACGATCGCATGAACAATTCGCGCAACGACAACGGCGTATATTCCATTTCACTCACTACCGACACACAACTGGCGTATAAATGGGAAATGGATGAATTGGATTTCGATGAAAACCGCTATCTCAATGCCCACATCGACTACCCCTGCCGCCAGCGTTTTGGGGCCTGGTTTCATCGCTGTTTCGTGCTGCCCGGCGACCACCTCGCCAACTACACGCATACTGAAACCCAGGGTGCTGTCGCTTTGTACCTTGAAAAACCGGTAAAAGTGACGCTCAAAGTCATGGATGCGTATAACAATACCTCCACCCTGACTTTCTGGGCTTTGCGCGGAGAAGCGATCGAGACGTTTCCCGCCCCGCCTTATCAGTACGATATGGCGTACGATACCGATAATCGGATCGAGCGCGAAGATTTCAGCCTATTTATGCCCAAAGGTGCACTCTATGAATCCCTGCACTTTCAATACGAAACCACACCCGATCCCAGTTTCGGCGTTTATTCGGCTACCTATCGCGTGCACGACGATCAGACGCCCGCCCACAAATATTTCGACATCAGTCTGAAACCCATCAATATTCCACCGACCCTGCGCGACAAAGCCGTGATTGCCTATTGTGGCGACGGGCGACCCGACAACTGCGGCGCGACCTGGAAAGGCGAAATGCTGACGACGCGGGTACGGAATTTTGGCAACTACTGTATTATGATCGATACCACGCCACCCGCCATCATCCCCGTTGTATTCGACAAAGACATGCGCCGTAAAAGCACGATGTCGTTCCGCATTCGCGACAACTTTGCAGTGGGCGGCCAGGCCAATGGACTCTCTTTTCGCGGCACCGTCGATGGCCAGTGGATTCTGTTTGTGTACGACCGCAAACGCGACCGACTTACCTATACCTTCGATGAACATGTTGGCCCCGGCGAACATCAATTGCGGCTGGTCGTGCAAGACGACCGGGGTAATACAGGGGTGTTTGAGCGGCCGTTTATAAGATAATGATTAATGGTTAGCGGTTAATGGTTAACGGTTAATGATTAATGGTTAATGGCTTGATTATCAATATACTGGAGTAAAAACAGATTATCCACCTTAACCATTAACCATTAACCATTAATCATTATACATTAACCGTTAATCATTAAAAATGAAATTTTTGTACGGCCTTTTGCTGCTCACCTACGGCTTTTTCTGTTGGCTGATGGTGGGTATTACCGGGCAGTATATTCCGATCCGGCTGGATGCGGCGTTTTTGCTGATTAAGCAGGATTATACAGGGCTGTGGCATTACCGGGTGGCGTTTTTTATCCATGTATTTACGGCGATCGGTGCGCTGGCTGCCGGTTTTACGCAATTCTCGCCGTCTATTTTGCGCCAATACCCACGAATACATCGGTTCGCCGGATGGGTATATGTACTGGATGTGCTGCTGTTTGCCGCGCCGTCAGGTCTGGTGATCGGCTATTATGCCAACGGTGGCTGGACTTCGCAAACCGGTTTTTGCCTGCTGGCCGTTTTATGGATATTCTTTACCGCTATAGCGGTACAGCGCATCCGCAAAAGGGACATCCGTGCGCACCGGGATTGGATGATTCGTAGTTTCGCCCTAACTTTATCCGCGATTACACTGCGCGCCTGGAAATATATTCTGGTGGCCGCCTTCGCCCCGCACCCGATGGATGCCTATCGCATTGTAGCGTGGCTGGGCTGGGTGCTGAATCTGGCGGTTGCGGAATGGATCATTTACCGGAGGCATAAAAACAGGATTTGAAAATACGCAGATAGTTACATCCTCAAAATTCATCTCACACCACTCACCATTCATTCTATGAAAATCCAACACATACTCTTTACCCTGCCGCTGTTTTTATTTGCCTGCGGCCAATCACAAAACAACCAGCCGGCTCCGCTGACCGTCAGCCAACCGGCCGATGAACCTGCCCCGGCACCGGCCCTGCCACCAGCCGATATGTTTGTAGGCTCCTTCGATGCGGTCGATTACGATGAGCGCAAAGACATCACGTACAGCAACAAAATTACCCTGGCCATTCAGTCGCTCGAAAATGGCCTGCTGAAAGGATACAGCGTAGTGGCCGGCAATATCCGGCCGTTCGAAGGCAATTATACGCAAAAAGGCCAAGCGGTGCAGGCGACTGTCCGCGAACCGGGCGACGACCAGTACGACGGGGTTTTCACCTTTACCCTCGATCGCGACAGCCAGACCGTTGACGGTACCTGGAAAGCGAACGATCGCAAGTTGAGTGTTACCAAGCGCGAATTCAAACTCGCCAAACGCGTCTTTCGCTACGATCCGACGATTGAAATGCCGGAGGGCATGGAATACCAGACGCTGTACACCGATTATAAAATGCAGCAGAAACGCGCCAACCCCGAAGAAGCGGAATTCCTTACCGCCGACGCCGGCAAATTCAACGCGTCCAAAAATTTGCTGCGCAAGGAAGATGTGGAAAATATGCACAAAGGCGACCTGGAAGTCATTCGCAACGCCATGTATGCGCGTCACGGGTACTCTTTCAAAAATCGCCGCATGCGCTATGTATTCGATGCGGTGGAATGGTATATGCCGGTCAGCACCGATGTCAGCAAGGAATTGACCGAAATCGAGTTGCAGAATATCGACCTGTTGAAACGCTACGAGCAGCACGCGGAGCGCTATTATGATTCATTCGGACGGTAACCCATCAACTACACAGACATGAACTTCTTCTGGGTCTACGACCTCCCCAACTGGCTTTTTGCGGCCCTTTGTATTGCTTTTTTTGTGATCGTCGCCGTGGCCGGACTGATTCTGTTGCGGCGTTTTATCGTACGGCGGGTGATTTTGCAAGCCCATAACGACGTGGTGAGTTTTTTCATGGCCGGTATGAACGCCATCTATGGCATTACGCTGGGATTGATTGCCGTAGGTGCCTGGGAAGTATATTCGGAGGTGGATAATACGGTGTCTGGCGAAGCGTCGGCGCTGGCGGCGCTGTACCAGGATGTGGGCGGCGTACCCGCGCCATTGGGCGATACACTGCGGCTACATATTCGCGAATATGTACAATATACGATTGAGGATGCCTGGCCGCAACAACAAAGAGGGATATTGCCCCACGGCGGCACAGCCCGTATGACGCGTATTCAAAAAGCATTGCAGCAATTTGAACCCACCACTAAAAACCAGGAAATCCAACTCGCCGAAGCCTATAAACAATTCAACAGTGTGATCGAGTGGCGACGCAAACGCCTCAAAAGTGTCACCGAAGGACTGCCATCCGCCATCTGGTACATCATTTTTTTTGGGGCCATTCTCAACATTGTGATCACCTGGTTTTTTGTTACCGATAAATTTCGGGTGCATGTGTTAATGACGGCGCTGTTCGCTGCGCTGCTGGGATCGCTGATCTATTTAATCGCCGCGATGGACAATCCGTTTCGCGGCGATTTTAGTGTATCGCCCGAGGCGCTGCAAATTGTGTTGGATAATATGCAGTAGGGCGGCGTACATTTGGGCGGCTGGATGGCACGCAGATGTTCCATATTTTGCCCGTAGCAGCAGGATTGCACAACGGATTGAACAAATTTTACTTATGCACATAACGCGTACCCTCACCCTCCTTTTTTTGTTGTTTTTCCTAAAAACAACCGCCCAAACCACCCTGTTTTTCCCGCGCAACCTGCAACGCAGTTACGACAACGGCACGCGCAGCTGGGACGGCAAACCGGGGCCAAACTACTGGCAAAACCGGGCAAAATATACCATTAAAGCCAGCCTGGAACCCAAAACGCGCCGGCTGAGCGGGGAAGAGACGATTAATTATAGCAACAACAGCCCCGATACCCTCAAAAATATCCGCTTCAAACTGGCCGCCGACCGCTATCGCAAAGGCAGCTTGCGCGCCTACGATGTGACGCCCTCCGATGTCACGGAGGAAGGCGTGCGCATCGACAACCTGACCTACAACGGTACCGTCGTCAACGACAAAGACCGCAACCGCAGTAGTACTTTTCTAACCATCAAACTGGCCACGCCGCTGCTACCCAAAACCTCGGCTACGCTCGGGGTGCGCTGGTCGTACATCCTGCCCGCCGGTGAAGACGCCGCCCGCGAATGTGTGTGCGACAGCACGACCTTTATGGTGCCGTACTGGTATCCGCAAATCGCCGTGTACGACGACCAACACGGCCTGGCCGATGCGCCGTACAATGGCCAGTATGAGTTTTACAACGAGTTTGCCGACTACGACGTGACGATGACGCTGCCCGCCAATTTCCAAATGTGGGCCACCGGCGAATGGCAAAATGCGGCAGAACTGTTGCAGCCGGCGTATCTGGAACGCTGGAACCGCGCCCATCAAAGTGCCGACGTGGTGTCGATCTTTACCGAAAAAGAAGTGAAATCCGGCGGGGTGTACCAGAAAAATACGCCGAATGATTTTCATTTTATTGCGACCGATGTGCCCGATTTTGCCTTTGCCGCCAGCGACCACAACAACTGGGATGCAACCTCGGTCATTGTCGATGACAAAACCGGTCGCCGCACGTTTGTCGGCGCAGCCTACAATACGGCTTCCAAAGATTACCCGCAGGTCGCCCGCATCGCTGCCGACGGGATCCGCCTGATGAGCACTTACCTGCCGGGTTATCCGTTCCCCTACCCTAGCATGACCGTTTTTAACGGCAACGACGGCATGGAGTATCCGATGATGTGCAACGACGCCAGCACTGCCCCTACCTCGCCGATGACACTGACCGTACACGAGGTTTCGCACACCTATTTCCCGTTTATGATGGGCGTCAATGAGCAGGACTACGCCTGGATGGACGAAGGCTGGGCGGCATTTTTTGACTATAAATTATCCGATTCGCTGAGCAATCACACCCTGGGTAGCGTACGCAACTACTCGGCGATTGCCGGTTCGGACAATGATGTGCCGCCGATGGTGCGTTCGCGCAACCTTTCTACTGCCTACCGCAACGCCTCTTACCAGCGTCCACAAAATGCGTATTTCACCCTGCTGGATATGCTGGGCTACGATAAATTCCATGCCTGTATGACCCAGTACATGGATCGCTGGAAAGGCAAACACCCCGCGCCGTTCGACTTTTTCAATACCTGGAATAATACCTCCGGTCAAAACCTGGACTGGTTCTGGAAACCCTGGTTTTTTGAATGGGGCTATCCTGACCTGACCCTGAAAGGCGTGCAATCCGTCGCGAAAAGCAAGAAAAAAGTGCTGACAGTAGAGCGCAAAGGCAATCTTCCAGTGCCCATACACCTCGAAGTAGACTATGCCGACGGTTCGAAAGGTATTTTCCACGAAACCGCCGCCATCTGGAAAGACGGTAAAAAATCGGTCTCGTTTGCCATTCCGGCCGGCAAAACGGTCAAAAAGGCCAAACTGGGTCTGAAAACCATTCCCGACACCAATCCTAAGGACAATGAATTTTAGTCCGTCCCGCATAGCCTACTGGATCTGCGCCGCGCTGGTCGTGGCCACCTCCTTTTTGTACTACCCCAAATGGGAGCAACCCGAAACGGAAGCCACGATCAGTTGGGACGTATCGGGTTACTACCTGTATCTGCCGGCTGCGCTGATCTACCAAGACGTCAAACACGTCGCTTTTTTCGACAGTTTGAGCAACCAGTACCATCCCGGACCGGGCATGGGTCAGGTATTCAAACACCCGTCCGGCAATTATGTAATGAAGTACTCCATGGGCCAGGCACTGCAATTTCTGCCCTGGTTTCTGGTCGCGCATCTCCTCGCCGAACCGCTGGGGTATCCGGCCGACGGCTTTTCCCTGCCGTACCAGGCTGCCATCACCTGGGGCAGTCTGATCGTGGCGCTGCTGGGTTTGTGGGTGACGCGGCGCAACCTGTTGCATTTCTTCTCCGAGCGCACCGTGGCCGTGGTGTTACTCTGCCTCACGTTCGGCACCAATTACCTGAACTACACTGCCATCGACGGTGCGATGACCCACAACTGGCTCTTTACGCTGTACAGTTTGCTGGTTTTCAGCACCATTCAATTTTACCGAACGCCAGACTGGCGCTGGGCGGCGGCCATTGGTGCCTGTGTGGGCTGGGCCGTGCTGACACGGCCGACCGAGATGGTGTCGGTTTTGATCCCAGTGTTGTGGGGCGTGCGCTCTTTGCCGGCGTTGCGCGAGCGTGTGGTGTTTTATTGGAAAAATTACGGCAAAATGGCCCTCGCAGTAGCGGTGGCCGGTGCCATCATCGCATTGCAACCGCTCTACTGGCATTGGGCGACCGGCGAGTGGATCGTGTATAGTTACCAGGATCAGGGTTTTAGTTGGCTGAAACCGCACCTTACCGATGTGCTGTTCAGCGCGCGGGCCGGGTGGCTGATCTACTCTCCCATGCTGATTTTTGCGGTATTGGGCTTTTTTGCGCTGTGGCGACAGCAGCGGGCCATTTTTCCGGGCATCCTGCTGTTTTGCGGCGTCTTTCTGTACATCACCGCCGCCTGGGATATCTGGTGGTACGGCGGCAGTCTGGGACAACGGGCGATGGTGCAGAGTTATCCGCTGTGGGTATTTCCGCTGGCTGCGCTGGTGCAATGGGTGACTGCGCGGACCTGGCGTTCGGCGATCTTTGCGCTATTAGCCGGCAGCTTTATCTACCTCAATCTCTGGTGGACCCACCAGGCACACCGCGGTGGTTTGTTCGTGTCCGAGCAAATGACCAAACGGTATGTGCTGAAAGTACTGGGCCGCTACGAGATGCAGCGCGACTGGTTGAAATTCCTGGATATCAACGAAGAATACAAAGGTGGCGAGCGGCAAAACGTACGGGAAATACTGACCCAGCATTTCGAGAACGATACCACGGCCGTCACCACCGATGCGCCTATCAGCGGCACCAAATCGCTCCTGCTCAACGGCGGACGGCAATTTTCCCCCGAATACACGGCGCAGTTGCTGCCCGATACCAAAGGCTGGGTGCGTGCCACCACTACCTTCCGCTGCGATCCGAAGGAATGGGATACCTGGAAAATGACCCAGTTTATCGTGCGCTTTTACAACGGCGATCAAAAGATCAAAGAAGTCTCGATCCGCCTGCAGCGCCATGTGGACGGTGCGGAAACCAAAACCCTATTTTTTGATACGCGCCTGCCGAAACAAGCCAGCACCAGCGTCCGCATACTCTTCTGGAATGCCGACAGCGATAAAACCGTGCGGCTCGATGATTTGAAAATGGAGACGTTCGAGTGAACCGTGCATACGCCAGGGATAGTTTCGGTAAAAGCGGTCCAATTATTTTTTCATCGACGATTGTTTTTTAAGCCGTTTTTAAAAATTGGCACAGGATTTGGATTAAAAACATTGTGCCTGCGGGTGCTTCTATTTTATCCAATAATCTTCATGTCTTGACCAGTCCGACTGCATACTATGAGAAACAATGCACCGGCGCGGCTCTGAAAAGTTTAATCATGACTGTAACGCAACTTGAAATGCCCCAGGGCCACGCCGCTTCGGATTCCGGTGTTGAACTGTACCAAAATTCCCCGAATCCATTCATTGAAATGACGCTTTTATGGTTTCGTTTGCCCGCTCTCACGGAGGTGGTATTACGGATTTTCAACCAGCAAGGCAAAGAAGTCGCCGCTAAAACGGGCGTGTTCGGACACGGCGAAAGCCACTTTGTGATCCACCGCGCCGACCTTCGCGAACCCGGTTTTTATACCGCCCGTCTGGAGACGCCGTATGGAACGGCCAGCCGGAGAATGATGATGTACTAAAAAGAGGATCGGAACGTATTGGAGCAATTGAGTACGAGATGATCCGCAGCAAGAATATATGAAAAGGTGTGTTTGCTTACGTTGAGTGGCTGAAAATCTGATTATTCGAATTGTTTTTCTATTTGAATACGCACATCTTCAAATACTCAATTTTAAGACCCATTGTTTTAATCCCAGCATTGTATTCCCATGAAGTCGCTTGTGGTTTAGGCCACAGCGGCTTTTTTTGTTTGGGGGGGTGGTTGGATGTTGGAAAATAAAAATGTGTAGTGGGTTGGGGATTAGAGTTTGGGTGTTACATTTGCAGGGATTTCAGATTATCTATTTGTTTGAGGCTGTGACTTATATATCATATGTCTGGCTTGTCTAACATATGATAATATGTATGGGCAAGACCCAGCAGTTCAAGTTGTCTCAGTTTCTAACATTTTCAATTAAAAGATGCCTTCAGTTGATCTTTAATCCATTACTTAATTAATCAATAACCATATTATGGCTACCGACGAAAAATTAAAAAGTATTAGACAAAATTTGATTAATGATCAGATTCCTCAACCCATTACTGTACGAACTTTTTTAAGTTGGTTTGGATTTCAACGAAGAACCATTGGTGTAATAGAGCATGTAAAAAAAGATCTTCAAAGGCATGATTTAATTACCATTCCTGACTTTACTTCAGCTTATATTGATGCATCTATTGTATTTGATCTTAGAAAAAAGAAAGATAAAATTGATCCAAAAATAAACATTCAGCAAGCAGGTTCATCTTTAATTCCTGAAGAGTTAATTGAGTGGGATGATCCTACTTATAGGATAAGCCGTCTTGAGGCCGCCAATAAAGATTTAGTTTTCATCAAGCCCGATAGTGATCTCAATGAGGCTATTACTAAAATGATTTCTCATGATTTTTCTCAATTACCTGTCATGCAGCAAGCAAAAAGAGATTTAAAAGGCGTAATTTCTTGGAAAAACATTGGCATGAAATCAATTGGGGGGAAAAGCCTTGAAAAGGTTAGGGATTGTATGGAAACTAATCCACCGTTAATTTCCTCTGAGACCTCTCTATTCAAAGCATTACCACTGATTATTGAGCACGATTATGTTATTGTACAAAACAGTATAAAAGAAATCTGCGGTATCGTTACAGCTAGTGATTTAAGCCTTCAATTTAAGCAGTTAACTGAACCATTTTTATTAGTGTCGGAAATAGAAAGGCATTTACGCCAATTACTTGCCAAATTACCACTTTCTGAAATCGAAAAGGTAAAGGATGAAAAAGATGAAAATAGAAAGATAGAGCATGTTTCCGATCTAACCTTTGGAGAATATTTACGACTCTTTCAGCACCCGCAAATATGGATAAAATTACACATTTCTTTTGATCGAGCTACCTTTTGCAATGATCTTGAAAGCATCAGAATTATTCGAAATAATATTATGCATTTTGATCCTGATGGTTTAGAAGATTCTCAATTAAGCGTTCTTCGTAATTTCATAAGATTGCTACAAGCACATCTTGCAATTATGTCTAATAGAAAGTAAAATGCTAAATAAAACAATGGACTTCAAGCAGCAACTCAAAAAACTGGCAGAGAAAGTAGATGCCAACAAAGCCTTTATAACCAATGAAGAGGGTACGAAAAATGCCTTCGTTATGCCATTTCTTCAAATCTTAGGGTTTGATGTGTTTGACCATAATGATGTGACGGCAGAATTTGTGGCTGACGTACCTATGAAAAAAGGAGAGAAAGTAGACTATGCACTCAAAAAAGGCGGCAAACCAATTATTTTAGTCGAATGCAAAAAGTGTGTGGAACGCCTCGATAAGCATGGTACGCAACTGTCGAGGTACTTTACATTTTCAGAAGCGCGATTTGGCATCCTGACAAATGGAATCAAGTATTGGTTCTTTACTGATGTTGACAAATCAAATGTAATGGATGGTTACCCGTTTTTTCAATTTGACATTACTGATCATACCGAAGTAGAAGCCGATTTCGTGGAGCGCTTTTCCAAAACCACATTTGACCCAAAGGCCATTCAAAATGCAGTAAGTGAAATGGTATATAGCCGCGAGATACGCACCCTGCTGCACGGCGACCTGAAAAACCCAAGCAGGGATTTTGTCAAATATGTTGCCGATAAAACCTTTCTCGAAAAGCAACGTGGCCGCGTCACAGACAAAGTAATGAATCTGTACACCGACTTATTGCATAAAAACATTCCAACACTCATAGACGAGCTCATTGCTGAACGGCTGTTACCTAAAACGCCGCAGGCACCAGATGAGGTGGATGAATATGGGCCAAAAATCGTGACTACGGAGGAAGAATTAGAGGCATACTTTATCGTCAAAGCGATCTGTCGTCAAAAAGTAGCCGCCAATCGCATCGTTTTCCGGGACGCGCAATCTTACTTTGCCATTTTACTCGATAATAACCGTTTGAAGACAATTTGTCGCCTGTATCTCAATACATCAAAAAAGTATTTTGCACTTATAGATGCGGACAAAAAGGAAATCAAACACGAAATTTTGTCGGTAGACGAAATCTTTGGATTTTCTGAACAGTTATTATTAGCAGTGGGACAGTTTGAGAAAGTAAAATAAGTACATTAATATCAGGTCTTATGTAAATACTAATTCATGCCAGTGTTTATTAGAAGACACTTCATCAGCAAATACTTTTATTAAAATAAACTCAATATGTCTATTGTCCTACTCCCCGTTTATCAGTATCACTCCAAAGTAGAGATCGTGATGTAGGTTTTCAAAGGTTACGGGTGTTTTGTAGTTTAGACTTGAATGGGGTCGATCAAAGTTATAGGTTTTGTACCACTGCCCCTGGCCTGGTACAATCCGGCAGCAAAACAATGGGAGGTGGAAAAGGTGGCACATGCGGTGCTGGTAGGCGGATCTTCGCGGTTGGGCGAGTTGTTGTGGGGGGTGTTTTTGGTTTTGTGACAAAATTTGCAGTCAATTCAGATTATTTCCGTAAATTCGAGGTGTAAAACGTGGGCGCATCGATGCACAACCAACTGTAGGTGCCGGTCGAAGAACGGGCCGAATTTAACGACCCTATTGTCGGACTTAATGAGGTAACACAATCGTTTTTCACACGCATAAAACGGACCCTTTTCAAAAATAAGAAACATGAAAACCACTTTGCTCCGACTCTCATTCTTTTTGGTTTTTACTGCCCTGGCCAGCGAAGCCTATGCAGACTACGGTTCGATCATACTGCACAAAGCAAAATTTGTGCTGAAAAACGGATCTTCTGTAACCGGATACGTTCCACTATCCGATTACAATATTAGCATGGAGGACTATAAGGACATGCATCCGGATAAAGCGTTCCAAAAGTTAATCAATACCTATTTCTTTGCCGATCGAAAAACCCTGCAATTTCAGGTATTTGAACAATACAATACGTTGATATCGCCGGTAGCATCGGCCAATCCTTTGGACAAGGAGTTTTTGTATACGGATGCTGCGTCGGTGCACACCCTCCATTTGGACAGTATTAATTACACCATATATATAAGCGCGGAAGATAAACCCTGCTTGTTGTGGAGAAATATTGAAGTATTCGCGCCGGGTACGGTGGACCTTATGGCGCATGATTCCGTGCAGCATTTTACTACCGTCAATTTATTTAACAGCGACAATTATTTCGTGAATGCGCATATCTTTTGTTTCAATCCTAACCTGTCCGATGCAGCATTTAGGGAGGCCATTCAGAATTTTGGTAAAAACGTCCTACCTGATCGTCGGTCCGATCCCACCAACTACCGCGAAGCAGTAAAAGCACTAGAAAAAATGGGAATCGTCGTTTTTTTTGGGGCAGAAGGAAGTTGTTGATACTGTACACTTAACCGCTCGTCATGCGCTTTCTAACCATATTCCTGCTCTCCATCACTTGCTCCGGCTGCTTTCTGTTGTACCGAAAACCCAGCCGAAGCGATTATAAACTAAGCCAGGTCAAGGATGCTGCTACTGCTGCTGTTGTACGCAAAGATGGCCTTTACTACAATTTAAAAAGGGATGGCGAAACGTATTCGCATTTCGTCGCGCATTTTTACAATGCTGATCAATTGACCTTGGTCGAATTCGGAGCGGAAGGTCCGGAACCGAAGTTTGAAACCTGGACAGCAATCATCAAAAATATCGAGGCCGGTAAAAACATGGATGATAAAGGGCTGTACCGCTATCAAAGTCCCAACAAGCTGCGGATCGAACTGTGTAAAGGATACCCGACGCGGGGTTATTATTTTGTGACGTACCACGCTACGGTATTAGACACCGGGATAGCGATCCAACTGGGTGGACACCGGAAATACCGGCGGGTTATGCCGGATTATGCGCCTGAATTCGGAAATCTGGGAGCGGGTTGCGTGGATACGCTGGTATTCAAAGCGTTTTAGCAGGGTATGATGAAGATTCGGATTTCCCGGTAGCGGCAGGATAGCAGAGCGGATTGAAACGGATTTTCACGTTACGACAGGATAGCACACGGATTACCCGGATTGAACGGATTAAAACGGATTTTCTGGCAGGCTGAC
>JBBRDQ010000116.1:0-15479 GCA_038203695.1 Chitinophagales bacterium
AGCGGCCCATTTACACAAGTCATTTGCGACGATGATGCCTGTGGTACGCCTCTGACACTACAGTCTCTCATTTCATCGGTAAATCTTACCGCTGGAACAACCTACTACATTGTTGCCTGGCAATATTGCCTTTCGGGATGCAGTGCACCTACTGTGGGTGCGGCAAGTATTCAGTTGTATATAGCGCCACCACCACCCGCACCTGCAAACGACGAATGTGTTGCCGCAACTACCTTGTCGGTAAGTGGCATAACTTGTACCACTTCGCTAACCGCACAAACGACCTCCGGTGCAACCGCCTCTAGCGGTGTACCAATCGGCACTTGTACCGGCACGCCCGATGATGATGTTTGGTACGCTTTCACGGCTACAAGCAGTACCCATACTGTAACCTTGAGCAGTATCGCGCCCACTAATACAATGGTTATGCAGGTATTAAGCGGCTCCTGTGGAGGGTGGACGAGTGTCAATTGTGGAACGGGCACTACGCTTACGACAACTGGTCTGACCGCTGGAAACATTTATTATGTACGAATTTATACCTCTTTGGCAAGTGTAGCATCCGCTTTCACTATTTGTGTTACCACCCCGCCCCCACCACCGGCAAACGACGATTGCGCGGGTGCACTTTCCGTAACAGTTAATCCAGCACTAACCTGCACAGCGGTGACTTCCGGTACAGTCCTCTCCGCGACAGCATCAACTGGTCCGACTAGTACATGTGGTACTTACGACGATGATGTATGGTTCTCTTTTGTAGCTACTGGAACATCTCACATTGTTACTATTCAGAATGTCGTCGGTTCGGTAACGGATATGACATTTCAAGTACTGAGCTCTTGTGGCGCACCCAGCTCACTGATATGCAGCGACCCAAATACCGCAACGCTTACCGGACTTACTGGCGGAAGCACTTACTATATACGTGTCGCCACTTTTACTTCTGCTGGAGCGCAAACCACTACTTTCGATGTTTGCGTCACGACACCACCGCCGCCACCGGCAAATGATGAATGCGCAGGCGCATTGCCTTTTACCGTAAGTCCATTCGCTGCGTGTAGTTTTACAAATATCAACACCACCAATGCTACGCTGTCAACTTCTCCGACATCAACCTGCTTCAGCAGTTCTAACAACGACGATATTTTTTATACGTTTAGTACTACTGCTGCCGGCTCTTATACCTTCAGTTACCAGAATTTTGTACAAACACTGGGCACTGCCACCCAAGTTGCTTTCCAACTCTATTCAGGTGCCAGTTGTGGTGCCTTGACAGAGGTCAGTGGAACTTGCAACCTGGGTTATGGCAGTGCCGGTTCCGGCACCGTTTCTTATACCTTGCTGGCATCTACCAATTATTACCTGCGTATTTGTACTGCAGGGTCAGCGAATTCGGCATCTTTTGATTTTTGTATCAAAATGCCTCCACCGGCTCCGGCAAATGATGATTGTGCCGGTGCCACTGTGTTTAGCACTTCCACACTTGGTGCTTGTGCTTTCGTCGGTGTATCTACCAGTGGTGCAAATCAATCTACCCCCAACCCAAGTTGCACTACCACCGGTACTGACGATGATATCTGGTACACTATTACGCCTGCCGTTTCAGGCTCCTATACCATCCGGTACAATACCCTGGTTGCCGTTACCGGTACCGCATCTACCGTTGGATATGACCTATACACCGGCGCTTGCGGTAGTTTAGCGGCAGTCTCCGGCGCTTGTAACACCGGATTTGGCTCTAGCGGCAGCGGAACAGTAAGCACACCGGCACTTGTAGCGGGAACGACTTATTATTTGAGGGTTTGGGTAGGTAGTTCAACCAACTCGGGCACCTGGAATATGTGTGTAGAAGAGCCAGCGCCAGCGCCGGCAAACGACGATTGTGCAGGTGCCCTCGCAATGCCAGCATTTACAATCGGCGGCGCAGCGGCTACTATTATGGGAACTACAAACGCCGCTACTCAATCCCTCGTCGGATGCTTAGGCACTGCTGACGATGACGTTTGGTACACATTTACTACGCCGGCCAACTGTAGTAGTGTTGATATTAGCCTGACTGGACTGACCGCAGTAAGTGGAGTTTCTCTAGATATGATGTTTCAGGTATTTGCAGCCTGCGGCGGCACTTCTTTGCTATGCAGTGATCCTGAGTCCGCTACACTCGGGGGGCTAACACCAAGTACCACCTATTATATTCGTGTTTATACTTACTTCGCCACTAGCCGGGTGAATTTCACCCTGAACGTAGCCGCATCGCCAGTAATGACTTTAGCGAGTGACGCTTCTACACAACCTGCCGGTGCTGCAGCAGCTGGTGCTACCAATGTACAGATTTATCGCCTCCAGACAACTACTGCAGGTAGTAATAGCCCCCTACAAATGCAAACGATTAATGTAGATATGGCTGGTGGTACTCCTGCAAATGTAACAGCCGCAAAAGTATACTATACCACTACGACCACATTTGCCACCACTACACAGTTTGGCACTACCGTGAACACGCCTGGAACTACTTTTGCAGTCAGCGGTACGCAAACTTTAGCGAGTGGTAGCGGCAATTACTTCTGGATTGTATACGATCTTAGTTGTAGTGTAACCGGTACTATTGATGCGGCCGTACCTACTTACGTTTATTCTACTGTCAGCAAAGTGCCGACAACTACGAATCCGGGCGCAGCAATTACACCAACTGCATTAGTATCGTTTGCCACAGCATCTGATGGCAACTGGAGCAATCCGGCCACCTGGGCTTGCGGAGTGCCTCCTAATGGAACGACCTCGGCTATAAATATCAACCATAACATAATAATGGACGTTAGTGCCAATATTCAAGCGGTTGTAACGGTAGCAGCTACAAAAACACTGACAATTGGCGCTAATGTATTTACGATAGGTGGTGCCGGTACAGGTACCCAGAACTTAGTGATCAATGGTACAGTAGCAGTAAGTGGTGGTACATTGAACGTAGGTACTGCTTCCACTGGCACTGTTACATCGGGAAGTATCACTTTTGGTAGCGGAGGTGTACTGAATGTATCTGCTGGTACACTAAACGTAGGTACAGGTTTGGTAGCGAATGTTACTACTGGTAATATTACGGTGGCTTCCGGAGCCACTATGACAGTGTCGGGAGGTGTAGTAAACCTCGGCCCAACGGGAGGCTACCTTCGTTCATTGAGCAATAGCGGAACTTTAACTGTTTCAGGGGGTACACTTAACGTCAATGGTAGTGTTACTATTAGTAGCGGTGCTACATTTAACCAATCTGCCGGCGATATCATTATTGATGGTAATGGTGGCTCTGTAGCAGCAAGTCTTGCATCTTCAATCACTACATTGCTGATAAGCTCTGGGTTAGGTAGCGTAACTGGTGGGACTATTACCATTGTTGACCCTAATTTTAATTCAGGAAGCGGTAAAGCGGTTGATTACAATGTATCGACCACTGCATCATCCTGGAGTACATCTCATACGCTCCGCTTAGGAGATGGATCAAGTAGCCAGGCTTCCTCCAACACAAGCGGCTTCATTATTGAATGTTATACTGGGACCGGTAGACTTTTCTGCGGAAATGTAGAAATAAAAGGAGGAAGTACTACAAACAGATGGACCTCGCTGGGACCGTGGAGTTTAAATGTAAAAGGCACGCTTACAGTGGATGCCGGTTCTGAAATCCGGTTAAATTCAGGTTCCATAAGTCCGGTTTTTGCGGGAGATATCATTAACAACGGTACCATCACATCTACTGTTACGAATGTTTTCGCCTCTTTATCTGGTAATGGTTTAATACCAGGCACAGTAGCACAATCCATAACTGGCGGAGGTGTTTTTAGAAATCTTACAGCATCGCCTACCGCTAACTTCAACAGCTTAACAATCAACAACCCATTTGGAGTTACTATTTCTAGCGCAACAGCATTAACTGGTACGGGTACAGGTTCTGTTTCAGGTACGCTTACTTTAACTGCTGGCAAAGTCAATAATTCATCACCACTGACGCTCGGAACAACAGCAGCATTAAACGGTACGCTCACTGGAGGTAGTGCAACGAGTTATATTACTGGTGAATTCCGCCGTTGGAATAATACAGGTACTGGTACCACTTCCCGTGTTTTCCCGATCGGTTCTACTAGTTCCTACCAGCCTATTACAATTAGTTTTTCCGTTACTCAGGCGGCAGGTGGTGTCATCGGCGCGCTCTTCACGGCAAGTGATCCTGGCACAAGTGGCTTACCCTTGTTGGATGGAGGAATTACCTGCGATGCTGTCTCACCATCAGGATACTGGACCGTGGATAGGATATCCGGCAATGGTGGTACATATACTGCTGACGCAAATGCAACCGGCTTTTTACAAACCAATAATGCTGCTATCACACTATTTTCACAAATCAGATTGTTGAAATCTCCGACTGTTGGTAGCTGGACAAATACGGATGGCACGCCTGTTGCTCCTGCTGGTCTGAGCTCTGTAACCAGAACAGGCTGTACAACATTTTCCAAGTTTGCCATTGGAGGCACTAATAATGCCCTGCCCCTCGAACTGCGCTCCTTCACCGGCAAAACCCTCGATCGCACCAACCTGCTTTCCTGGGAAACCCAAACGGAGAAAAATGTCGATGCACATATCGTCGAGCGCTCGGTAGATGGCACCCGGTGGACTGAAATCGGCCGCAAAGCCGGTCAATCACTGTCTACTACACTGGTAGCCTATCAATTAGAAGACAAACAGCCGCTCGCTAAAGCCTACTACCGCCTGCGGTCTGTAGACTTCGATGGCGCGGAGTCGCTTTCCAGTTCGATCCTGCTGACGCGTAAAGAAAGTCATTTCAGCATCACGACTGCCTTCCCGTCGCCGACGAGTAACCAAGTGACAATTCAGTTTGCAGCACAAGTTGAAGAACGCGTTACGATTAATGTTACGGATATCAGTGGTCGCATTGTCTTGACGCAACAAGCCGATGCCAACGACGGTATCAATGAAGCACAGTTACAACTTGCAACGTTGCCAACCGGCATCTATAACGTTACCGTGGCCAACAGCACCGCAGTTACTACACCGATGCGCATCGTTAAAGAATAAAACAACCAGATTCTCCTTGCAAAACACCCGGCCTTCCCCCAGAAGGTCGGGTGTTTTTTTAGGTAGCCCTAGTAAATATCCGGCTTACATTTTGTTACTTTGTACCGTCCCCGTACTACCCGTATTTAATCTACAAGTTGAACCGATTCAATCCTATACGACATGAAGCGACGCTCGTCCCTGATGTTAGTTTGCTGCGCCATTTTGTGCGGCACCACTCTCTTTATTCCAACCCGACTTGCTGCCCAAATTTCCTGCGATTCCCTGTTTTACGATACGGGTGGAGTTGGCAACAATTACAGCAACAATGAACGCGACACTACGGTCATTTGTCCCGGTTCAAATCTAGACGTTGCTATTTTGCTTTTTCCGATTTTAGAACTGGCTAAAGGGGATACGCTTACCGTCTATAATGGCAACAGTACCTCCTGGCCGGCGCTGGCAAAGTTTATCGGCGAAGGCTCTTTTACGGCAACGCTGAAAGCCACTACAGCGACCGGCTGCCTTACTTTTGTCTTTCACGCAGATACCGCCGCTACGGCAGCAGGCTGGATCGCGCAAACGCTTTGTGCGACTCCCAGCAGTTGTTATCCGGTAGTCGGTGCCAGCGTCGGGAATATCCGGTCGACGTCCGCGCGTTTGTCGTGGGCGGCTATGTTCAACGCCGATCATTATGGGATTCAGATCGGCGTTACGCCATTTGTGCCCGGCGGTGTAGCCGTCATAAACGACACGACTTCCAATACGATTTTTCCGTTAACCGGGCTTACCGAGGCGACTGTCTACGACGCGTATATTAAAACCTATTGTAACAGCGGCGATTCCAGCAACTGGACCTATGTGCCATTTTTTACCTTGCCGGAATTTACCAATGTGCCAACCATACAGTGCGGTAGCGCGGGTAACAATGCCTCATCAATCGGTACGGGCGTTTTTAACTCGCCGGTATGCGCTATCCCTACGCCCGGCCGCGAAAAGATTTTCCGTTTTCGTGCGCCCAATACGCGCATGTACAGTTTTGGTGTATCCCAAACGCTGAATTCACTCTACGCCGGCTATTTTTATAAACCCGTCAGTGAAGGATTTTCTGCCACCGGCTGGCGCTGTATCGAGGATTTTAACCAGCCGGATACCTTTTCCTTCGGCCCTTTAACCGCCGGCACGGAGTACTTTATCCGTTTTGAGCCCCAGACTCCCTCGCTGCTTACGCAGCAACGGTTCGGCATATTTGATTGTAAACCAACGAATGACGAAGCGTCGAACGCGATTGCTTTAACCATCGACCTGCCTTGCGCCGGCAACGTTTATAGCAACGATGGTGCGTCGACCTTCCCAGGTGAACCGGATCCGGACGAAGACCCTTCCGATGGCGTTACCGGCCGCTGGCGCAATCCGATCGACCGTACGGTGTGGTTTCGCTTTGCAGCACCCGCTTCGGGCACGGTGACGATCACCACAGACGTAGTACCACCTGGCGGTAATAACGATACCCAAATCGCCTTGTATACCGCTGCTGACTCCTCGGATTATGCCACTTTTACGCTGCTGGAAAGCGACGAGGACAGCGGCGAACTGGCCGGAAATGGCTACAACGCAGAAATGAGTTACACCGGATTGACGCCGGATTCGACCTATTATATTCAGATGGACGGATACGGTATTATCCTGGGTTCGTTCTGCCTGGAGGTGCTGAATAAAGCACCGCGCGCTGTGGAATCCAATTGTGCCGTGCCGGGTTATTCGGTGACGGGCGTGAACGGCCTGGCATCGGGTGGCAACCGTTGGTACAACATCTATACCACGCCGAATGTCCTGGAGATCGGCGATATCGTGGCGGCGATTAAACCGGGCGAACAGGATTTGGGCACCGTTTCGGTGCAACTCAATGTAACCGACACGATTCCGATCGCCCAGAATGTAACGCCGTATATGCCGGCTTACTACAATTTCAGTTCAACCCTACCGGCCATTGCGCCGGTCCAGTTGCGCTTATTTTACTACAACGCGGAGTTTGATCGGTTGAAACTCGTAGCGGCAGAACCGGCTGCCACGATCGACGACCTGAACGTGACAAATTACGAAGGCCCGGACGAGGATTGCAATCAATTGAACAATAATTTCGGGGTCGGCCTGGCAACTTATATCCCCACCGTGACGGCCGTACCAATGGGCGCTTCCGGCACTTTTTACCTCGAAGTGCAGGTACCGTCGCTGGGCGAAGTGGGCGCGCATCTGGCCCGATACGCGCTGCCGCTTGAATTAAAGTCGTTTACCGGTGCCGTACAGGGTGCGATAAACCTGCTGCGCTGGGAAACCCTGACCGAGCGCAATGTCCGCGAACACCGCGTGGAACGCTCGGCCGACGGACTACAATGGACGGTGATCGGCCGGCAAGCGGGCGCTGGCAACAGCGCTGCGCGGACGAACTACCAACTGGAAGACCGCACGCCGTTGCCCGTGGCTTATTATCGCCTGCGATCGGTTGATTACGATGGCACAGCCGCCATTTCGCAATTGATCCGGCTGGTGCGCCCGAACGACCGCCTGGCGATTGCGGGCCTCTACCCTACCCCGGCGACCGACCGCTTGCAGGTACAGTATCTTACAGAAAACGAGCAAGTTACCTCGCTTCGCATCCTGGATTTAATGGGTAAAACCATGCAGGAAACCCGACTCGAACCGGTGAAAGGCGCGAATCATACCACGTTGTCCGTTAGCACTTTACCGCCAGGTGTTTATTTGTTGTACCTCGCCAACGGTACAGAAAGCACGACGCCTATGCGGATTGTCAAACAGTAATTACTACTTTTGCGGCCATGGACATTAAAAAAATACCCTCGCCCTGCTTCGTGTTAGAAGAACAGTTACTGCGCAACAACCTGCAATTGATTGACCGCGTGCAGCGCGAAGCCGGCGTACAGATCATCCTCGCATTCAAAGGATTTGCGATGTGGAGTGCTTTCCCGATCGTGCGGGAATACTTGTCGGGTGCGACTGCATCCTCGCTGAACGAAGCCCGTTTGTGTTTCGAAGAAATGGGCGTCAAATCCCACACGTATGCCGTCGCGTATACGCCGCGGGATTTTGGCAAAATCCTGCAGTATTCGAGCCATATCACCTTCAATTCAATTACGCAATACAAGCGTTATCAGAAGAAGGTAGCCGGTTATAAAGAACCGGTCAGTCCCGGCATCCGGGTTAATCCGGGCTGGTCGCCGGTCGGCACCGATCTGTACAATCCCGCCGCGCCCGGCTCGCGGCTGGGCGAACCGGTGGAGAATTTTAAAGGAATTTTGCCCGAAGGCGTGGAAGGGTTACACTTTCATACCCTGTGCGAAAGCACGAGTTATGACCTGGAAACCACGCTGGGTTACTTTGAAAAACAATTCGGCACTTTTTTACCCAAACTGAAATGGGTCAACTTCGGCGGCGGACACCTGATGACCCGCAAGGGCTATGATGTGCCACACCTGATCCGTACCCTGCAAGCCTTCAAGCAACGGCATCCGCAGCTGCACGTACTGCTCGAACCCGGCAGTGCCATTGCCTGGGAAACCGGCGTCCTGGTCTCTACCGTCCTGGATATTGTTAAAAATAAAGGCGTAAAAACGGCCATCCTCGATGTGTCCTTTACCGCGCACATGCCCGACACCCTGGAAATGCCGTACCGTCCGCGCGTGACCGGTGCACACACCGAACTGGTACCGGGCAAACCACAATTTCGCCTTGGCGGGGTAAGTTGTCTGAGTGGCGATTTTATCAGCGAATACTCCTTCGACCAGCCGCTTAAAGTCGGCCAAAAAGTGGTTTTTGAAGATATGATCCATTATACCATGGTTAAAACCAGCACTTTCAATGGCGTAGTCCACCCTAGCATCGCCATCTGGCGCCCCGATGGCACACTGGATATCGTGCGCAAATTCGGCTACAACGACTACAAAAAACGACTTTCTTAATGGTTAATGGTTAATGCAGCGCCCATTAACCATTAACCATTAATCATTATACATTACCCATTACCCATTATGATAGGGTTCATTTTTCAGGATTGTCATCGCTCGGTAGAGTTGTTCGGCGAAGAAAAGGCGGACCATCTGGTGGGAGAAGGTCAGTTTGGAGAGCGCTAATTGTTCCTGGGCGCGGGCGTACACTTCGGGGGCAAAACCGAATGCGCCGCCAATCAGAAAGACCATGCGACGGTGGGAGGTCGAAAGCCGGCGTTCGATCCAGCGAGCCAGTTCGACGGACGTAAATTGCTGACCTTGTTCGTCCAGCAACACCAGGTAATCGTCGCTGTGCAGTTTGGACAGGATCAGTTCGCCTTCCTTTTTCTTTAACAGTGTAACATCGGCTGTTTTCATTTTCACATCGGGCAGGATGATCCAGGCAAACGGAAGGTAATTTTTGAGCCGTTTTTCAAAAATAGCAATGCCGGTTTCCAGGTAAGGCTCGGCGGTTTTACCAATGGCCCAAAGTTCGATTTTCATAAAAAAGGAGCATTATTGCGGTAAAAACACCGCTTTTCGACGGTTTTTGGGGAACATTTCGGCCAGTTCTTCCGCCAGCGATTGCCGGTCGGGAAAGAGGGCGACCAGCTCGCGGATGATCTGCCGCAGGATGTCGTTCTCGCCTTTTTTCAGCAGATTGCTCAAGTATTGCCGCACTTGCACGGTAGCGGGCGGACCGAAATGGTCGTTCAAATAGGCAGTCAGCAAAGTGGTGTACCGCCCCACCACAAAATCTTTACGGGTGGCAAAAAAGGCGTTCTCATGGCGCTGAAAAGTGCGCAGATCGGTTTCATTTTCAAGCAGTTGTGCCAGTTCATCCACCTCGCCTTCCATCGCCAGCACGGTGGCGAGTTTTTGCCGTTCGCCACTTTTTTCCAGGGTACGCAAAATGGTCGTCCGTTCTTTCGGCCACTTTTCACCGGCCACAGTTTTTATTTTTTCGTACAGATCGAAATTAAGCGTCTGCACAAACCGGAGTCGCAGGTACAACAACTGGCGGCGGCGGTCTTTGCTGTTTTCTGCGATGTACAATAGCACATCCTCCAGTTCGCGGCGCTGGGCCGGATTGAAAATATTTTTTTCAAAAAAATGCTCCCCAGCGAGCGTGGCCGCAGTCCAGTGTTTGAGATAATACAACTGTAAAATGGCCGATTTTATCGCAGCGGGCTGCTCGATATAATCATCCAGGACCCGCACGGTGGCTTCCGGCATTTTACGCACGGCCAGGGCGGTCAGAAACAGCTGCAACACAAAATCAGTAGCCGGATAAGGCGCTTCGTCGAAGGCTTGTTGGATACGGGCGAATTTGACTTTGTCGGTCGTGGCACCACTCAAAAAGCGCAGCGTTTCACGCTGGGTTTCCAGGGGTAAAAGCGCGGTCAGTCCTTGTTGCAGCACAAAATCCCAGATTGCTTCGCGCAGTTCCGGCGAAAGCGGTTGTCCGCTCAAAGTGATCAATGTATTGAGGTTGGATTGAAAGTATTGCAGTAGGACGGTGCGCCGGCCTTCCTCATTTTTAGCCAGAAAAGCGCCGGTTTTTTGTAAAATTGCCGTAGCAATCTGATAAATGACCGAAAAGTTGGCCACTGCTACCGCCGTTTGCAATTGTATTTCCAGATCGTCCAGCGTACGGCGCAATCGCCGGAAATCGGGTTCGCGCAAATTTTTGACACTGGCATTTTTGGAAAGGACGGCATCCAGTACCAGTGCATAGGGATTTTCGGTTTCCGTCACCGAACCGGCAAACCACGTTTTCAGCGCCAACGAAAAATCGCGGTCGCGGCGCGCGTATTCGCGTACAAACAACGCCAGCGCTTCGGGAGTAGCATTCTCCAGCGCCACCTGCACAGTCAGTCGGTTGCGTTCGACGGGCGCAGCCTGCGCTTCCGATCTGGCATGGCGTTCCTGGGTGCGTTGTTCCAGAAAATTGCGCACCTTCAGCAAAGTCGCAGCCACATGCACACACATCAATCGGCGGCCTTCGGTAAAACATTCACAGGTAAAGGCTTTTATCTTGTGCGGCGACAGGATCATTTCCGTTTCATACGCCACACCGCGCTCGTCATCTACCTGCGCCACCCAGAAGTTTTTTTCGACTTCGCGCAGGTTGCGCACGGCACCCGCCTGCACGAGATCGTCCGCAGTGTGCGCCGTGGCAGGATTGATGCGCAATTCGAAATCTTTAAGGGCGAGTTTTTGCATGGTATACGACGCGTTCAGGTTGGGTAGCGTCAGAAAAACCTCAAAAGTAACGGTTTTTTCGCATAGTATTGGGGCGAACCGTAAATTAATCTGTAAGTGAGCGAACACCCTGTAACAAAAAAAGGCATCGGTATGAATGACCGAAGAAATTCATACCGATACCTCTAATAGATCAGCCAAGCCGCGCTTCATTAACCATTAACCAACGTTGCATCCAGCGAAATCGGCACTGCCGACAGCGCCTGACTAACCGGGCAACCTGCTTTGGCCACATTCGCCAGTTCCATAAATTTTTCCTGGGTGATACCTGGTACCTCGGCCTCCATTTTCAGCGTAATCTGGGTAAAAGAAAACCCGCTGCCTTTGTTTTCCATCTCGATCGTAGCTGCACAACGCAACTCCGTCGGCGGAAATCCGGCACCACTGAGTTGGAAACTCAAGGCCATCGAAAAGCAACCGGCATGCGCGGCGGCAATTAATTCTTCCGGGTTGGTGCCGGCTACACCGTCCTCATTTTGAAAACGGGTTTTAAAGGAGTAGGGCGTATCGGCGAGTACGCCCGATGGACCAGTGAGTGTGCCGGAGCCTTCAGCGCCGGTACCATGCCAAACAGCAGAAGCTGTACGTTTAAGTGCCATTGAAATATAAATTAAGTGAGTAAAGATGTGTTTCGCAAGGATTTGGCCGGGAAATTTCGCAAAAACTAAATGCGCAACCGGTATGCTTTGAGGCGCACCTTCTTTCCACGCTCCGTTGTAACAAAATCTTCCCAAGCCAGTTCAACCCCCGGCAGGTTTTCCAGTTCCGGTCGTTTGTGTGGCGTGAGTATTACCAGCAGCGGCGCAGCAGCAAACAGGTTCCAGACCAGAGAAAAAAGATCTTTAGGTGGACAAAGGTGCAAGGCGAACGAACTGATAATCAAGGAATACTGTCCTTCGATACCGTTTTTTATCACATCTTTGAACGAGGCTTGCAAACACGGACGACCCGTATTTTTTTCATATAAATTAAAGGTAAAAGGATCGCAGCCGGTAATGTCCAGCACCCCGGATTGCCGTAAAACCTGCGTCACTTCACCGCCGCCCGCCGCAAAATCAAGTACCGGGCCGCTGCAATCAAACCGGCCCAGGTTGCGGATCAACAAGTTCTTTATTTCCGGAAAATGTGGATTTTGATAGGTATCCGCATGATCGCGATAGTATCCCGCTGCGCCATGCTGCTCGTACAGCGGTCGAATGGCTTTCGGCACGTTCCTTATTTTTTAAGCGTATCGATGGGCGGATAAGATTGTACCCGGCGCAGACTGTCGACAAATAACTGGTAGGCCGGGTCATCGTTCGGATAATCGTAGCGATTCACTTTGGGTTTACCGAATATTTTAACCTTCAGACTGGTATAACGCTCCGGGTGCAGCCGAAAATCCTGCGACAGTATTTCCAGGTGATACGTGAGGCGGGTAAGATTCTCATACAGTTTCGGGTCGGTGAGAAATTGTCCGGCGGTACCTTTGCCCATGACCAGATTTTGCGCCAGTGTATCGACGCGCGAAATGGTGCGATCGGTAGATTTGAGTGTCAGGCGCAAATCTTTCAGCGAGGCGGTGATCGAATCAATCGCAGTAGTAGCACTTTTGGCACTCTG
Source organism: Chitinophagales bacterium (assembly GCA_038203695.1). Taxonomy (GTDB): domain Bacteria; phylum Bacteroidota; class Bacteroidia; order Chitinophagales; family Saprospiraceae; genus M3007. The sequence goes on from JBBRDQ010000116.1 coordinate 12,933, forward strand.
ATCGAGATTGGCATTTTTTAACTGGGTACTCAACGCTTCCAGATTAGCGATCGTGCCTTTAATATCTTCACCGCTTGCACTTAGCATCCCGGTTATTTTCGCGGCATTTTCGCCGGTCTGTTGAAAACTCTTCGTACTGACGTCCAGGAAAGCATTGATTTTGCGGGTCATCAACTCAATGTTGCGCAACGACTGATCGAGCGCCAACAGCGATCCGGCCATACTTTCCGGATTGGTCCGCGCCAGTGAGTCCAGGTTGATGGACAAGCCGCTTTTCAGGCGTTTGGTATAGGCGTCGATCGCTGACGGTTCGCCGATGATACTTTCCAGGGCCCCTTTGACCCGTCCGGTCAGGTATGATTTATTGGGGGCACAGTCGCCACCTTCGCAGGGATGGGTTATATGCAGGTCGACGGCTTTACCGCCCATAATACTCTGGCTCACAATAATCGCCACCGCATCTTTTGGTACATCCACCGAGCCGTCGATATCCAGCACCACAATAATTGTCGTGTCGGATTGCGGATCGATATGGACGTCTTTGACCATACCCACCTGAAAACCTTTGATAAACACCGGACTGGAGGGACGCAGTTGATCCACGTGGTCGTATTTGACGTAGTACGTATTGGAGGTAGTCAGTACATTGGTGCCTTGCAGAAACTTAAACCCTGCAATGGCCAGCGTGACGGCGACAATGGCTAACAGGGCTACTTTTACTTCGTTGCTGATTTTGAACATTTTTACGTGGATCGTGGGTGGATTGATTCGGCGCAAAGTTATTCCAAGCGCGGTAATTCTTTTCAATTTATCTTCACTGCGGCAGGTTATGCCCAGCGAGTTGGGATTATTTGCAAAAATAGTATTTCCGTTAAAGAAACATTAAAACCACCAGTGCGCTGAAATACCCCCGGGACTGCCCCGTTTTGCTGGTATTAAATTCAAAACGTAATCAGCGTAACACCATGCAATTGACTCGTATTTTTTCGGCCCTCATTACCTTCGCCCTGCTCATTCCGGCCCTCGCCTTTGGCCAATCGTACAAAACTGCTGCGGGTATCCGGGTGGACAATGGCGTGAACCTTACGGTGCAGCAATACATTACGAATGGCTGGACTGCGGAAGGAATTTTACATACTTCCATTGGCTCTAACAATTTGGGGTTCACCTTGTTAGCGGAAAAACACCAGAAAATTATCCTGCGCGGTCTGAATTTTTACACCGGGGCAGGCGCGCACTATTACGGTCGCAGCAATGCCAACCGGCAAGAAAATGAAATAGCAAACAACGTGTTCGGGTTATCGTTTATTGGCGGTGCGGAGATATCGTTGGGCAGAATTAATCTGGCGGTGGACTGGAAACCGGAATTACACCTGGCCGGCGATCAGGTCCACCCGTTCGACTGGAACGGCGCGTCGCTCTCCGTGCGTTATATCATTGAAAAACGCGAGCGCAAACAAATGAAAGACTGGAAAGTCTGGGATAAATTCGGCAAAAAGAAACACGGCAAAAAATAATTGGGCTTGTTAAGAAACGCGTGTTCCTAAAAAGTGTGGCACATCCGAGCAGTCGGGTGTGCCACACTTTTCTTATCCGTTGGTTATTTTGCTTACTTCTTCCTCTGCCAACCGCAATCGCTCGCGACAAAAACGGATCAATTCCGTGGCCCGGGCCATCTTTGCCGACAGTTCATCGATACTGATCTGCTCCTCCTGCAAGTCCTGCACGATTTGTTGCAATTCGGCCGATGCCGATTCGTAGGTGATCGATTCTGATAGTTTTTTCGCCATAAGTAGTTTAACCTGCTTTATTTTTCGAACCAGACTTTTTCTTTATTGCCTACCTCGCCGTTGTAATTGATGAGAATCTCATCGCCGGCTGAAATGTCTTTCCGGCAATAAAAGTCGATGGTTTTGGCTTCGAAATCCATTTCATACTCCGCATTCGGCTCATAAGAATGGTTGTACAACGAGCCGAAACCCAGACACAAAGCATACCATTTGCCGTCTTCGCCCCAATCAAAATAATAATCGTCGAGTATCGTCTTGCGGATATATTCCAGTTCACTCTGCGGAAATAACAAAATCGGACAAAGTTCGATAATCTCTCCTGCGGCAATATTGCGGGCGGCAAAAACGCCCTGCCCATGCACCTCGGAATAGGCCACGTAAATCGATGCTCTCTGAATACTCATGTTTTAATGATTAATGGATAATGAGGAACGATTCATGGTGAATGATTCATGGCTATACATTAACCATTGACCATGAATCATTATAAACTTACCAATCGCCGCCTGCACCGCCGCCGCCGAAGGAGCCGCCGCCAAAACTACCACCGTCGCTGCCGCCGCCCCAACCGCCGCTACTGCCGCCGCCAGATCCCCAGCCGCCGCTACCACCGCCAATAATCCAGCCGCCACCACCCCAGCCACCGCGATTGCGGGTGGCATGCGGACCGGCACTGTTGTACCAGGTGCCCGAGCGTCTGGCGCGCCAGATCACGAATAAAACGATCAGCCCGATGACTAAAAAGACCAGTAAGATA
>JBBRDQ010000117.1:0-15275 GCA_038203695.1 Chitinophagales bacterium
GGAAATCTGGCTAAACGATGTACTCAATCGGATCCAAGATTGTAAAATATCTGAACTCGGGCTACTGCTGCCGCAGTTCTGGAAACCGACGGAGAAGGAAATCGGGTAGGTAGGTATGGGGTTGGTCGTAGGCTTACTTTAAATTCGATCCAGAAGGAAAATTAATCTGGGTTTTTAATAATTACGAAGATAAAGAATTAGTAGATAGAAATAATATCGTCGAGAAATATAATAGTGGGAATCAACCAACCATTCAGGTTTTCCCTAATCCTACGAGCGGCATTGTTAATTTTAAACTTGATATTGATTCGGAGCAAAAAACTTTTACAAAGTACAAGGTGCTTGATATTACTGGAAGGACTATCTTGTCAAATACTATCAAAGTAAATGAAAATATTATTTCAATTAACCTTAGTGGACTTATCCCAGGTTTTTATTTTGTTCAAATGCATCAGGAAAGTGGCTATTTCCAAACATTCAAATTATTGAAACAATAATATCGCCTACCCACCTTTCATCACCGCATTATCAATCAATCTTACCGCCCCCGCAAAAGCCGCCGTACAGGCCACCACAAAATCGCTGTCTGCCCGATTTTTTACCGGCAACAGCGAGACGCCGTTGACCAGTTCAAAATACTCGGGGCGCAGTCCGGCGGCGGTGAGGCGCTGCACGGCGCGGGTTTCTACGATGTCGGCGGGTTCGCCTACAAATTCACTTTTCGCCAGTTGCAGGGTCTGGTAAATCACCGGCGCTGCCGCCCGCATCTCCGGGGTAAGGCGCACATTGCGGCTCGACATGGCCAGCCCATCGGCTTCGCGCACGGTGGGACACATGATGAGTTCGATCGGCGAATGCAGTTGCCGCAGCATATCGCGCACGATGCTCAGTTGCTGGTAATCTTTCTGCCCCATGTACAATCGCTGTGGCTGTACGATATCCAGCAAGCGTTTTACCACAGTGGCCATACCCGCAAAGTGCCCGGGGCGGAAGCGGCCTTCCATCACCGTGGCCAACTGCCGGAAATCAAAATCAACCGTCAGGTCTACACCCGGCGGATACACTTCTTCCACGGGTGGCATGAACAACGCATCGCACCCGGCGCTGAGCAGTAAGGCTGTGTCTTTCTCAGGGGTACGCGGGTATTTTTCAAGATCCTTCGGATCGTTGAACTGGGTAGGATTCACGAAAATACTCGCCACGGCCAGCATGTCGTCGCGTTTGGCGAGCCGGATGAGTTCGAGATGACCATCGTGCAGTGCGCCCATGGTTGGAGCGAAACCGCTGTGGCGTCCGTCCGCTTGTGCACGCGCGAGCCAATGCTGCAAGTCGGCAACTTTTTTGAAAATGTGCATTACACTTTTTTTATCTTCCACCGCTTGTGGCTCCAGAGCCAGTTGGCGGGATCGTGGCGAATAATTTGTTCTAATTGGCGGGCATAGGCGCGGCTGATATCGCCTTCCTGGGCAGTGGTGGGATCGGGCCAAAGTTCCGAAAAATGAACTTCGTAAAAGCCCCGGCGCAGCCGTTGGGTATCGTAGTAAAGTACGGGAAAATTGAACTTGCGCGCCAGCACGTCGGCACCGGGTAGCGAGGCGGTTTCCTGTCCCAGAAAAGGGACCCAGTGGGCGCTTTTGGGACTGGAAGGCGACTGGTCGGAAAGCAAAATAAACACGACCGGCTCTTTACCGCGTTTGCGCATGGTGCTGAAAAGATCGTTCATCGCTACCATTTCCATCGTGGCCCGGCTGCGATTCGCGTTTAAATAACGATCTAATATTTTGTTAGTCAAGGGTTTGAAAGCCGTAATGGTGGTGCCGTTAAATGCCAGCGGCATCGACAGACCGGTAATCTCCCAGTTGTTGTAGTGACTGCCGCACAGGATGACTGGCTGGCCTTGATCCAGGTATTTATTCAGCAGTTCGGGATTGCGTGGCGGGGCGCGACGGGTGGCTTCCGCCAGGGAAATGGTGAATAATTTAATGCTCTCCAGGGTAATATCCGTCAGATTTTGATAAAAACGACGGGCAATTTCGGTCAGTTCGGCATCGTTTTTTTCGGGAAATGACCGGCGTAAATTATCGAACACCACCTTTTTGCGGTAGCCCAATATGCGGTATAAAAAAAAAGCCAATCCGTCGGAGAGTACATATACTACCCGAAACGGTACGAACCGAAATGCCCCGGCTACCAGGCGCAGCATAAAATATCCAATCCATTGCATGGGGCAAAGAAAGCAAAAACGTAGCAAGTGTCGAAATGAACCGTCTAACCGTTGCAGAAAAGGGTATTTTTGCGCAAAAATTACTGTGAATGTCTATTAATCGCATTGTTTGGATACTTAGTTTTTGCTGCTTTGGGGGAGTTCCCTTGGCCGCTCAAAAACCTGCCGAACTGAAAAAAGAAGGCGAATCGGCCTTTTCCGACGGTCGCTGGCCCGCTGCGCTCGACCTGCTCAGCCGTTACCAACAGGCCAAACCCGGCGACCCTGCCGTACTGACCAAACTGGCTATCACCTACTACCAGGTCCATCAGGCCGATAAAGCACGGCAGTTATTTGAATTTTTGCTCCAGCAAAATCCGCAAAGCCGCGATGCCGATCTGCTGTTTTACTTTGCGCGGACGCTGCACGGACAACAGGAGTACGACCGCGCCATGCAAACTTATAAGGCATTTTTACGGGTCTGCGGCGATGCCCATCCGTTGCGGGACTATGTCGTCTCCAACATCCAGCGCTGCGTCAACGCAGCAACGGTTCCGCAAAACGACGCCATTGCGCTGGTAGAAAATCTGGGCGACCAGATCAATACGGCCGGCGATGAATTCGCGCCTTTACCCTCGGTTAATCACGCGGAGCGAATTTATTACGCTGCTGCCCGGGAAGGTACGTTGGGTGGGTTGCGCAATGACGCCGGTTATGAAGATGCCAAAACCGGTCATTATTGCAGTGACATGTTTGCGGCGGATTTATTGACCTCGGGTTGGGAATCTGCCGGGGATTTGGGTGGTCTCTTGAATACATCGCGCTTTGATGTTGCGCTGGATTTTGACCAGTCCGGCCAGATTTTATACTTTTTTCGAGGTTTTACGCTCTACAGTGGTGAAATATTTGCCGACACGGCAGGCCGTAAAGATGAGTACGCGGTCAAAACGCCGATGTTTACCAGTCCCATGCAACCTGAAATGGGCGATGCTGCGCCGTTCTTTTTTAACGACAGTATCCTGATTTTTGCCAGTCGCAGATCGGGTGGACAGGGCGGACTCGATTTGTACGTGACGACGCGTAGCAAGGGCCTGTGGTCCAGTCCGCAGAATCTGGGGCCGACCGTTAATTCTGCCTTTGATGAAACCAATCCTTTTCTGGCCAACGATGGTCGTACCTTGTATTTCAGCAGCAATAATCTGGCGACGTTGGGCGGTTTGGATATTTTCAAAACGGTTTTTGAAGCAAAAAAGGAGACCTGGTCGCCGCCCGTCAATCTGGGAACGCCGGTTAATTCGCCGGGCGACGATGCTTATTTTAGACTGAGTGCCGACGGACGGACGGCGTTTTTCGCTTCCGACCGCCTGGAAAGCCGCGGACAGCGTGATATTTATATAGCCTATTTTAAAGAAGCACAGCCGGAGCAAACGGCTGCAGTGGCGGTATTTTATGCGGTAAATAAACCAGTCGATACGGGCAAAACCGCAGCAGCGACCCCGGAAATGCTGAAAATCACCTTGCCGACCTTGTTTTACGATAATGATCGAACCGTTCTTGCGCCCGACAATTTAAAAACGATCGACGCCCTCGCTGCCGCCGCCCGCAACTATCCCGATGCCACGGTACTGGTGGCGGTACATACCGACGAGACCGGGCCATCGAAATTTGATCTTTACAACGGCATCAAACGCGCGGAAATCATCGGCAAAGCCTTGACCGAGCGCGGTATTGCTTCGGGACGTATTTTGTTGAAAAGCGGCGGACCGGGTTATCCGCTGGCCCGCAATGTAGTGGATGCTGCGCCCAACCCGGTCGGTCAGCGCCTCAACCGGCGCATCGAACTGGCGCTGAACAACCTTGAAAGTAACCTGCCGGTGCAAGTCTCACTGGAACGGCCGGTCATTTCGCCGCTCATGCAGGCGGCCGGCGCTGCGCGTTTCGATGCCTTTCAGACCGGTCTTTATTACAAGGTAGAAACAATCACGACGCGGCAGATTTTAAATAACGATGCGTTGGGCATGTTTACGGATGCTATGATCGAAACGCAGCCCGGTGCCGATGCCTACCGTTATACCGTAGGACTCAGCCAACAATTTTCAGTCGCTGCGGCATTGCGCAAAGAAGTAGCCGGTCAGGGCTTCCCGGATGCACTGGTAGTGGCCTACATCAATGGCATCCGCGTTTCCAGAGCCGAAGCAGTAGGTTTGCTCAAAAAGTATCCTGACCTTGCCGCATTTATTAAAGGGTAATCTGTTTAAACCGTTACTTTGGAAAATTCAACATTCCGCCAGCGTTTAGGTTTTCTGCGTGAAAGTATCCGTAATTTGCGGAATATGGGCAGTATTGCGCCCAGTTCGCGGTTTTTATGTCGGAAAATTGTTGAAAAAATAGATCCAGCTCAAGCACGCGTGGTCGTAGAATTAGGCCCGGGCGATGGCGTAATCACCCGATACATTCTGGAACGTATTTCGCCGGACGCAAGGTTACTTATCTTTGAAATCAACCCGGTGTTTGTTGAAAAAATCCGCCGCGATTTCTCGGACCCGCGTTTGATACTGGTGCATGATACGGCCGAAAATATGGGGCAGCACCTTGCGGAACACGCGATAGAACACGTAGATTATATTGTATCCGGTATTCCTTTTGTTATGCTGCCCGATGCCCTGGCCGAAACGATTATCAGTGAATGCCGCAAGTGGCTGCGATCCGGCGGACAATTTATCCAGTTTCATTATTCGCCGCGTTTGCTGTCTTTTTACCGCCGTATGTTTGGCAATGCGGCTGTTGATATCATTCCATTAAATATTCCTCCCGCGATGGTCATTGTATGTGAGAAAAAATAAATCGCAAGCCTTCGTTCGGCCATAAAAACCGACCTTTGTTTCTACTAAACCGTTTTTATCTAAATTAATCAAGAAAGACATGTAGGGGTAAACTCATAACCGATAACACATGCCTTCTTTCTTTACATTCCAACACCTGTTTTTGTTATGAAAAAAATCCTTTTTCTGGCGCTGCCATTACTGATGGCAGCCAACGCCTTTGGCCAAAATGCCAAAAAAACACCTCCACCAGCCGATAAGACGTATACGCCTGCGCAACGCGCACTTCGCCAACCGAGTTGGAAAGCCAATGTGCCGCCATCGGAGAATAACTTCAATCTGCCTGCGATCAAACGCCAGACAATGCCTGCCTTTACGCCAGTTGCAGGAGCGCAACCAGCGATCAAAGTCGTACGTGCCGAGAATGGGATGCCGATTTTATTTCAGGGTAAAACGGCTGCTTCCGGTACGACCACGGAATCTACGCCGGCAGCCAATCGCGCAGTGGCGTATGTTGCCAGTCTTTCGCCGGCTGGTATTATTGATGCCGCGACCGAATTTGTCGTAAAAAGCAGCGAAACCGATGACCAAGGCATGTCGCACGTGCGGCTGGAGCAGGTGTTTCAAAATGTACCGGTTTATGGCGCAGAAGTAGTTGCACATGCCCAAAATGGCGTGTTTGAGCTGTTGAATGGCCGCTATTTCCCGACGCCTAAAATTGCATCAATCGTGCCTGCGCTGGATATTCCGGCAGCCATTACAGCCGTAAAAACAGATATCGGGGTAGATAAAGTAAAGTCCGACTGGACGGCGGATCAACTGAAATTTGCCGGCGGAACGCCATTTAAAACGACGCTGGTTATTTATCACCCAAACAATGCATTAACCGGCGAACGCCTGGTGTGGCTGGTAGAAGCCCACCCGAACGTCTTGCGCCGGGTTATGTATTTTGTCGATGCGCAGACTGGGGCGATTATTCATCACTTTGACAATACCTGTGAAATATCGGGAGGTCGTCATACGCATGCAATGCTGGAAAAGGAACCTGTAGTAGCAGAAACCCCGGAAAATGTACAGACTACGCTGGTCTTAGATGGCCCGGTGACGGCTTCCGGTCAGGATCTGCTCAACGTCAACCGCACCTTCGGAGCCTGGCAATCGGGCACCCAAATATTACTACTCGGCACCGACATTGCGATGTACAATGGGACGGCTTCGCAAATGCCCAATGATCCGGTCGGTGCTATTGTCACCCTGAATGCCCTGAATACATCCCCGCAAACCCCGGCATTCAACTACGATTTTGTCAGTTCCGCCACCCTGGCGATTAATAATAAAAACGCAATCAGTGCCCATTACAATTCAATCAAGAGTTATGATTATTACCGTACAACTTTTGGCCGCAACTCGATCGATGGCGTAGGTGGCAACATTATGTGTTTTGTGAATGTAAGTGAAGACAATGGCTCGTCCATGGAAAATGCTTTCTGGAACGGTGCGGCCATGTGGTACGGCAACGGCGGAAGTGCGTTCAAGCAACTGGCGCGCGGGCTGGATGTGGGCGGCCATGAAATGACTCATGGTGTAATAGAAAAAACCGCAAACCTGGAATACCAGGATGAAAGCGGCGCCCTCAACGAATCTTTTGCCGATGTATTCGGTGCGATGATCGACCGCGACGACTGGCAAATTGGGGAAGATGTTATGCAATCCGGCGTAAGCCCAAGCGGTGCCCTGCGCAGCTTACAAGACCCGCACAATGGGGACGTTACCAATGGCAGTTGGTGGCAGCCAAGACATGTCAATGAAAAGTACACCGGCACCCAGGATAATGGGGGCGTGCACATTAATAGCGGCATTCCAAACTACGCTTTTTACCTGTTTGCCAATAATGCAGCGGTTGGTAAAGACAAGGCAGAAAAGGTCTATTACAGAGCATTGAAGGATTATTTAGTGAAATCAAGCCAGTTTGTCGATGCACGTATTGCTGTTTTACAGGCTGCTACGGATCTGTATGGCGCTTCGGTAGCCAATATCGCAGCGGCAGCATTCGATGCGGTCGGTATTACCGGCACGCAGGCAGGTGGCAATTACCTGGGGCAGTTGTCGGCAAATCCCGGACAGGATTTTATCCTTTTGACCCCGAATGATAATAACAAACTGAGCCTGGCGGTCGGCAACGGAACGATACTCGGTACCGTCTATAATGGCAGTGTGGGCAATCGTCCGAGCATTCGCGACAATGGGGAAGAATATGTTTTTGTGGATGCCAATGGCAACATCATTATCGGTGCCTTGATTTACAATACCGATGGTTCCATTACGCCACAGTCAGAATCATTGAGTGAGGACGGAATCTGGCGCAACGCGGCCATTTCCAAAGAAGGCCGTTATTTGGCAGCGATCACGAATAGTCAGGATAACCGGATTTACATATATGATCTGTTCGATCCTTTTCTGACCGAGCATACTTTTTTCCTGTACAACCCGTCATATACCACCGGCCAGTACACTGATGACGTAGAATATCCAGACGTGCTGGAGTTTGACTATTCCAGCGATTATCTGATGTACGATGCCAGAAATGCACTGACGAACACGCAAGGTGAAGATATTGGATATTGGGATATCGGCTTTTTACAGTTTCGTGAAAATCAGCAAATCGTCGACGGGACCAATGCTTACATTACGAAATTGTTCAGCGGTTTACCGGAAAATACCAGCGTAGGGGATCCGGCTTTTGCCAAAAACTCGCCCTACATTATCGCCTTCGATTTTATTGACGATCAGAGCGGCCAGGTGGACATCTACGGCTCCAATACCGAAACGGGTGATTATGACGTCATCGTCTCGGACAATGGCGCACAGGGCTGGCCCAATTACAATCGACTCGACAGTAAGTTATTGTTCGAATCATCCAATACTGCCGGCACGGTTTATACAACCTATCTGCAACCCTTGGCGGCCAGTAAAATTCAGCCACAAGGCGCGGAAGCGCAATTTGTCGCCAATTACCACTGGGGAATTTGGTTCGCCAATGGCGATCGTGGTTTGGAGGTAGTCGGTACGGATGAGCCAATTGGCAGTATTGCCGATCTCGCCGTATCGCCAAATCCGACCAGCGGTGTAGCGCGCCTGACTTTTACGGCGGATGCAGCAGTGGACGCACAGATAACCGTGAGCAACTTGTTGGGACAACGGATTTTCAATCAGGAAACCAACGTTGCGGCAGGCGCAAACCAACTGGACATTAACCTGGAGACCCTTCCGGCTGGCACGTATTTAGTACGAATGGCCATAGGGGGTGCCAATGCTGTGGTGAAATTGGTGAAGCAATAAGCCACTTTATGGCCTGTTTTCACAAAAAGAGCGGCTGCTTTCGGCAGTCGCTCTTTTTTAATACCCAATTTCTGGTAATTATTTGACTTTTGGCCTGTTTTTTGAACTGACGAATGCGGAAATAAATAGTTTTTCCTAATCTCCATAATCCACCAATAAACCTGCAAGGATTTTTCCTTTTGGAAGGCCCTCACCGCCGGTATTTTCCCTCCCTATTCCGATGATAATTACCTAACCGACTGCAAGTCTGTTCGCTATTGCCTTTGTTTCAAGCCAAAAAAGCACGCACATGGTTTCCGTATCACGTCTTCCGTTTAGATTGTCGCTCTTGTTGAGTTTCATGATTTTCATCGCTGCGTTTGCCGTGGCTGCGCCGGTAAGTGATGCGTTGTGTTGTAAATCTGCCTGGGATTTGCCGCCTACCGGTATTATTACTTTTAAGTCAGTCAATAATATCGTGGCCCAAGCTAAGCCGGGGAGTTTGTCGGCCACCGTATGTTACCTGCACCCGACGGCTGCGACTACTTGTCCCGGAGGGAAAGTTATTGTGTCGCTTACGCATGGTATGGTAAGTGGCAGCGAATTTCCAATTGGTGTTACAGAATTATGGTTTACCGCTTCCGATACCTGTGGCAATGAAGCAGTACAACGCATTACGGTAACCGTACGAAAAGCCAAATCGGCCAATACGACTACCAATGACACACCGGATGAAGATGTGCCACCGACGCACGAAATCCGGAAAAAAGATACCAGTAATCCGGATGGATCGGGTCTGCTGCTTTTCCCCAATCCTGCACGCAATGTGCTGATTGCCGATATGACCCAACTGAAATTGCAACGGGTCAGCCTCTCTGTCCTGAATACCCAGGGTGTGCGTCTGCATACGGAACCCGATTTGGAAGGCAGCGTAGCCCAAACCCTGGATCTGCCATCAGAATGGCCGAATGGCTGTTATTTCTTGCAAGTTCGTGCCGATAATCGTCCGGTGACTACTCGCTGTTTCGAAATCATTCGGTAAAGCCTTATCTTTGGCATATCAATTATGCCTTTTCAACGTAAACGTTTAACCCAGCCGCTTACACCCGACGAAGCCCTTGCCAAGTTGGAATATTTTTGTGCCTACCGCGAACGCTGTTCGAAGGAAGTATACCTGCGTATGGCGGAATTGGGCATGCGCGGTGCCGATGCCGAGCATATTTTTGAGGTGTTGCAGCAAGACGGATTTGTGGACGACGCACGTTTTGCCATTGCCTATGCCGGCGGCAAATTTCGGATGAATCACTGGGGCCGCGTGCGTATCCGTATTGAGTTGCGTATGCGTAATATCGAACCCGCACTGATCCAGCAGGCGCTTGATGCGATCGATCCTGCAGAATACGCGGTCGTATTACAGGAGTTATTAGTGAAAAAGAAAGCCTACTATGCGGGTGATGCAAGCGCGCGCGATAAATCTGCCGCAGCATTGCTACGGGCAGGGTTTGAATCGGAACTGGTTTTTCGTTATCTTTGAATAAGTAAAGAAACGATAACCGGAGTATTTTACCGGACACCCGGTTTCAGAAACCTGACTTTTGCAAAAAATTGGTAGAATGGCATGGTGGCCGGATTGTTATCTTTCCAGTGCATTTCTACACAATCCAAATCATTCCTATCAAATCCGTTATTTTCGTATGGCAAAGGAAAAATTTACACTCTCAGAATTAAAGGTGCAGAGTTTTGTCACCACCCTCCAGGAGGAGGAAATGAATCGCGTAAAAGGCGGTTACTATGCGATTCGCGGCCGCCGCTTTACCTATCAGACCCGGTGGACTACCGTCGAAACCCGCTCCAGTGAATCCGTGGAAGCGCTCAAGCAGACTGGGATTATTGGTTTTGGCAATGGCTAGTTAGTCTGCATTTCTCGCAGCCATTTGGCTTTTACCGCTGCTGCAAATGTACTATGGTTGATCTTGCTATCCAGCCATGCTTCGAGATCGAACGTTTGCAGCAGCGCATTAGCGCCCGGCAATTCGGAGAGCAGATCCAGGTCCGCTTTCATCCGCTGAAAGATCGATCGGTGTTCCGGCACCCCCGGTTGGCGCATAATCTGGTACATACATTGCATAAACCGCCGCTCCAGATCGTAGAGGCGGTTTTTCTTTTGCATAAAACGCGTAGCCGACCGCAGGAGTGATTCCAGCAATACCAGATTGCCCATTTCAAAATGAATAATCACCGCAACGATGCGGAAAACGCTTTGCAAATCTTCACGCCCTACCGTCCGGGGCTGGCTGAGCCATTCGTTGAGATAATCCAGCGCGCCGTCGTAATCGGCACAACCAAAACAAACACAGCAGAATTGCCGCAAAAAACTCGCTGTTTCATGTTCTTGTGGATCAGATTGGGCTACTTTGGTTTGGTAGTGAACCATTTCCAGCCGGGCTTCTTCAAATTCGCCCGTGAAAATGCACAAGGCAAATTTATTGGAGAAGTACTGCTGGTGAATCTTTCGGCGGTCATCGGCAGTGATGGGCGTAAGTGCGTTGAGTTTTTCCAGTCCGGCGCGCACTTCATCGTATTTCCGCAGTAGTCCACACGACAAAATGAAATTGCTCAACGCGGCAATGTAATCCGCAATGGATTCGCGCAGAAAATGCGGCTGCGATTCCATCAGCGCAATCATCTGCCGGCCCGATTCATAAAACTGCGGGTAATCGGAAGCGGCATAATGGTATAAATTTAAGGTGCGGTAATACATTACCCTGGCCTTATGCGACAGCGCGAGGTCGGGATCCTGAAAAGCCTCCTGTTGTACCAGACCCTGTAAGCGCGCCATACGGTCGGCGCCACGGTACTGCGCTTCCCGCTTGATGGTCGTATAAACCTGAAAAAAAGCCTTGCGGTATTCGGTGGCATTGTGCAGCCGTTCGAGGGTGGTATCTTCTTCGTACTGGAGTTGCTCCAGGTTTTTGTGCAAAAAATCCACGTCCATGCGCGTGTACGCCAATTGTTTTTGCCAGTTTATGATTTCCAGTTGATGGGTAAACCGTTCGTAATGACGGGCGAGTTTGGATGCTTTGTGCAGTAACTCCCGGCAATCTTCATAATGACCGCGTTTGAAAAGTGCAGCGACGCTTTGCAGCAGTTGGTTCAATTTGTACTCAATGAGCTGCTGCTCGTCAAATGTTTGCAAGCTTTTCAATACCAGATCGTACAAATAGGCCTTTAATTCGGAGTATTTTTTGCCTTCAATGACCTGACTTTTGTAAATTTTGGTAATCAGCGCGGTTTCGTCAAAGATTTCCATTGCGGACATCGCCTCGAACAACTGCCAGTATTTACTGGCACGTTCGGTTTTTCCGCGTATAAAGATGCGGAAATAACGTTTTTCCGCTGCGGTGAGCGAACGGATGAGTCGGTGCAATTTGTCGGAAGGCGTTTTTGCCATAGTGTATTCAGCGGCTCAAAATTGTACGTTTTTTGCCACATTTCAAAAACAAAAAATAACCTCAGGAACCTGACTTATGGGTAAAAGTTGGGTTGTCAGCCGTATTGCCAGCAAGTACTTTTGTCACAGATTTTTTGCCATTCATCATCTATTCTATTGCCGACAAAACTGCCTGTATTATGCTGCACCACGCTTCTGCCCGCCCCTTACACACGGATGTCTCCGAATCCAAAGGAATTGCCCGCGCTGTCTCGATTGTACCCGACCGCCAGTTTGCCGCCGTCGATCCGGTCGTGCTGGTTAATAGCGGCAAAAGTGGTAAAATAGTTTTGCCGACCATGGAAGGTCTTTGTTTTGAAAAAGTAAAACACCTGGCCTACCTGGAAGCAAACGGCAACTATACAACGCTGCATTTCAGCGATAAAAGACAGGTGCTGGTATGTAAGACCCTGGGAGAAGTAGAGCAGTTGTTGCCAGTCGATGGTTTTGCCCGTATTCATCGATCGCACACCATTCATCTACGGCATATAAAAAAATACGTGCGCGGTAAAGGTGGTCACGTCGTACTGCAAAACGGTACCATGCTTACGGTGTCTGCGGGACAAAAAGATCTCTTTCTAGCGGCAGTACAACAGTATTTTGGATAAATCTCCGGGCAAGAAAAGAACCATGAAACACATATCCTCTAAAGTGGCCCCAATAACCCAACCCCAAAACCATTTTGAACATCTGTTTTGTCAGCGGTTTTATAGCAGTTTAACTGCGGCAAATGTAAAAGTACCCTAAACCCCGAAAGACCACAAATAAACACTCAGTAAGGTTTCGTTTAGTACCTGGCGCAGCAAGATGTGGCCAGGTACTACTTTTTTAGCGGTAATACGCCATGAAAACGCAATAGGTGATCGGGCGCTGTCTCATTATAGATACATACAATCAGGTTGTTGCGCTGGCCGGGCATATTTGAAAAAAGGATCTTGACCGGGTTGTGAATGTAACCCCGCTCATTAAAAAGTTGCAATTGCGGGTGCCGGGGTCTGCGGAATAATTTTATTTCTGCGGCGGATGGAATCGGCAGGTCACCATACCCTTCTTCCTGCAAAAATTGGTGCACCATTAAATAAGTGGTGGCCAACTTCGCGCCGCCAAATACCGTCCGGTATTCCCATCCATCACTGGTGCCACCCAGATAATTCGAACCTGCTGTTGGGAACTGTACGCGCATGGGAATGTGCGGCGCTGCCGGCGTAGCCTTATCAGGCACGGCATCCTCAGCAAAAGCCGGCTCATTTTCATAGCCAAATTCGTCGTCGTACACGGTAGTAGTTGAATTTTGGGACAAAAATAGCGTGTTTGAGTGGTTTTATTCTATTTTTATAAATTTAAAACAAACAAAAAGTTGCTTTTTGACACACTGCGTAAAAGTGAATTTTAAAATATTCCCACCATAAAATTACATTTTCTGATTTAACACAAACCAAGTCAGTCATATCCTCGTATGTTCGGATGCTTTAAGGTCGGCACCCCGACAGTGGGTGGCCTTTTTTCCGGTTGCGGTTGATGCCGACAATAATAGTACTACTTTTGACTAAAATTTAGCCATAAATCAGCCTGTGCCTTTAGCATTTGCCAATACAGCCCTGCTTGTATTTAGTCGTTCTGCGGCCGAAGAAGCCATTATAAAACCGTTGGTTGTCAATGGTTTGAAACGGCAATGCACCGCTATTACGGCAAAATTAATTCGGCACACGCAGGCTATTGCCCGCACTTCCGGACTTCCGGTTTTCTTTTTTTCAGCACGACAACAACGCGGTAATTCCTTTGGGGAACGTTTCGCACATGCCTTTGAAACGCTTTTTGCGCGTGGTTTCTCGCAGGTAATTGCCATTGGGAACGATTGCCCAACACTCACCGCACAAGATATTCGCGCCGCCGCGCAACAACTTACAACGCAGGATTTTGTGTTGGGGCCGGCCAGGGACGGCGGCGCATGGTTAATCGGTATGCACAGTGCCGCTTACCGGCGCGCGGAATTTAAGGCGATTGATTGGCAGACGGAACGCGTTTTTGCGCAACTTTCTGCACTTGCGGCCGGATCGGTATATTGTTTGGCTCTCAAGGACGATATAGACGCTGCCGCAGATTTACAGCGGCAATTACAAGGCGGAAATATGCCTTTTTTGCTGAAAGCGTGCATTGTACAATTGTTATTAATTGCACATGCAAGACCAGGGCAAATATTGAAAATCTTTCGCCCAACCTTTTTTATTACGCAGACGCTCTTGCGTGGGCCACCTTTAGTGGCCTAGTTTTCACTTCTCTTTCCTTTGGGCAATTTTGTATTGTGCAGGCGACCAAGTGTTGCTTGCAGTACAGTGCCATCTAATTTTCTTCCACTTCGTCATAGTGTTACGTCCGGGACTTTGTTGTTTCCCGTACTTAATCATATTACTTTACATTTCAACCAATCAATTTCTATTGCATGAAACAATTACTTACCACACTATTTTGCTTCCTTTTTGCCTTCGCTGTACAAGCCCAGGTCGATTTGCAAGTATCTGTAACGGATTTTAAATCCGGCGAAACGCTGAGCGGCATCACCGTACAACTTAGTAATACCGCTATTGGCTTTACCGCTTCCAAAACTACCAACGATCAGGGTAAAGCCGCATTCTACGGCCTGTCGTTATCCGGTGAATATGAAGTAACCGTACCCGAAAGTGTCAATCACCTCGCCACTACCAAAAGCGGCATCATACTTCGCTCCAACACCAACTACGATGTACAGATTGTTTTGTCCACTAAAGGGGACGTCGTACTGGATGAAGTGATCGTATCGGGATCGACGCGGATCAACACCCGCAACGCCGAAGTGTCCTCGGAGCTCAAGCAAAAGGAAATTGAATCGCTGCCGCTGGAAGGCCGCGACATCACGCGGCTGCTGTATCGTTTGCCCAATGTAGTGCAAGCAACCGGTTTCTACCCCGAAGCACCGAATGTAAGTATTAACGGTTCGAATTCTTTGTTTACGAACTACATGATCGATGGCATGGACAATAATGAACGGTTCTTGGGCGGGATGAAATTCAATATTCCGGTGGGCTTTGCCAAAAACATCAACGTGTTGACCAACAACTTTTCTACGGAATACGGTCTGACCGGCAATGGGGTGATCAATATAACTTCGCGCAGTGGCTCCAATGACTTTGGCGGCGAGGCATTTGTGATTACACGGCCGGGCGCAGCGCTCGATGCGTCTTCGGCGTATACCCAGCGCGATTTATCGGGCAACCAGGTAAAAGACGGTTTCCAGCGTTACCAGGCCGGTTTCGGTTTTGGCGGTGCCCTTAAAAAGGATAAAACATTTTACTACATCAATGCGGAATATAGCCGCGATATCAAAGATAACTTACTGTCTTCGCCGGATTTGGGCGTCAATGAAACGGTGCGCGGCGAAAACAATTTCACGTATCTGAGTGGTAAA
>JBBRDQ010000118.1:0-15002 GCA_038203695.1 Chitinophagales bacterium
CCCCAAAGTATCAGGTTAATCTAAAAGTAGTAGCACCGCAGTACATGGGCCGCAAAAATAAACTTCGAAAATTTACCGAAATTCTCGCGTTTCCCAACGTGTATGAATGTTATAATGCACAGGAACCATTGCTGGTCGGACCTAATATGGAACCCGTTGATTTGCGCGGTCGCTGGAATGAATACTATTTTAAAAACGATCAACCCATTACGCTCGAACTCGCCTGTGGCGGTGGGGAATATACCGTCGGACTAGGCGAACGCTTCCCGGAGCGCAATTTCATCGGCGTCGACGTGAAAGGGAATCGCCTCTGGGCAGGCGCTCAGGCGGCCCTCCAGGCAAATCTGTCCAATGTGGCTTTTGTACGCACCCGTATTGAAATTATCGAACACTTCTTTGCGCCGGATGAAGTAGCCGAAATCTGGATCACCTTTGCCGACCCTTTTCCCCGGGAAAGTAAAGTGAACCGGCGGCTGACTTCGGATAATTTTCATGCACGTTACCGTCGTATCCTGCAACCGGGCGGTATCGTACACCTCAAACACGACGACCTGGATTTTGTGCAGTTTACCTTAGACACCCTTGCCGCCGACCCGCAATGCACCCTGCTGGAAACGAATCTGGACATCTATGCAGCGCCACTTGTCATGCCCGAACTAGCCATTCAGACGCTGTACGAAGGCAAACACCTGGCCAATGGCAAGACCATCAAGTACGTCCGTTACACAATATCGTGATAGGGTGGCACGGAATTTTACAATGATTTAAAGTAATAATTATTGATTGCCCCCTACAGGCCAGTACTTTTGCACATCTTTTCTCACTCATTTTAGACCGTACAAACACTATTTTCGCAGATTTAGTTACTTTTTTGGGTGTTTGTTGCCCTATTGGGCAATATTCCTCGAAAAATGACTTTTTGGCCATCCGAAAATGTGCCTGTCGTTCTACGCCGGTTACTTTTTAATCTTATGACTGCCTACCTGATCATTTTTTTGACCCTTTCTGCCACTGCGATCTGCGGTTTTTCTAATAAAAAAACTGAAATCGGCGAAGAGTAGCCTCCTTGTATACCGACCCGATCGGTGTATCTTCAGCACATTCCAAGTACTTTTTATTGATCTATCCTAAATATACTTATCCGACGCAGGGTAGGGATAGATTTTGCACCCAAAATTTTTACCCGTATTTGCTGCGCCTCAACGGTAGGAAAAGAGCATATTTTTCTTGAACCAATGGTGGTGGAGCGGGTAATTTCGCGCCATTGCCCGTTTTCTAATACTTCTATGCTGAAATTTTGTACCCGCTGTCCGAAGGAAAGATCTTCTTCGAGCCTTATGGTATTAAATGGAGTTGGCTGTTGTAAGTCCAGCACAATTTGCCACGCTCCCGGAGCAGGCCCTTTTTTATTGGATTGTACAGCAGTTAGTGTTTTAACCGGGTGCACTTTGTTGTCATAAAACACCGGTTTACCGCTGGCCAGATTAGCGCGCCAGGCGTTTCTTATTTTTTCGCCGAAGGCTGTCAACGCAAGCGAGTCCTGCGGATGAATCCGACCGGCGCGGTCGGGTGGTACGTTTAAGATCAAATTGGCACCACGGCCTACAGAATGTAGATAAATATCCCACAATTGTCCCATATTTTTCACTTTGTCATCCTCTTCGGGGTGGTAAAACCAGCCTGGCCGGATACTTACATCACATTCTGCCGGGATCCAGTGCGCGCCGTTTTCATTTCCCCGGTTGAGGGTATCGTTGGGTGGCGCGCCCAGACCGCGTTTAAAGCCCGTCGTGTCCAGTGTGCACCAGTTCGTTTCCGTCTCGATCATACCTCGTTCGTTGCCTACCCAGCGGCAGCCGGGACCAATGTCGCTGAAGACGACGGCATTGGGCTGTAGCCGTGCGGCGATTTGTTCGAAGCGGTGGAAATCGTACACCTGGCTTTTACCATTCGGTCCTTCGCCATTGGCGCCGTCCCACCAGATTTCAAAGAGTTCGCCATAATTGGTCAGCAGTTCCGTCAAGGTATTGGCATACAGGTCGTTATACGCCGGTGTGCCGTACAATGGGTGATTGCGATCCCAGGGGCTGAGGTACACGCCGAATTTCAGCCCATGTCGTTTGCAGGCTTCTGAAAGTTCGCGCAGTACGTCGCCTTTGCCGTTGCGCCATTTACTTTCCCGCACGGTGTGTTTGGAGTAGGCGGATGGCCACAGGCAAAATCCGTCGTGGTGTTTGGCGGTGATGACAATGCCGCGAGCGCCCGCAGCCAGCGCTACCTTGCACCATTGATCGCAATCGAGGTGGGTCGGGTTGAACACATCTTCCGGTTCCGTACCATGCCCCCATTCTACATTGGTAAAAGTATTGGGGCCAAAATGGCAAAAAAGATAGAACTCGGTATCATGCCAGACTTGTTGGGCGGGGGTAGGGTGGGGGAATGCCGCGTGCATGTTTGATTTGTAATGCTGGGGGGAGCAGGCAAGTAGCAGCAGCAGACCGGGGACTAATTTATACATCGGATTTTTGACCGAAAAGTAGCGGAAAAGATCGGTTGCAGCGCAAGGACAACCCCTGCGGCCTAAAAATAAAAAACCCGATTCCATTTGCATGGAACCGGGACTTGGTATCGTCAAACCAAAAAATCAATCAGTCATAATTATTGCTTCAGACCGCCGTTGCCGACTGGTACGCTTTGTTCTTCAGCTGGGGCTTTAACCTCACCTTTGATCGTCAGGGTGTGGGTATCGCTGGTTTCGTTGGTCGTCAAAGTTACTGTTTTCGTGAAAGCGCCTACACGTTGGGTGTCGTAGCGAACTTCAATCACGTTGCTTTCGCCAGGCATGATCGGCTCTTTCGGATAAGTTGGAACGGTGCAACCGCATGAACCTTTTGCTGCTTTTACGATCAGTGGCTCGGCACCCGTGTTCGTGAATTTGAATCTGCGGATTGGATCGCCACCTTTTTCGATCGTACCGTAGTCGACTGTCATTACATCGAAAGTCATTACTGCGCCGGTTGCATTTTGTGCTTGGGCAAAGAATACGCCGCAAACGACGAAGGCGAGGATTGAGAGAACGTTTTTCATTAAAAAAAAATTAGTTTGTTGATTGAAGAAAAGTTGTTGTCTGTCAAAAATGATGGGACAAAAGTATAGGCGCATTTGCTACCCTAAAACAGTTGCGCTGTTAACGATGTCCAAACATTCGCAAACCTTTTTCTAAGAGCAAGTTTTTGGCCGTTTTCGCTCGTTTTTTGCCCATTATTATTGTTAATGAAACATTAACGGCCTATAAAAATCTGCTCAACGATCCGTTCTAAAAATCCTTTGTCGTCGGTAATGATCTCCGCATGTCCCTGTAGCTGCTGTTCGAAGGGAATTTTCTTGTGGTAACTGGTGGTAAGGCTGTCGCCCGGAGCGCCTGATTCGAGAATAGAAATCAAAATGGTGTATTGATTATCTTTGGGCACCAGCGATTTGGAGACGACCACTCCCTCCAGTGTCCCGAATTCAGGATACGGGTAATTGTCCAGTTTCAGGATGACCTGCTGTTTCGCTTTTACCTTGCCACTGCCGGCAACGGGCAGGGCCAGACGACCCACAATTTTCTTGCCCTGCGGCGGCACAATGGTCAATATTACATCGCCTTGTTTGACATATTGCTGGGCCGTCGGCGAAGTAGCATTCAGTGATACGAACCCGGGGATGGGTGCCGTCATCAAATACGTCTGTTTCCACTTGTCGATACTGCTGCGCAGGGCATTCAAACTGGTCAGTAGGCGCGTGGTCGTAGCCGATGTATTTTCCTGCTGACTAAAGGAGACGTCATTAATCCCTTTGCGCAGCGAAAGCACCTCATTTTGTTTACGGATAATGGTCTCGTCCAGGATTTCAGTCTGCCGTTCCAGATCAGCCAGTTTGGTACGCTCTTCTTCAAATTTGGTGCGTGAAATAATGCCTTGATCGTAGAGCCCTTTTTGGTTCTGGTACAGTTCTTCCGCCACCACCAATTGTGCTTGTACCCGTTTTTTCGATTTCTGATCCGCCGCGATACTCTGCTCCAACTGGCTGATCTGTAAAGTAATCGAACCAATGTTGGTCTGCGTAGAGACGCTGCGGCTTTCTTTCCCAAATTGAAATGCTTGCTGATTCTGCACAAAATCGGAGTAGGTAGCCTGCAAGTCTCCCAGTTCCAGGTTGGCGGGCGGCGTCACAAAACGCAGCGAATCCAGTTGGGTACGTTGCCAGGCATTGACACGCCGGTCAAGATCGAGTACCTGTTCGTACTGAGCGGTACTCTGCAATAATGCCAGTACCTGACCGGCCTGCACCAGTTGTTTGTCCTCGACCAGTAAAGCGGCGACCGCGCCGTCGGCCCGGGCGATCACGTCAACAGGCGGCTCTGACGTGCCAATCACCACCTTTGCCCCAATGGTATCCGGGTATCGCACAAACCAGGCGACAAATACAATGGTCATAAACCCCACCAGCACAATTGCCGTACCCCAGCGTACCAACCAGTGTGGCGGGGTGCCGAGTATTTCCTGCACATCTTCGGAGCGTAGTTCGATAAAATCGCGTTCTGGCATGTTGAAAATTGATAAATGGTTAACGTCTGGCTTTCAGGTCGCTTTCCAAAGCCATTCGGTTGGCTAAAATCCGGTTTTTGCGGGCATCTTCCGTTTCGACCGGGCTGTTTCGCACCGCTTCCAGCAAATTAAAATTTTAATTTCACGAAAAACAACTGCCCATTGCTTTCCACCACTAGCGGTCTGGAAGATCCCACAGGATGCACTCTTAAAACACGGAAATCTGCTATAATTTGACTGGTAGTCATATGTAATAGTTAAAAACCATCCTTTTAAACGCCCAATTCCAGCTGATCTTTCACCAGATGGTAATACGCGCCGCGCTTGGCGGTCAGTTGCTCATGCGAACCCTCTTCCACGATTTCGCCGCGTTCGACCACGACAATATAATCGGCCTGGCGGACCGTGCTGAGGCGGTGGGCGACGATGACGACCGTTTTGTTATGAAATGCCTGTTCGAGATTGTGCATAATCACCCGTTCGTTATACGCATCCAAGGAATTGGTGGCTTCATCGAAAAAGATATACTGCGGATCTTTATAGATCGCCCGGGCTATGAGCAGCCGCTGGTGCTGTCCTTGGCTGATGCCAATGCCGTCCTGGCCGATCTTGGTATTGTACCCAAGCGGCAAGGATTCTACAAACGACTGAATATTAGCCATTTGTGCGGCGTACAGCAGTTGTTTCCGGTCGATGTTGTCGTCGCCTAACGCGATATTCCGGGCGATCGTATCGGAAAAAATATAGCCGTCCTGCATGACCACGCCGCATTGACTGCGCCAGACGGCGTGATTGACATTTACCAGATTCAACTCGCCAATGCGGATACTACCTTCATTGGGCTGGTAAAAATTCAGCAATAATTTGAGCAGCGTCGTTTTGCCGCTACCACTGGTGCCCACGATGGCGGTGGTTTTGCCCTGCCGTAAATGCAGATTGATATTCTTCAGCACCCAGGCATCGTGCGGACCCCCATACCGGAACGATACATTTTGCAGCGTCACATCGCCATTGGTCGGCAACACGGTTACCCGCGGGTTATCGATCGATTCTTCGTCGGGCCGGAGATGGATTTCATTCATACGCTCCAGGCTGATCTTGGCTTCCTGCGCACCCAGCATAAACTGCACCAGCGACTCCAACGGTCCGTTCATGTGACCGATAATATACTGTACCGCAAGCATCATACCGAGGCTCATTTGTCCGTAAATAACGGCCCGTGCCGCCACCACCGAAATGATGATATTTTTGCCTTCATTGATAAATGCCGCACCTGCCCGCTGAAACTGGTCGGTCGCCAGGTACTGCACATTGACGCGAAATAGCCGTGCTTGAATGCGTTCCCAGGCCCAGCGTTTCTGCCGTTCGGCATTGTGCAGTTTGATTTCCTGCATGCCGTTGACCAGTTGGATCAGTGTACTCTGGTTTTCAGCCATCTGTTCAAAACGCCGGTAGTCTAGGGCCCGGCGCTGGCGTAAAAACAGCGCCACCCAGCCAAAGTAAAGTCCGGCTGCTGCCACGAAAATCACGAAGATCAACCAGTTATAAAAAAACAAAACGGCACTGAACACCGCCAGACTGACGCAGGAAAATAAAGTAGTCAACGAGGAGGACGTCAGAAAACGCTCCACGCGTTCGTTGTCGTAAATGCGTTGCAGCAGATCGCCGGTCATTTTCGTATCGAAAAACGACATCGGCAGGCGCATCAGTTTGATCAGAAAATCGGAGACCAGGTTGATGTTCACCCGGGTACCGATATGCAGCAAAATCCACCCGCGTATAAATTCAACCGCCACTTGGCTCAGGAACAGCACGCCCTGCGCCAGCAGCATGAGATACACAAAATTGAGGTCGTTGAGCTGGACGCCCTTATCGACCAGCGCCTGCATCAGGAAAGGGAAGATCAACTGGACCACACTGCCCAGCAGCAAGCCCGCCATCAATTGCCAGACCAGGCGTTTGTATTGGCGAATATAGGTCCATAACAGCCCAAAACCCGAGCGACGAATCGGTTCGCCCTCCCGTTGTTGGAATTCCGGGGTGGTTTCCAGCAGGAGCAAAACACCCTGCGGCTCATTGTTGACCACATCGCTGATCCAGCCGTTCAGAAAATCTTCTTCGGCATAGACTTCTTTACCGACGGCTGGATTGGCCACAAAAACCTGCTTGTTTTTGACGGCATACACCACCATAAAGTGGTTTTGTTTCCAGTGGACAATGCACGGCAAGGGGATGTTTTCTTGCAAACGACCGAAGCCCACCTTGACGCCGAGCGTGCGGAAACCGATTTTTTCAGCCGCATCGGAAATGCCCATCAGCGATACGCCTTCGCGGTCGAGGTACGAGCGCTCCCGCAAAAATTCCAGCGAATAATGCCGTCCATAATGCCGGGCAATCATGCGCAGACAAGCCGCACCACAGTCGGCCTGGTCATATTGACGGTAAAATGGAAAACTATCTGCCAAAAGGGAACGGTTATTGGGAATAATGAACAACGAAGACTAAACGAATTTGCGGCAAAATTCAGTATTTTTTGACACAAAATGTACTTTAATCGTTGCTTCGTTCGTAAGATTGCTAAATAACAGCAAAACATCCTCCCCAAAACCAATCCGGATCGCCTATCCAACAACTCATTACCCTACAATCCATAAGCGGCCTCCGGCACCCCGTCAATTATGGTGCTCGCAGGGCAACAGCAAATCGCGCACGGCTTCCGGATGATACGGCGGGTTTTGATTGCCAAAGTTGGTATTGATGTAATTGAGTACGTTGGTAATGTCGATGTACGACAGTTTTTCCACGCCGGGCATCTGTTCCGCATATATTTTGCCGTTGACGACAATCGTATCCTGCAAACCGTGGCGCAAGTTACAAGGCAGTTTATCGCGATTCTTGACCAGGTAATCCGCTTGCGCCAACGGTGGAATCAGGGCGCTCAGCCCCGAACCATCATCCATGTGGCAATTGGCGCAATGGATTTTATAAATTCGCTTGCCTTCCCGATTCTTGCTTTGAGTACCGTTTTTCCAGGCAAAATACCCTACTGCACCCAACAAGACCAAACCTCCAAAAATGAACCATCGGTATTTCATAGTGCGCGTTATTGATTACTGACTTTAGCCGGTCCGAATTCTTCTTCCAGCAGCAGGTCGATATCCAGCATAAAGCGGTCCACGTCTTCGGCATCTGTGCCGTCGCAGAATGCCCGTACATGCCGGTTTTTATCTACCAGGATAATCTTACCGGAGTGGTCAAAACCGCCGGGCGCATCGGGATCTTCTTTGGCCGCTACTTCGTAGTTATCGGCGAGGTTGTAAATGGCGTCGTGGTCGCCGGTGACCAGATGCCACTTGCGCGCTTCGATACCCAGTTTTTGGGCATGCACGTGCAGCGCCGCCACGGTATCGTGCCGCGGATCAATCGAATGCGACAACATCAGAAACCGATCGTCATTTTTGTACTTTTCATAGATGCGCTGTCCGTTTTTCTTGACTTTCGGGCAGATGCTCGGACAATGAATAAAGAAAAAATCAGCGATGTAAATTTTGCCCGCAAACGTGGCATTATTCACCACCTGGCTGTCCTGATCCACAAATTGAAAATCCGGAATACGCGCATACACCGTATCGCCATTGACAAAATCGCGATCGCCCAGGATTGGCAACACGCGTTTCCCCGGCGCTGCCGGCCAGGATACGGTCAGAATTAGAATCACCATTGCCAGTCCCGACAAGGCCATAATAAACATGGATTTTTTGCTGTAAGCCATTTTTTTAATCATTAATCATTAACCTTCTTTGCTTGTTCCAGTGCCGCATGAATATCTGCCTGGTTTTTGGCAATTTTGGCGTTTTGTTGTTGTAAATAAAGGATTGCTTCGGCGGCCGGTTTGTCGTCGGGCGATTTATATTGGGTCATCCAGTCCATCATGTCGTCTTCGGCTTTTTTCATGCTGGTCAGGGCGTCGAGATAGGCTGTGCGCAAGGCGCGGTCGGCGGCCTGGGTGGTATCCATGGCGACCAGTTTTTGTTTCATTTGCCGGCCGAGGCGATTCATTTCGCTCATCTCTTTCATCGCGGCGTCATGAATCGTCATGGTCTGGGCATCCAGCTGGGCTATCTGGACTTTGGGATCAGGTGGGGTAGTACAGGCAAACAGCAAGAGCAGCGTGCAAATGGTAAAAGACAGGGAGCGTACCATGTAAAATAATCTTGGTGGTTGAAACAACGGATAGGCGAATCAGTTGTACAAGACTGCAAAGAAACGATCCTTCCCGCTGGAATTGGGGAAAGGAAGCATTGTTTATAATCGTTCAAGATTTCGGCGGCATTATGGCAGATAAAAACTTTACGCAGCCTACTTTTGGGGCAAAATTTTCCAAGATGAATTGCACAAGAAATACGTTTGTTTTTGGCCTTTTGCTGGTTTTATGGACTTCCTTTTTTTCGTGCGGTCCTGAGGCCCCCGAACCGAAGGGTTCCGCACCGGTATCCGACAATGCCCAGGCCGCCAAACCCGGCCCCGCCGCCGCACCGGCCGAACCGCAATTTGTAAAAGAAGGCGAACTGTCGTTCCGTTCGCCCGACGGCAAAAAAATAATCCATAAAGTCGATCTCGAAATCTCGGAAATGGAAGGCGAACGCGAGCAGGGACTGATGTACCGCAAACACATGGACGATACCCAGGGTATGTTATTCGTCTTCGAAAAACTCGAACCGCAGGCGTTCTGGATGCACAATACGTACATCCCGCTCGATATTATCTACATCAACGATAAATATGAGATCGTTTCCATTCAAAAAAACTGCAAAACGCTAAACGACACGCCCCTTCCATCGGGCAAACCCGCCATGTACGTTGTGGAGATCAACGGCGGCCTGTGCGATAAAAAGGGCATTCAGCCCGGTATGCAGGTGAGCTGGATCGATCAGGGCAAAGGACAGGAGCGTGGCAATTTTCTTTTTTAGTACGACATCAACGATACATCAATATGTTTATTCACCATGTTTATTTCTGGATGGCACCCGATGCTACTGACGCAGACCGTGCAGACCTGGTAGCCGGTTTACAGACCCTCACTTCCATTGAAACCATTAAAACGTATCATATTGGTGTCCCTGCCGATACGAGCCGGGAGGTGATTGAGCGCACGTATGCGTATTCCTGGATGCTGATGTTTGAAACTCCCGCCGATGAGGCCGTGTACCAAACCCACCCCAAACACGTACAGTTTGTGGCCGATTGCAAACATCTGTGGACAAAAGTGGTCGTGTATGACGCCGTGGACGCGATTGCCTCGTAAAACGACCCGTGTATAGTGTACTTTATTGCCCAACTTGAGAAATAGGCAGTTGAAATTCGTCCATTATTTGTTAGGATGTAGATAGAAAGGTATCAAAAAGTACTGGCACTGCTTTTTGAATGCTTTTCGAAATTAAAAACGACAAATATGAAAAACGCAATTTTGATCTTGTTAGCCGTATGTACGCTGGGGGTGAGCTCCCAGGCACAAACTAAAACGGCCCCTGAAATCACCAAGAAGAATTCCTGGTTAAAGTTAGGCATAAACCTTGGTGTCCCGGTCGGCGACAATATTTCCCGGGTGAGCAGTTTTGTAGCCGGTTTGGAACTTAAGTTTCAACTGATGGAATCGCAACACGTAGGTCTGGGATTGACCACGGGGTACAACCACTTTTTTGCCAAGGATAATTTTGAAGATTTTGGCAATATACCATTGGGCGGATTTATCCGGGTATATCCGGCGCGTTCCGGTTTTTTTGCCGGACTTGACGTAGGGTATAGTTTAATTACCGGTATTGAAAATGCGAACGGCGGACTTTACCTGAAACCACAAGTAGGTTATCACAACTACGACTGGAATATTTTCGGTTTTTACAACCACGTTTTCCGCAGCGACACCGACGGCAGTTCGATCGGCCATGTAGGCATCGGCGCTACGTACAATATCCGGTTTAAGTAATTTAGGAAGCGTATTTTATCAATCGCCCCGCTTACAACATGACTTGTAAGCGGGGCGATTTTATAACGGTATGTACGCCTTACACCTGTCCCAAAAAATAGCCAATTTCCGGCAGCTCCATCCCCACTACTTTTGCCGCTTCATCCCAGCGTCGCATTTGCAGAATCGCCTCAAAATGAGGATGTTGCTCAAATAAAGCGGCCTCCATAGACGACATTGCGCCGCCCTGAAAAGCCAGCGTCTGACGACTGGCTTCCGACAGGCTGTCATAATAGCCCGGCTGGGCATACACCAGATAACGCTTGGCATTGACGTGGTTAGCAATCAGATCGGCCGTTTTAATCGAAAAACCGCGTTCGAGCAACCATGCGGCTGCTAATCCTTCGTGATCCTGCCGGCCATATCCATCCATGTGTTCTACGGCCGCATCCGACGGCAACAGGTGACCAATGTCGTGCAATAAACCGGCGATGATCGTATCGGAATCACTACCGGCTTGTTGGGCGAGTAAGGCGCATTGCGCAGCGTGTTCATATTGCGTGACCGCTTCCCCAAAATAAGCCGATTGGCCGTGCTGCGCAAACAGGGTTATGATGGCCTGTTTGGTCTGGGCAGTTATGTTGTTTTTCATCATCAGGATGTAGTGTCGGGAAGGTGGATGACGGGTGGCTGTTCCTCCCAGGTTGCCACAGGAGCAGCGATTATTTTACGGCGGAAATAAAATAAAGCAGGTAGGAGCGTCAGACACGCGATGGCCGACAAAGCATACGCCACGTATTGAAAAAAGACGATCCAACTGACCTGGTTCTGGCCGAAATTTTTGTAAACTAAGATACCGACACTGCCCAAATACCCAAACGCATCGGCTACGTAAATCAGGAAACCTGCCGTGGCCGGATACCGCACTGCCGCAATTAGACGGTCGAATAAGATACAGTTGAACGGCACATAACCGATGTATAAACCGAGACCCACGCCGATCATCCAGGTCAGCGGATCGATCACACCTTGCGAAAACAACCACGTGAGTCCACCGACGGCCAAACTGCCTATCAAGACGACGATTAAATTGATTATCAAGGCTTTGCGATTGTCGCGAATGGTCATAAATGACCCCAGGATCAGCGCAGTACCTAGGGCGACCGGCAGTTCGGCCCAGGTAAAAATTCCGGGTGCTTTGCCGTATCCCAAGGCGGTCCAGAGTTCGGCAGCAAAGTTGTCGCGGAAATCGCGGAAAATGGTCAGCGCGATATAGAAAACGACCAGCAGTATGATACCGGCCGCATATTTGGCAAAAAAAGCGCGTCGTTCCGCACCGGTCATCGGTCGGCGCACGGTTCGCGCGGCCTGATCTTCGGCAGTCGGCGGCGGCAGTTGTTCGAGCATCCAGGTAAACAACAACAGCGGCCCGACAAACAGCAATCCGGTCACAAACGGCATCCAAAACGGTGAACTCTGCAAGTATTCCATCACCCATTTACCGACTGATTTGACCATTCCGGAGGAGATGATAAAACTGATGCTCAATCCCGCGCCCAGCACTTCGCTTTCTTGCCGGCCTTCCAGATAAGAAAATACCAGTCCCCAGATCATACCCAACGGAGCGCCGTTGAGGAATAAAAACACAATGTTATACGGCGCAGGAACGAGTGCAAAACCCAGCAACGCGAGTTCCGACAACAGGATGAGGAATACAATCTGTAGCGCCCGGCCACGCTGCCCGGCCGATTCTGAAATGAACTTTATCCCGACGAATTTCGAGGCGGCGTACCCTAATACCTGCGCGATTACCAGCCAGATTTTGTAATCCACACCTGCCCAGGAAAGTCCCTCAAATGTAGCCACTGTGAAGGGTTTGCGGAATGCGTACATGCAAAAATACACGCCGAAAGCCGCCAGTAAGCCATACAGCGTACGAGTAAAACGGGAGGCGGAGCGCAGGTAGTCGGTTAGTCGCACGGGTCTTGAACGGTATGCGTTAGAAGGAACTTGTATATAAGAGTGGCCGTTACGGGTGCAGATGCTGTGTTTATCAGCCCATTACCCGCGCCATGCGCTCACCGACGAAAGCGGGGAAGGCGAGCATGGAAGGCAATAAACCGTCGTTGGGGTAAGCCGTCAGTTCCTCGAATGTATGCGTACCGTTGGTCACACCCAGCGCCAGTGCGCAGCCCGCTGCCCGGCCGGACTGCAAATCGGAAGGTGTATCGCCGATGTTTACCACCTGTTCGGGATCGGTAATGCCAAAGTGCGCCATCACTTTTTGAATTTGATCCGGGAATGGCCGGCCGCTCGGCGCTTCATCGGAGGCACACACAAAATCCACTACGCCGCTGTCTTTCCAGCCCAGTCGTCCGAGGATAATATCGGTAACAGTGCGGTAAAAGCCGGTCGTCATACCAATGTTAGCGCCATGTTCACGGACCCAGGCAAAAGCCTCCAGCGCGCCTTCGGTAGGCCGGACCGGTTGTGTGCGGTAGTGCGCTTCGAGGATATCGCGGAACAAATTGTAGGATACATTGACGGCTATCGTGAAATCAGGGTGTTGGGTGCTGCCCAGTTGCTCGGCCCACAGGGTTTCAAAAACCAGCCGTTTGGGATAGCCCATGAAACTATTCAGGCGTTCGCGTGTGGTGCGTAAATCGCTCTGGTGCGCAGCTGTGAAAAAACAATTTTCCACTTCGCGGTGGTCTTGCACCGTAGTGCCGGCCATGTCAAATATTGCTAATCGAAACACTGGAAAGAGATTGAAAGGTGGACGTGTGCGTGCGATATTTCGCCCGTTGTCTGACCAAACAGGCAGTCAAAAGTAGGGTAGTGCACTGTCCCCATTTTGCGGTTATGTCATACTTTATGATAATTTAATCCAGCATTGCAGTCCCGGCCGATACTTTTGCGACATCCCTGTACGCATCTACCGATCCCTCATCCGCCTGTATCGTATCTTTATAACAAGACAAATGCCTGATAATCAATTGAAAAAATACGATGTTGCCGTAATCGGCGGTGGTATCGTCGGCCTGGCTATGGCATACACAGCGGCCCAAAAAGGACAAAGTGTAGTATTATTTGAGCGGCACCCCGAGGCCATCGGTGCCAGTATCCGCAACTTTGGACTTATCTGGCCGGTCGGACAGGCGCCGGACAAACTGGATCGTGCCCTGCGCGCCAGAGCGGTCTGGCAGGAATTGCAACAAAAGGCGGGGTTCTGGGCTGCTCAGACCGGCAGCCTGCATTTGGCCTACCATGCCGATGAAATGGCTGTCATTGCCGAATTTGCCGAAACCGCCTCGCAGCACGGTTATACGGTGGAAGTGTTGTCGCCCGATGCCACGCTACGGCACTCGGCCTGGGTCAGACCGGCCGGTTTGCAGGGTGCTTTATACAGTAAAACCGAAATAAACGTGGACCCGCGTCAGGCGATCACGGCCATTCACCGTTATTTGCGCGAAACAATGGGCGTGGTTATCCAATACAATAGCGTTATTGCAGCCGTCGATTACCCACGCCTGCATGCAGGTGCGCATACCTGGGAAGCCGAACGCATCTTCGTGTGTACTGGCGCGGATTTTGAAACATTATACCCGGAAATATTTGCGGCCAGCGGTATCACCAAATGCAAATTGCAGATGCTGCGCACCCCGCCGCAATCTGCCGGCTGGTCGCTCGGCCCCTCGCTCTGTGCCGGACTTACCTTGCAGCACTACGACGCCTTTGCACAGTGCGCGTCCTTGCAGCCGCTCAAGCGGCGCTTCGAACAGGAGATGCCCGAGTATCTCGCCTGGGGTATTCATGTGCTGGTATCGCAGACGGCAACCGGGGAAATTACCCTGGGCGATTCGCACGAATATGGCTTACATCTGAGTCCGTTCGATCAAAAACACCTCAACGACCGGATACTGGAATACCTGCATACTTTTACACAACTACCTGATTATCAAATCGCGGAGACCTGGCACGGCATTTATCCAAAACTCAAAGGTGCTACGGAATTCATTGCACACCCAAGCCCTGGCGTAACCATCGTGAACGGTCTGAGCGGTGCTGGGATGACGATGTCATTTGGTTTGGCGCAGGAAATAGTGGAGGGGAAGTTATGAGTTATGTGAATATTGGGGTAAGGTAAATGCTTGATTGCCCAGGCTAGTGACGGGGTAACTTTAAGTCATCTTTCCTCTTGAATCTACCGATTTGAATCGGCGGTTACAAGATATCTGATGTGCGCTCAAAAAGGTATGGCGTAATGTAATGTTTTGATAATGCACGTATCACATCAAGCATCTTGTAACCGCTCGTTTTATGGCTGATGAGCGCTCGAAAAGGTATGGCGTGATGTAATGTTTTGATAATGCACGTATCACATCAAACATCTTGTAACCGCTCGTTTCAACGAGCGGCCGAGCCTAACACCCAATCACATCAGCCTTCTT
>JBBRDQ010000119.1:0-14946 GCA_038203695.1 Chitinophagales bacterium
AGGTTCCAAAATCGGTGCATCCAAAGGAGCGGTGGTTTTAACTGTCATGTCGTATTAAAAAATGGTTGGGCAATGATTATCTTGAAACCACAAAGGTCAGCATAAACTGGAAAAATGCCTACATTTCCACTGTTTTGGTGCGATTATTGCCTAAATAAATAATGTTTGAAAAAAAGCAGGTCATATTGCGCGATTCTTATTATATAAAAAATACCTTTGTTCTTATTAAATACTTTGTGCAGCCCTTTTTATGCGGCTTTTTTTAATCCCTCTTGCGACAAACACTCCGTTTCCAGCCGCTTTTTCTGCGTGCCCCCAGCTTCATTCCTTCCCGATTTGTGCATCCATTCCCGGCGCCTGGCGTTCGGTATTTTTATTTTTAATCCTGGTGTGTCCCCTCGTGTACATGCCTGAAAAGAGCACTTATCCATGAACAGTTTTTACCTTCTTATTGAAAATGCGCGACCTCGTTGAACTTGTTGGGATTCTCAACAAGACTAAACTCAAAAGTAGCGGCGCATTTAAGTTAATTATTGAACCTGGCTCCAAAATGGAGCAGCTGTTCGATGCGCTTGCCGACAAAAAAGTGCAATCCGACGATGACGGAAAAGCCCTTTTAGATGCCATGGGCGACGATGGCGCCAAGCAATTGCCCAGTCTCAAGAACAAACTCAAGGATCGGCTGCTCGACGCCATTTTCCTGCTCGATTTTAAGGAGGCGAACTTTTCCAACCGGCAAAAGGCATTTTTCGAATGTTATAAAAAGTGGTCCGCCGGCATGACGCTGCTAATCCGCAACGCCAAAATTACCGGTATCGACCTGCTCGAACGCCTCCAGCGCCACGCCATGCACTTCGAATTTACAGAGCTGACGCTCGACATCCTCCGGGTGCTCAAGTTGCAGTACAGCACGGTGGATGGCGATATTAAAAAATACGAGGCGACCAAAGTACAATACCGCGTTTACGAAAAAATCTGGATCATGGAAAGCCGTGCCGAGGAATACTACTCGGAACTGATGATCCAGTACACCAACAGCAAGGCGACTAAGGTGGAGCAAACCGAATTGGCCGAGCGCTATTATGCTGAATTAGCGCCTTTTATGCAGGAATGCGCCTCGTTCAAGTTGCATTTGTTCGGGCGATTGATCCAGATGCTCATCTACAACACTGTCAACGATTATATCAATACGGCCCGGTTATGTGAAGAAGCCATTGTTTTTTTCGACAAAAAGGAATACGACAGCGGGTTGCCGTTGCAGGTATTTTACTACAACCTGATTACGTGTTATCTGCAATTGGGCGAATTTGAAAAAGGCCAGGCCGTCATCAGCCGCTGTGAGTATTACTTCGAGGAAGGCTCCTTCAACTGGTTTAAATTGCAGGAATTGTTCTTCCTGCTGTCCATGCACACGGGTCACTACAACGACGCGTATCGGTTGTTTGAAAAGGTGACCAATTACCCGCGTTTTGAAGAAAAAGCCGTGCAGATCGTGGAAATGTGGAAGATTTTTCAGGCGTACCTGTATTATCTCATCAAGATCGGCCGCATTCCCGCCGAAGAGGTCCAGCAGTCCGGCAAGTTTAAGATCAGCAAATTCCTGAACGAAATACCGATGTTTTCCAAGGACAAACGCGGTATGAACATCTCGATTCTGATCATTCAGATCCTGTACTCGATCGCCGAGCGCAACTACGAACAGTCCATCGAACGCATCGAGGGCATTGAAAAATACTGTAGCCGCTACCTGAAGGACAGCGATACGTTCCGCAGCAACTGTTTTATCAAAATGCTGCTGCAGATCCCGCAGGCTTCTTTCCATCGCGAAGCCGTGAACCGCAAAACGGAACGCTATGCGAAAAATCTGTACTCGGTGCCACTGGAAGCCGCCAACCAGACGCATGAGGTGGAGATTATCCCATTCGAAACGCTCTGGAAAATGACGCTGGATACGCTGGATATGAAGCGGTATAAGTAGTGAAGAATGAAAAATGAACAGTGAATTGATATTCAACGTTAATGATTAACCGTTAATCATTAAAAAAATGTGTGGAATTGCCGGATACTGGAAGCAACATGCGCAAGCAACGCCCGATCTGATCGCCGGTATGACCCGTCAACTGGCGCACCGCGGGCCCGACGACGAAGGGTACTGGCTTTGGAACAATGACCAACAGCGCGGTACATCATGGTCGGGGGACGATACGGCAGCCGGTATTCGCGCACAATTGACACCCTTGGCTACAGCGGGTAATTATCCACACCATCTGGCGTTCGGCCACCGACGGTATGCGGTGATCGACCTGTCCGATGCCGGTCATCAGCCATTGCAACGCGGCCCGCACACGTTGATCTACAATGGGGAAATCTATAATTTTCGGGAAATAAGAGCGGAGTTGATTGCGCATGGCAGTGTTTTCACCACCGACACGGATGCCGAAGTGCTACTCGCGGCGATGGTGCAATGGGGAACAGGCTGCCTGCCTCGCCTGCGCGGTTTTTTTGCGTTTGCCCTGCACGATGCACAGCGCAACACCCTGTTACTGGCCCGCGACCATTTGGGTAAAGCGCCCTTGTATGTGTTGCGCCGGCCTGGCGCGCTCTATTTTGCCTCGGATATCAAACCGATCCTGGCGGCTTGTCCGGAGGAAAGAGCGCTGATCCGACCGACGGCTGTAGTGCAGTATGTGGGCTTGGGTCTGCGCGATTTTCAACAGCAGACCTTTTGGCAAAACATCGATTCGCTGGCGGCGGCTTCGTGGCTTGAATACGATTTGCACACCGGTGGTTACGAGCACGGCGTCTTCTGGAATTTGCCGCGTGTACGCCAGCAGCCGGCGCAGTTGCCTTTTCCCGAGGCGGTTGGTCGGTTTCGCGGGTTGCTGGAACAGTCCGTGCAGCGACGACTAGTGGCTGATTTACCGGTCGGTTTTACGCTGAGTGGCGGACTGGATTCTTCGGCGATTGTGGCGCTATTCGCCCAACAGCGCCGTACCGGGAAAGCACCGGTTTTCACCGTACGATACGCCGATCCGCGCCAGGATGAAACGCCATATGCGCAAAAAGTGGTAGCGCAATATGCTGATCAAGTGGAACATACCATTTTAGATGGCTTCCAGGAAACGCTGGCCGGCCATTGGGATGCCTTTTTCGAATTGCAGGAAGAGCCGTTTCACGATCCGGTGCTTTTTACCGATTTTATGCAGCAAAAACACCTTAAAGCCAGGGGCGTAGGCATCAATATCAATGGGGCGGGCGGCGATGAATTACTCGGCGGATACCCGGCGTACCTGCCCCCGTATATCCGCTGGTGCTGGCAAAATGGCGGTTTGCAACGATTGCCGGACATGACGGCGGCAGGCGTGGCCATCCTGGAAAATATGCCGGTCGCCGATTTATGGAAAGCGGTACAAAAGCGCTTACCCGGGGCTGCTACAGTACCCTGGTCCGCATTTTTACGCGCGGTAGATACCAGCGATCTGCCGGTATATTCCAGGCATTTTACCGGGATTTTGCGGCAGAAAATGGGCGACTATTTGCTAAACTACTGGTTACGCAGTCAACACAAACATTACATGGGCATCCCGGTGGAGCCGCGTATGCCCTTTCTGGATGTGGATCTGGTGGAATTTTCTTTCACGCTGCCCCCGGAATACCTGATCCACAAAGGCTGGACCAAGTACATTTTGCGCAAGGCCGTCGAAGATATTTTGCCGCCGGAAATCGTCTGGCGACGCCGAAAAATGGGTTTCCCATTCGATACTCAGGCGTGGCTACAGGCCCAGGAAAAACCCATTAAAGCCATGTTGCGCAACGATCCCAACAACCCCTGGCTGCGAACTGATAAACTACTGGCTGAATATAATATATTGACAGTCAAACAACCACAATTGCTCTGGCGGCTGTTATGTCTCAGTCTGTGGTACCAAAAAATGATCCTGCAACAACCTTTACAACCGCATGGATAAGGCTGTCGGCATGGTAGCCGGCGGCTTGCGCGCTACTGCGATCAGCGCATTGGTAACCCAGGGGGGGCGACTGCTGTTACTGTTGGTACTGGTACGGATCGTCGCGCCGGCCGATTTCGGACTGCTCTCGCTGACCTATGTTTTCGTTACGTTCTCCTCGTTTTTTGTCGATGCCGGGATTAGCAATGCGCTTTTTCGCACCACCGATTTACCACGCCCGACGCGTTCGGCTTTATTCTGGCTGAATGCGCTGCTGGCCGGCGTACTCGCCGGTTTGTTAGTCTTACTCAGTCCTTTGATCGCGGCTTATTATGCGACACCGGCTTTAGCGATGGCTTTACAGTTGGCCGCGTTGGGACTGGTTTTTACCGCATTGGGTGCGCTACACCGGGTATTGCTGCGCCGGGCATTGCAGTTTAAGTTGTTGGCAATCATTGAAATAACCGCCTTTATGGCCAATGCCCTGCTGACGTTGTGGCTGGCAAAATGGGGCTACGGCGTTTTTGCTTTGGTGGCCGGTACCGTGCTGAACAACCTGCTTAACACACTGGGGTACCTGGTTTTCGGCCGGCGCGACTGGTGGCCCACCCGGCATTTTCGCTGGGCGGCGGTACGGCCCTTCCTGTCGTTCGGTTTGTTTCAGATGGGCGACCGCACAGTGAACTACCTCGCCGAGCGCATCGATGTATTGATTATCGGCAAAGTATTGGGACCGGCGGCACTCGGTATATACGACGTGCTGAAGCAAATCCTGGCGCGACCGGAAGCCTTTTTCAATCCAGTGGTCGGGCAAGTCGCACTGCCGGTTATTGCGGGTCGGGAGCATGATAACAACTTTGTAAAAACAACCTATCTGACCAATGTCCGTCTGCTCAACACCCTCAATTTCCCTATTTATATTTTTGCCATAACAGCGGCCAAACCACTGTTAATCATTGGCTTAGGCAGCGCATGGGCGGTACAGACAATGACCTTCCGCTGGCTGGCAGTTTTCTTTTTGATCCATAGCACGTTCAATCCCATCGGCACACTGGTGATGGCCAGAGGTCGCGCCGATCTGGGGTTTTACTGGAATCTCGGCTTGCTGCCTTTACTGGCAGCCACTACTTATATCGGGCTGCGGAGCGGTGTAGCCGGCGTGAGTGTAGCCATGGCGGCCGTATTTGCTGCCTTGATAGGGCCGTTTTTTTACTACTTTGTCCGTCCATTATCGGGTGCGACGATCGGGGAATATATGCGTACCGCCTGGCGACCTTGCTGGAGCGCCGTTTTGAGTGCAACAGCCGCCTTGCCCATATTGTGGATAGATGCGAGCCCGGTGATGCTGATCGGACTCAGCGGGCTGTTATTTGCAGGTATCTATTTGTCAATCAATTGGTTAACGCTCCAAAGCGACTTGTTCGGCCGGGTAAAATAAGGGGTTTAGGACCTGAAAATGGAATACCCCAATGACCTTCCGATCTGTTTTAAAAAGTATTGTTGGGCGTGGCCCACTTTTTTACGCTCCCGTTTTGCCGCACGCCCGGAAAGAAATTCCGGTTAAACGAATCCGACATTATGCAACCATCACGTCTTGCCAAAGCCCTGCAAATTACCCTATTGCTTATACTCGTCCCAACGATTCTCTACGTTGCGCGCCAATTTTTAATTCCGATTGCTTTAGCCGGCCTGCTCGCCATGCTATTGCTACCACTCAGTACGTGGCTGGAAAAGCGGGGTTTGAACCGGGGTTTATCGACCTTGGTGAGTGTGCTGACCCTGCTGGTTGGCATTGGCACTATCATCGCCCTGTTAAGTTGGCAGATGACCAACGTAGCCGACGACTTGTCGCAGATCAAAACCGTGGCTACCGAGCGGGTGGAACAGTTGCGCCAGTACGCCAGCCAAAAGCTGGGTGTTTCACGCGACGCGCAGGAACAAATAGTGAAAGACAATCAGGCATCCGGTGCGGGTGGAGCTGCCAAAATAGGCGCGGCCATACTGGGTGGCCTCTTGGGCGGGCTGGTTACGTTCATTCTGGCAGTCGTGTATATTTTCATGTTTCTGTATTATCGGGCGCATTTCAAGCAATTTATCCTGAAACTGATGCCGACCACCGAAAAGAAAGAAGCGACCCGCGTCATCACCCAAATCAGCCAGGTGGCCCAAAAGTACTTGGGCGGTCTGGGACTGATGATCGTACTGTTATGGGTACTATACGGCATTGGATTTAGCATTGTTGGGGTAAAGAACCCCGTTTTCTTCGCCATACTCTGTGGCGTGCTGGAGATTATACCGTATGTCGGCAACCTGACCGGTACCAGTATTACGCTGCTGATGGCGGTAGCCCAGGGCGGCGACACCAGCATGATGCTGGGTATATTGGTCACGTACGGACTGGTGCAGTTTTTTCAGAATAACGTACTGACGCCGCTGATCGTCGGCTCCGAGGTAAACATCAATCCTGTTTTTACCATTATGGCTTTGCTGGGTGGCGAACTGGTGTGGGGCATCGCCGGCATGATCCTGGCTATCCCATTATTAGGCATGATAAAGATCATCTTCGACCATGTGGAGGGACTCAAGCCGTATGGTTTTCTATTGGGACCAGCCGTATCCAAATCCCAAACTATGAGTTTCCGGGATCGGATAAGGGGCTGGATGGGGAAGAAATGAATGCAAACTAACTGATGCGTTTCCGCTCCAATACAATAGTGCCGGCTACTAAATCATGCAGGGCACGTTTATACTCGTTGTTGAATATGGTGATGAAAGCGATGCCACCAAATAAAAATTTGACAAAAAAGCGTGCATAGGCTTGAAAAATTGTGATTTTAAGGCTGGGATCATCGAAACGCCGTACACGTATGTTCATGATGTAATTTCCAAGCGTTCCACCTAATACGGTACACACTGGCTCATAGATACTCCATATTGAGATAAACAAAAGCGCGCGTACCCAATCGGGAATGACGCCTATTTTGTCTAGAATGCTTGCAACAGTAAAAAACAGTAATAAGGTAATGATACCGTTAATGGCGTTAGATTGCACCCGCGTGAGTAAGGACGAATAAATCTGTACGTAGGTTTTTTGCGTCTTCATAAGAAAGGTTTTGTGGAAAAAGGTGGTTACGTTTTAGTACTCACCCTGTTTTAGTGGTTGAATGGAATAAAGGTACGTTATTCACCAAATAACGTCTTGCGATACTTTAATTTCTTTTTCTCCGGCTTTTCCAGTTTGAAACTTATCGGTATCGTGTAGCGTACATTAACAGGTCTGTCTCCCAGCTGGCCGGGGATCCAGGCAGGCATTAATGTTATTACGCGGATGGCTTCGGCGATAAAATCCGGACGTGCATCGGTACTTAAATTAGTGACATTGGCAATAGATCCATCTGATTTAACTACGAACTGAATGCGCTGCGGTACATGCAACTGAAATTTTTTGGATGCGTATCATGAATGGGTGTTTAAGTTTTACTGTTAGCAGGTTGGAGAATATGTATTTTTTTAAAATCGGTGCGAATAACCAGCCGTTAACGTGCTGCTGACGCCCAATCCCAATTCCGTATAAAACGCGTGCTTTTTGCCGAAACGGAACCCTAAAGCATTGACGTGCGCTGCCCAGTAGTACTCGCCGGATTCAAAGAAATAAATTCCGCCAGCCATTACGCCGCTATACATCTGGAAGCGCGGTTGCAGGATGTAATTAAAGTCTATGCGGCCATAGAGCTGGGAGAAATTCAACCTGTCCTGATAGGTACGCGTACTGCCATTTGAATAGTAGACCTTGTCCGCAAAGGCTATCTGTGTGTGGCTGGCGTGCACGCCGAGACAGAGGCGTTTTTTAATTATGCGGCCGTAACCTACCTGTAAAGTGCCATAGTAACGAGTACTGTGTTTAATCCTGGTGATTTGTACATTGGTGGGCTGGCCGTTAATCAGGATGCTTGCATACTCGCCAACTGCCAGCGATAAGGCAGATCCAATACCGGTGCCGACAGCGTCTGCAAAGTCAAGGCCTAGTTCTGTCAGAGAAAAAACGCCATACCCGATTTTGAATTCGTTTTTGGGGGATGTATTAGCCGTTTGCGCCGAAGAGATGCCGGCATGGTATATCCATATTGCACAGCATAACAGTAGAGGCTTGATCGATCCGATTTTAAAAGGGTTCATTGTTGTAGATTTTGGTTTGGTAAGAAAATGGGGCACTATAACAGGCGCTGACGGCAACAGGAAAATAATAAGCGCGTTTGCGAACGGATGGATTGGCGCCGCAAACGCGCGCAGGTCTATGGTATCCATTTTACGGTTACCGCTACTTTCAAAGAACCCATATTGAAATGGGTATCTGCGTAGGGTGTACCGGTAGGGTAAGAAATCTCCAGTATTTTTACCGTGTATTGCAATTTCCCAACCTGTACTGTTTTCACTCTCCCGATCACATTATCGAAATCCGCAAAAAATATAGTCGATGTCTGACGCGGGGCAACGCCATCCAGGTCGCTTGTGCCACTGATATATATCTCAAAATTAGGCGCAATGCTCGTACCGTTCGGGAGGTTGTACGCCTGTCCCTGCCACCCGTAAAAGTAAGCGTAGCCCAGCGGTTTGCCACCGAGGTTGGTAACGGTAATAGTTTGACCCGTACAGCAAAAGTCGCCGATCGTAGCATTGTTATTGTCCTGACCACCTGGGAACTGATACAACCAGGTGCCACTTTCCACAGTGACGGAGATGTTTTTGGTGATGCTGTGATCCTTGTTTTTTACGGTTACGGATACCTTAAATGTGCCCTGCGTATTGTAAGTAGCCGTCACTGTGCTACCGCTGGCCGTAGGCGTGGTGCTGCCGTCGAGCAACCAGTTTGCTTCTGTTCCACTTTCGGCATCTTCAGAAAATGTAATGGTTTGGCCGACTATAATGTGCAGGGAAGTAGCCGTAATGTTAAATTCAGGCGGGTCCAGTTCGCAGGATTGCAGTCCGGCCAATACAGTGAACAACAGGACGGTTTTTAAGAAGTGTTTCATTATCAGGTTATTGTTTTAGTGTATCCCCCAACCGTTTATAGTTGAGGGATGCGGTGAGTGTTTTACTAAGTTTTTGGGGCGGGCTGATCGCTATTGTTTTGCCAGGACGATGCTGCGCGCGTCACCGGTAAATCGAATTACATTGGTGCGGTGATTGCTATCGTTCCTGGAATTATAAATATTGACACCTCTTGGTCCACTGCCATCGGTAAGTGCAGAAATTCGAATCGCCTTCAGATCCCAATTGTCATAGGTATCGAACGGGTTTCCAGCGCGTGGGCTACCATCATGGCGGATAGTGACCCCGCTTATCTTACTGAAGTCTTCTTCATCCTGAAATGTCCACACGCCACTTACGACGCCATTTTGGCCGAAACTGCCGGTCGCCGCAGAATTCGTGGTCAATGCCACTTCATCCGTAGATGTACCGTCTGAAAAATTCACACTGATAAAAGCATGGTTGCCACCGCGCAAGTCATCGGATCCGGTGGTCATTACGACATAAATTTGATTGAAGACCTGTGCATGCGCCTGGTTTGCTGCGAAACAAGTCAAAAGCAAACCCATAAAAACAAAAGATTTCATAGTTAATTTGGTAAATTGTTACGCCTACTCGTTTCGCTTTTCGGCATACGCGCCCCGTTATTCCGTTGTGCCTTTGGGCTGACACGCTGGTTAAACTTGTAATACCATTCCGTATTAATACCACAAAAATGAGGGGAACATGCCCACTTGAAGGGCAGAAAAGAACAAAAGACCCGTGGCACTGAACCAAAATGGTTTCCGGGCGAACTAAAAAAAACCAAGCGCTTTTATGCAACTAACGGCAGCCGGAT
Source organism: Chitinophagales bacterium (assembly GCA_038203695.1). Lineage (GTDB taxonomy): Bacteria > Bacteroidota > Bacteroidia > Chitinophagales > Saprospiraceae > M3007. The sequence continues at coordinate 9,814 of JBBRDQ010000119.1, forward strand.
GACCACTTCGGTACCGCTTGCATTTCCTCCCACGTCTTTTAAATCCACGATAATAAAAGTGGCCATCTGTGCATTGAGCGCACCAAAGGCATCTAATCGTTCTTCGATGAGGCGCATTCCGACCGAACTGTGCTTGCCCACAGAAGGCTCTTTTGATCCACGTCCTACGCCGTCGTCGCGGATAATGCATTGCAAGGCATGCTCGTGTATACTTATTTCCACAGCAATATGGCCGCCGCCTTTCGGTGCCAGGCCATGCAGGATGGCATTCTCGGCAAAAGGTTGCAAAATCATGGAAGGGACCCGTAGTTCGTCTTCATCTACATCGGGTGCAATGGTAAAAGTCCAGTGGATCTGCTGGCCAAAGCGGTGATTTTCGAGCGCGAGGTAGTTGTGCAGCATGGCGAGTTCGTCCGCCAGCGGGATCGTCATGCTGCGGCTGTTTTCCAGGATATTGCGGGTGAGTTGGGCGAACTGGCCGAGGTATTCGCTGGCTTTGTCGCGTTCATTGGAAAGAATATAGCGATTGATAGAATTCATCGCATTGAACAGAAAATGCGGGTTGAGTTGTGAGCGCAGCAGTTTCATTTCTGATTCAGCCACTTTCCGTTGTCCGTCGGCCAGTGCGGCGGTTGTTTGCAGTTCCAGGCGCTGGCGCTCCGCTTCCCGCTGGATTTTTTCGGTTTGAAGTTGCTGGGCACGCAGTTGATAGCGATAGTAAAAAGCAGTTGCCGCGGCCACAAAGATGAGCACCATGGCTGCCAAGAGCGAGCGAAACCACCACGTGTCGCTCCAGTGCGGAAAGATGACGACCGAGAGGGTTCTGGCATCTTTTTCGTCCACCCAGATATCCTCGGCGTTGCAGGCGATAAACTTGAAAGTATATTTGCCGGGTTTCAGGTTGGCATACGTGACGAAGTTCTGGGTACCCAGATCGGTCCATTGGGCTTTTTCACCTTCCAGTTGTAACAGTACCTTGAATTGGTTGTGCTTGGGATCCAGGTATTCCATGGCCGCCAGTTCCAGGCGCAGAGTATTCTGGTTGTAAGGCAATTCGATTCGCTGGACGACCTCAATGGAGGAATCGCTGCGCCACACCTGATCATGTATTTTCAGGCCGACAAGGGCGAGTTGGGGTGCGTGACCGAGATCGCGAATGGAATCGGGGTGAAAGACGTCTATGCCTTTCGTATGGCCAAACCAGATATAACCGGCACTGCTGTACAGGGAAGCATCCGGGCAATATTGGCCGGTCGTCAGGCCATTTCGTGCCGTAAAATGTTTAGACATGGGCATTCCTGCCTGGCTTGCGTCGAGTTCGAAGATACCGTTATCCGTACTGATCCACGCCCGGTTGCGGTGATCGAACACGATACTGTACACAATTACATCATGCCCACTGCCGACTATTTGCACCATGTCTGGCTGTACATATTTAAATAACCCTTTGGAAGAACCAGCCCAGACCACTTCCTCCGCTGTTCCCTCAGCGATAATCGTATTAATAAAACCCGTTTTTTCAAAGGAAGATTGTAACGCAATGGAATTTACGGCATCCAGTGAATACAGCAACAATTTATCGGTGGAGCCTACCCAAAGCCGATTGTGGCTATCCAGTAAAAGATCTGTCACACAGCAGTCTATAACAGAGATTTTAGAAAGGGTATTGGTGGTAAGCGCCAAGCAGAATAAGCCATTCATACAACCTATCAACAGCGTGTCATTTTTCCAACGGACAATATGATATTTTAACGGTTGAAGTCCTTTGATAGCAGTCGATTGCAGCCGTTTTAGATCGGCTTCCCGCTGCGCGTTTTGGGGCACGCCGGCAATAGAAAACAGCATAACATCGCCGGAGCGGTCTTTTAAAAAGGAGGGATAACTGCCAGTAGTGGAACAAGGATGTTCCTGTCCCGGCACTATTTGCATGAACTTATTGCTCTGATTAAAACAATAGACCGTATCGGCGGCGGTTTCTACCACCTGCGTACTTATATAATTTTTTTGCCCGAACTGTTCGGCCAGCGGATAACCGGCAAAAATATTGGATCGGTAATTTGCATAATAAACGCCTTCCGTATATTTGGTATACCACAATACGCCATCGCTCGCCATGTAAACGCTGTTGGCGAGTATTTCCTGGGGAGACGCGGCGGTATTGTTAATGTTTTTATGCACGAAGGCTACACCAAAACGCTGCTCCGCCAAGTTGAACTCATACACCAAACCTTTGGAGGAAACGATCAATAGCGTATGCTGATTTAACCGGCTGATACGCTGCACGCCCTTGTCATCTATTTGAACCGGGTAGATTTTATACGCGGCACTCTGACGGGGATTGAATACTAGTAGACCCTGGTTGGTCGCAAAATAAACTTCATTTTTATTGATACACACCACCTGCCGGCAGACCAGTGGGTGATCCGAATGCTGGTCAAAAAACTTTTGGCGTTGTATTGGTGCACCCGACTTAGGCAGGTTTATCATCTCAAAGCCCGGTTGTACATCCCAATAACAGGAAAAGACGGACTCAATTTCACCGGTCGGCGCGTTCAACAGATCATAGCGGACTGCATTGGGCAATTCGGTGACCATAGTAAAGGAATTGTCCGTACCGGGATTTTTGGTATCCAGTTTGAATAACGTATCGTTAGCCACCACCCAGAGGTAGGAGAACTGATCTAATTTAATCGCATGGTAGGGTATTCTGGAAGGTATATGGTTTTTATTTTTAACAAAATACTGGTCAAAATAATCCTTTTTCCAGCGGTAACAATTGATGGCCTGGTCGGTAGTAAACCAGATATCACCCAAACTATCCTCAAAAAAAGTGCTCTGGATATTCCCACCCAAAAGCCCGCCCGGCTTGCCCTCGCTGTTGGCATACACCTTGATTTTTTGTCCGTCGTAGCGGTTCAATCCATTCACCGAACTAATCCACACAAAACCCCTGGTGTCTTTATAAACATAGGCATTGGTAGATTCGCTCAACCCATCGCTTTGGGTTAAAGTATTGAAAAGCAATGGCTTTTTCTGCGCGTAGCAGAAAAAGCCAATAACTTGCAACAGGATCATGATATAACGGCGCACCAAATTTACAGGGTGTATTTATGCGAATAATGGGTTAAAAACAGAAACACCAAATAAGGCGAAAAGTCAATACGCTTGTAATGCTCAATATACAAATAATTGACCATGAAATAGTTAGCATTAATTCGTCTCTACACAGGGAAACTATTAAAGGTCTTTTTAATTGGATTATCGAAAAACCAATATTCAAAAATCAGCCAAAGTCAGGGCAATACAGCGATGATTACTTCACGTCTTTGGCACTATCGCTTCCGCTTTTTTTCATTGGTTTTTTTGATCCATCATTCACATATTTAAAAATTCCACGTGGTTCCGAAGGCACCCATTTTTGTTTTATTGCGCGATTATGCAGGTGAATCAACATGGTACTCATAGGGTAATTTGTAGCATTAGGCATCCAGCCCGGCGGACAGACGGGTGTAAGATGATAGGCTGCAGATGGTCTGCCAGCGAAATCTATAATGGCCGGAATCGGCCAGGGATTACATTTCAAGGTTCTCCATCTGGTTAAATCACGTGATTGATCAAGATTTAAAATACTAACACCTCCCCTATCTCTTTCATCCACGTCAATCTCAAAAAACGCTCTTGAAAATTGCAGCCCTCTTGTTTTCAATGAACGTTGATTTTCATAAAATTTGCTAGCGCCATATCCATAATCAGAAGTCCAACCGATTGAGTTGCTCCAGGTACCCGCAGGAGATGTGATTCCGGCCAGGTATTTACACATCTCAAACTCCAGAAATGCAAGGTCATATTCAGAAGTATTGCTAAATCTTGCTAGTTTTGTGCGCATTAGATTCCTTTCATAATCACTTACGTTATTTTCATTTTGAATTATTACTTCCCATTGATTGGGATTATTTGGAGCAGGGACATAATTTTCGTTCAGTGTAATTATTGGTTGACCACTGTATAATCTTGTATCAACTCCATCTAACAATTGACTTGCCTGCGGTGCTACAATTATACGTGTAGAATTATAAAATTCAAGCGTTTCAGGATTAAGTCCCTCCCAGGTGGCTATAGCAACTCGTATTCCCCAACTATGAAATGGTGCTTGGTTGACTATGACAAGAGGCTGGGTAAGCGGAAAAAAAACCAGCCCCGCTATCGTACGATTTTGCTGGTTTCCACTTGTATTGAATTCATTGAACCATTCAATCAGTTTTTGCGTGCTGATAATTATTTTATAATCAGCAACTTTAGCAGGGATTTCCATGTGGTATTTATTATTTTTAATTGATTTAATATCTAAAAGTACATACACGGTGCTCGTTGATCTTCACCAGCACAACCAAACCCGCTGCTCGCCGAACCGGATCTACTTCTCACCGAACCAAATTTTATCCTTCTGCGCCAAACGACAACCGTTCGAGCAGCGCCGCTCGTTTAAGTGGCGATACTGGCACCTCGGCACCGTCGGCCGTGAGTATCCAGCCACCATCGCTTTTAATATACTTTTTAATGTACGCCAGGTTGACCAGATGTGATTTTTGTATGCGCATAAACGTTGTCGCTTCCAGCAATTTCTCATATTCACCCAGCGTGCGCGATACGGTAATCTTGCGCTTGTCATTCAGGAAAAAAGTGCTGTAATTTTTGTCGCCCTCCACCCGGATCACGTCGCCGATATTCACAAATTCAATATCCGTAGCGGTGGGCAGGGCCAGTTTGGCCAGCGGTTTGGCGCGCTGCTGGCTGTTGATATTTTCTAAAAGGAGCCGGAGTTGTTCGGCTGCGCCGGGCATCTGACGATGTTTCGCCGCTCTGCCAATGGCTTCCCGGAGCAGGGACGCCGTGACGGGTTTGACCAGAAAATCAATCGCACTCCAGCGAAAAGCCTGGGCCGCATAATTGCTGTGGCCGGAAACAAAGATAATCTCAAAGGGAATCTCGCCAAGAACGGCCAGCAGATCGAAGGCTTTTTTATCGCCTAATTCAATATCTAAAAATACCAGGTCAGGTTTGTACTGTGCTAAGGCCACTTCGCCCGCTGCCCCGCTATAACATTGTGCCAGGATTTTAATCTGTGGAAAATGT
>JBBRDQ010000120.1:0-14784 GCA_038203695.1 Chitinophagales bacterium
CCCACCGATGCTCAGGATACGGTCCAGTTCTGCGCCGTACGCGCCTAAAACATAATCGTAAATATCCCAGGTTTTTACGCCGAGGGCTTCGCGGGCATAAAAGGCGTCCCACGGATTAGGTGTTTTGAAACGGGTCAGATCAAGCAAACCTTCATCCACAATGGCCAGCGTATAGGCGCAGGCTTTGCCGCCGGTCTCCCGCAAGGCTATGGTAAACGGTTCACCGGGTTTGAGTACATCCGGCATATCGATCTGTGGAACCAGCCGTGATCCTGGATTTTCAATATTGACCGGTATAACGCCGTACATGCGGATCGGCAGGTCGTTTTTCGTTTGCGCATGCGGCTGGATGAGGCTGACGTGGGCATACACCGTCGGTGCCATGCCTTCTTCGGCGGTAAATTTCAGGAAATTATCGCCCGCTTTGGCGTCGAACCAGAGGTGCCGGGCCACCCGGGTGCCGGTTTCCAGGGTCAATAAAATACGGCCGGATTCCGAGGCGGGTACTTTCAGCGTGACTTCGTCGCCCACGGTGTATTTATCTTTTTCAACAGTAAATGGCAACATGGCGGCGGCGTTGCGGCTTTTGATGTCGTCCAGGTTGTCGGGTGAACCGCTCCAGAAGAAATCACCGGCCGCGTGGTCGCCATTTTGGTCGGTTACACGTACGAGGAAACGGCCCCAATCGCTGGGTGTAACTTTCCAAGTGGCCTGACCGCGGGCGTCAGTTTTAATGGTTTTGTGATCGATGGCATCTTTGAAATCGGCAGCGTTGAATTGTCCGACGCCGGAAGTCGCATCTTCATCCCACCACCAGCGCCAGTCGCAGCGGTAGAGCGCCACTTCCAGGGTCTGATTGGCCAATGGTTTGCCGGCTTTATCGACGCAGACGAAATTGACATCGCCGCCCCTGCGGTCGATGGTTTTATCGCCCCAACGGCCCGTAGGAATGTAAACGCCTACGAAACGGTCGAATGGCAGATAATCCAGGGAGATATTGTCGGTGCTGAAATCACCCCCGGCCTCGAATACGCGCACTTTAAAATTAGCGATCAGTTTGCCCGGGGCTTCTTTGGCATCGCCCAGTTTGAGCGGCACATTGGCTTGGCCGTTCTGGTCGATATTGGCATCGAAAAGGGTTTGCGGGTCGCTGGAAAAATTGCGGGTTGGATCGTCAAAAGCATAACCCTTGTAATTTGGGAATTCCGTTTTTACCGAACGCACCTGCAAATCCACGGTCGCTTTCAGGTTTTTTGCTACCGCGCCGTGCAGCCATTTGGCGGTCAGTTTACCGGTCAGGTTTTCGTCGCTGTTGCTCAGTTGTTTTTTGCCAAAATCCAGGTCGATTTTCAGACGGTTAGGTTTTACCGTTTCGATTTTTACCGGCCGGGTAAAAGTCGCGCCGCCGACCAGGACGCGTGCCGTCCAGTTGCCGGTAGGCGCATCCAGGCTGGTTGCGCAATGCAATGGATACACGTTGTTGACATTTTTGGTGGTCACCATGCGGAATTGCAGGGCACCACGCGGGTCGGTCATTTCGAAGGTGAGCGGGTGATTGGGTGGCAGTTTGCCGGTTTTATCTTCCAGCACGAAATTCAGGTAGAGCGAATCGCCCGGGCGCCAGATACCGCGTTCGCCGTACAGATAGCCCTTGAGTCCTTTCTGGGCTTCCACACCGGCTACATCGAAACGGCTGAGTGACAAGGTATTGCCATCCGCCAACCGCAAATAACCACGGCGGTTGTTGCCGGTCGCTACCACGACAAAAGGTGTTTCCCGCACATCTTCCAGTACGGCCGTTCCGGTCGCATCGGTGCGCGTTTTAATAATCGATTGCAGTTGATAACTGTATAATTCGAGGTCGATATTAGCGACTGGCTGCGCGGTATGCAGGTCGGTAACGGCCATAAACATCGAGCCGTCGCGGCCGCGCTTGGCAGTCAGACCCAGGTCGCTGACAAAAACGTTGCGTTTGGTAAAATGCTCTGCGTTATAAAACTCTTTGCTGCACGGGTTTTCGCGGTTGTCCCAGTTGTAGTCGTCGCCGCCCCATTCGTCGTAATCATCCCAGTACAGTCCGCGCCAGCTGCCCATGATACTGATCAGGCTGCCGTTGTCGTCGCGTTCGCCCAGCGGCGTGCCATCTTCTTCGTCGATCAGCATCGGCTTGGATGTATTGTCGCCAGTTCCTTTATTCTCGGCGATGCAATTTTGTCCGGTGTAGCTGCGGCGGAAAGCGATGCGCACCTGGTAAATGGCACCTGGATCCTGCTTGATCATGTCTTTCAGGTCCAGTGCATACCGTTGCCAGGTCCGGGAAGATGCACTGGCATTGATCGCCCGGAGGTTTATTTTTTTCTGTAAAACGATCTTTCCGACGCGTTCCAGTTCCTGGTCGCCTTCGATCTCGTTGACTTGCAGGTATTGTAAAATATTGGAATTGAATACTTTAAAAACTTCCACATCGACATCGTTCAAACCGACTGCTTCGAAGGGGAAGATAACTCCGCCGTTGCCTTGCTGTGGAATGATGGCACCGCGACCCACCAGGCGAACGCCGGGTTTGAGGTCTTCAAAATTGAGCGGCCACTCGCTCGCTTCCGCCAGTGCTTGTCCGGCGTTGTTGCGGATACCGGCTGATACCAGCAGGTCGTGCATGCCCGTAATGCGGTCAGCCGGATATACGCGGACGAAATTGCCATCGATGGTGAAACGCAGTTTTCCGGTATAACCGTCGATGCGGATCAGACCGCTCAGGTCCTGCACCGTCGATAGCGGGTCGGAAAAATTGACCAGAATATATTGCTCGTCGTTTTGCACCACCCGGGCATTCAGCACGGTAAATTCGTCGAAACCGGCGACGGTTTGTTGCATATTGCCGCTTTTCGGTACGCCGATGGCTTCGCCGGACCACGCGAGATTGACTTTCGAACGTACATTGACCCGTTCCACGCCATTTACCGTGAACGTGTGATTCTTGCCGTCGGGGGTGTGCGTCCACGAAACCATCAATGCTTTGGCACCTTGTTTGGCGGTCAGCATTTTTTCTACACCAGCCGATTCGACGGCTTCATTGACGTGTACGCGACCGGTTACCTGTTGCATGCGCGGGTTGCCGGCATCGGTAATGATCCCATCGGTAATGACTTCGCAGGAGAGATCGCGCACGCGGAAATCGAACTCGAATACACGTGCTACAGCGGGCACCTGGTCGTAGATTTTATTCAACGCGACCGTGCCGACATATTTTTTACCCATTGGCAACTGGGCCGTAGGTTGAATTTTGATCGTGCGATCGTCTTCCCAGATCGCATTGCCCGGCACTTCGGGCGATAGCGCAAAGACGCCTTTGGCTACGGGCTGACCGACCTGCTCCTTAGCGACCGCCGCATTGACGAAACGCACGCGAATAGCGTCATTCCGGCCGATCGAACCGTTTGTAAAGGCATAAATGTATTGCCCCACCGCCTCGTAGTAGGCTTCGTTTTTGACAATTTTTTGCGATTGGACGAGAAAATAAATGCCGCCGATCAGGGTAGCGGCCAAGAGTGCAAGTGCGAGTTGCTTTCGCATGGTTCGGAATTGGAAAAAGGGTGAAGGATTTAATAATTGGGGCTAAAAGTACAAGAAAACGGTCGTAATTTTTGGAATTTTATCGGCGTTAAAAATGGGCGTTTTCGTATCAGCCACAAACGCAGCAGGCTTGCGGTTGTATTGTATAAATTCATTAATAAAGTTTCCTTTTCAACTTCATAATACGCCGGTACGACTGGCGCACCCGTTTTTTGGAAATTTTTCCTGCTTTTACCAGTTTTTTTACGGTTGTAAACGCTTTTTCCGCAATCTGTGGGTCATACACCAGGTTGTTACCGAAGAGCAAAATATCTACGCCGGCATTCAGTGCCAGGCGAATGGCTTCTTCCTGGCCATATTTGGTAGTGATCGCGCCCATCTGCATGTCGTCGGAAATGATGACCCCTTTGTAGTGTAATTTTTCGCGCAGCATACCGGTGATAATTAGGCGTGACAGGGTAGCGGGATACAGCGAATCCAGGTGGCCCTGAAAGACGTGGGCCGTCATCACGATATCGCAATCGCCGGAAGCGATCAGGCTTTGGTAGGGTTCCAGTTCGATGGATTGCCAGGTGTCGGTCACGTCGGCGAGTCCGAGGTGCGAGTCGTTCCAAGCGCTGCCATGTCCGGGAAAATGTTTGATCGCTGTAAGGATACCCACGCGGTGATGTGCCTGGATGTACGCCCGCGCTTGGTTGCTGACTACAGCCGGATCGGCGCTAAATGAGCGCCCTTTTTTACCGATGGCCGGATTATCCGGATTGATATTCAGGTCGACATCCGGCGCAAAATTGAGATTGATACCCACTTTGCGCAAGGTTTGGGCAATAATGGTAGCGCGGGCAAACGTGCTGTCCAGATTATTGATTTTACCCAGGCTATCGGCTGTCAGCGAGGGCGGAAACCCATAAGTCGGTTTGAGGCGATTTACTTTGCCGCCTTCCTGGTCTACTGCGATTAACAAGGGAATCTTGGAGGCTGCCTGCAATTGGGTCGTCAATTTCCGCACCTGCGCCGGTGATTCTATATTGCGCACCGCTTTTTTGGTCTGTACATCGTAATCAAACAATACAATGCTGCCAATATGATAGGTGTGAATGTCGCCGATAATCTGGCTATCGGGTTCGGCCGTCATGCCGCGGAAACCGACGAGGATCATCTGTCCGATCTTTTTGTCGAGGGATTTTTGGGCCAGCGCGGGCGTGAGGCAAAGGGATAGAAGCAGGAACAATGGAAGGCGGAAGGGCACGGTAGATGTGGGTTGCAAAATTATGAGTTGGTTATTTTATATCGTTCGGCAAAACTATGGTTTCATCCACCATATCATCCTGATCGTTCAACACACCGATACGCAAAAAAATATGCTGTGGTGTAATAGAAACAGAATCGATCGCCCAACTTGCGCTGGCAGCACTAATCCGGTGCCTGAGTTTGATCGGTTTAATCTGGTGCGTACGAATGTTATAGGCCTCTAATAGCGGATAATCTCCAGGGGCATCGTATATCTCTCTTACAATAGTGAGTGATCTGAGGTCATATGCCTGGTTGGAAATAGTTGTATAAACGGCTGATTTAAGACCAGGCACAAGTGGTAACACCCAAAGATTCCAGCCGGTACTGGGCATGCCACCCGAAGCGGCACTTTCCAGGAATAAATACTGATCGGATTCGGCGATATAGGCAGGCGTCATGCGGGGATTAAAATGGCGAAACCCGCCTACATTTCCGGTGTTTTCAAAGCGGTTGTTTCCCCATTTCAAATATAGGTAACTGCGACAACAGGTGTCGTTGGAAATCAGGTATTTCACAAAATTGCCTTTTGGTGTAACCGTATCTTCGGGCATCCACCAGCCACACACATCATCCCGGTTTTTGGGGCTAAAAAGGTTGAACGGAATGGTATCGGATTCATTTTCCGGCATGCCATCCGGACAAATAAGCGTGTCGGTTGACTGCGGTCGGGCTGCAACTTCCACTATCGCAGGGCCTAATTTGCGAGCATCCTGCTGACAACGCCAGGCACATAAACCGACGCATACGGTCATGAATAAATATTTCATCCCGTTACTACTTAATTCACCCCGAATTCCAGTCCCAACTTTTCCACCGCCGCGATAAAATCGTTGTCCACGTTCACCTTGCGCGCCAGCGAGGTGAAGGCCAGTTTTTCCTTGTTCTGGACGTCGATCAGTTCCATTTTCAGGTCGTGTTTACCTTTATAGATTTTGCACAGCGCTTCGATACGGTCTAAAAAAGCAGCATCCAGTTGCTCCAGTTTGATGCGTAAGGTCACCGACTTGGTTTTTTCCGCACCAATGGCTTCCAGTAGGCGCACTTCATTGACCAGAAACTCCATTTCATCGGAATTATAGCGTTGTTTGTACTCGCCCTCTACGTACAGGCTTGATCCTTCATCGAAAAATGCCCGAAATTTCTGGTAGCGTTCGGAAAACATGGTAATTTCCAGCGAACCGGTATAATCTTGGATCGTAAACCGGCCCCAACCCGTGCCTTTCTGGCTGATGCGGTGTTCGGCTTTGCTCACAAATCCGGCGACATTCACCTTGCGGCCCTTGAAATTCTCGATTTTATCCAGCGAAGTGGCAAAGGTTTCCCATTCGTACCGGAAATCGTCGAGCGGGTGACCGCTGAGGTAGATGCCGACGACGTCTTTTTCCTTTTGTAATTTCAGCAACAGATTCCACGGTTCGGCGCGGGGAACCGGCGGTTCGGCGATACCCACTGTCTGCGACAGGTCGCCAAACAGTGAATTGACCGACATGGCTTTTTCTTCCTGGTGCGCGGCACCGTACTTGAGCAGGTGCTCGATATAGGTTTCGTACTTATCGGATGGGGCAAAAAATACCGCCCGGTTGGGGGCATATTCGTCGAACGCGCCGGCCATAGCCATACTTTCCATTACGCGTTTATTCACGGTGCGCAGACTTACCCGGCGCATAAAATCAAACACATCGCGGAATGGGCCAACTTTCTGGCGCTCCTCAATCAGCGCTTCTACTGCGGCTTCGCCCACGCCTTTCACGGCGCCGAGCCCGTAGCGGATGTCGCCTTTTTTATTGACCGAAAAGTTCACTTTCGATTCGTTGATATCGGGCCCTTTTACCACCAGGTTCATGCGGCGGCATTCTTCGAGAAAGAAGGTCAGTTTTTCAATGTTCGACTGCGCATGCGTCAGCACCGAAGCCATATATTCCGAAGGGTAATGCGCTTTGAGGTAGGCGGTCTGATAGGCTACCATCGCGTAACAAGTCGAGTGCGATTTGTTGAAGGCGTAGGATGCGAAGGCTTCCCAGTCGGTCCAGACTTTTTCGAGTTTGGCTTCCGGCAATCCTTTTGCCGTAGCGCCGGCAATAAACTGGCCCTTCATTTTATCCAGTACAGACTTCTGTTTCTTACCCATTGCCTTCCGCAATACGTCGGCATCACCCTTGGAAAAACCGGCCAATTTTTGCGAAAGCAACATTATTTGTTCTTGATAGACACAAATTCCCAGTGTTTCGCTCAAAAATTCTTCCATTTCCGGCATATCATACGTCACCGTCTGCCGGCCATGTTTGCGCGCGATAAAATCGGGAATGTACTCGATCGGTCCCGGCCGGTACAGGGCGTTCATGGCGATCAGGTCGTCGAATTTGTCGGGTTTTAGTTCGCGGAGGTATTTCTGCATACCGGCACTTTCAAACTGGAAGGTACCGTTGGTCTCGCCGCGCTGATAGAGTTCGTAGGTTCTCTGATCGTCGAGGGGAATATTGTCGATATTGATTTTTACGCCGTGATTTTGCTCGATCAGAATCAGGGCGTCGCGCAGAATGGTGAGCGTTTTTAGCCCCAGAAAGTCCATCTTGATAACGCCGGCGTCTTCGATAATGGAACCTTCGTACTGCGTCAGCAGCAAGGTCGATTCTTTGGAGGTGGCTACCGGGATAATTTCGGTCAGGTCTTTGGGCGCGATGATGATACCCGCCGCGTGTACGCCGGTACTGCGCACCGAGCCTTCCAGAATCAGGGCTTCTTTCAGCAGCATGCCTTCCGGCGTGCCGGTCGCGTTCAGGTACTCGCGGAGTTTTTTGGCATTGTCGATATCTTCCGACTGCAAGTTTTCCTTTTCTACCAGCGATCCTGCTCCGGTAAGGGGGGCTTTCAACAAACGATTCAATGAAACGCCGGGTTTGTCCGAAACGAGTTTGACGAGCGCATTCGCCTGGTCGAGAGGGAAATCCAGTACGCGCGCCACGTCTTTGATCGACGTTTTGGCGGCCATGGTGCCGTAGGTCACGATCTGGGCGACCTGCTGTTTGCCGTATTTTTCTACCACGTAATCGATCACTTTCTGCCGGCCTTCGTCGTCGAAGTCGGTGTCGATGTCGGGCATGGATTTCCGGTCAGGATTCAGGAAACGTTCGAACAGCAACCGGTACTTGATCGGGTCAATGTTGGTAATACCGATACAGTAAGCGACCGCGCTGCCCGCTGCCGAGCCGCGGCCGGGGCCGATGAATACGCCGATATCTTTACCGTGGTTAATAAAATCGGCCACAATGAGGAAGTAACCCGCAAAACCCATGGTTTTTACGGTGTGCAACTCAAAATTGAGGCGCTCTTCCACCTCGGGCGTAAGGTCTTTGTACCGCTTTTTGGCACCTTCAAAAGTCAGGTGTCGCAAAAAGTCATCCTGGGTCTGGTAACCGTTGGGAATGACGAAATTGGGCAGTAAAATGTCTTTTTTCAGTTTCAAGTGCTCGCATTTGGCCACGATTTCCAGCGTGTTGTCCAAAGAGGCCGGTACGTCGCGGAACAAATGCCCCATTTCCGCCTGGGTTTTGAAGTAAAACTGATCGTTCCAGAAAGCAAAACGGCCGCCTTTCACCACGGTGCCTTCTTCCATAAATTCCCGAATGGCCGGCGTGGCCTGTTTCTCACCGGTATTGATACACAACAGGATATCGTGCGCATTGGAATCTTTCTGATCGACGTAATGCGAGTCGTTGGTACAGATAACTTTTACGTTGTACTCTTCAGCCCAGCGCAGCAACATTTCGTTTACTTTGTCCTGCTCGGCCATGCTATGGCGTTGAATTTCAATGTAATAGTCCTCCCCAAACAGATCGAGCCACCATTCGAATTCCTTTTTAGCCGCTGCTTCGTCCTTGCGCAGAATGGCCTGCGGTACCATTGCACCGATGCAGCAGGTCGTGGCGATCAACCCCTCGTGGTATTGCAGGATGAGTTCCTTGTCGATGCGCGGGTATTTGCCATACAGCCCTTCGATATACCCGAGCGAACAGAGTTTGACCAGGTTTTTATAGCCCTCGGCATTTTTCGCCAAAAACAACTGGTGGTAGCGTTTATCGCGGTCTTCTTTGGTAAAAGCGCGTTTATGGCGGTCATTTACTACATAAAATTCGCAGCCGACGATGGGCTTGACGCCTTCGTGTTTGGCCGCTTCGGCCACAAACTGGAAGACGCCGAACATGTTGCCATGGTCGGTGATCGCCAGTCCTTTCATACCGTCGGCAGCGGCTTTTTTGAACAGCGCCGGGATGCTGGCGGCACCGTCGAGCAGGGAATACTGGGTGTGGCAGTGGAGGTGTGCGAAATCAGGCATGGTCGTATGTTGGCAGCCGGGCGGTAATTGCGGCCGTTTAAATCAGCAAATGACCCGATGCAGGGATGCTGTTCGGGCGTGGTGCAAATTTAAAACAAAATATGGGAAATTGGGCGGTGATTTTGTTAAATTTTTGTTTGTTTTCGGGTTGTTGTCGCGTGCCGTTTGTCGTCCACCAATAAATTGGTGGGTTGAGGTGTTCGCTGCTTTCCATCGTCCACCAATAACTTGGTGGGTTGAGGTGTGCGCTGCGTTTATCGTCCACCAATAAATTGGTGGGTTGAGGCAAGATGAATGACTCCTGGGTCGTCAACTTATCGCTTTTTACTGCTGCATAATTTTGCCCGTCACATACTGCCCATCAGCATCTGTAACTCTCCAAATGTAAATCCCGGGAACAGCAACAGGCGCAAATGTAATTGTAGCAGTGCCGGATGGATACATCTGCGCGGGGGTCGCACTGATACATTTGCCAGTCAGGTCGAAAATTTCGGTGTATAATTTGCAGGTCTTTGGTAAATTGACCTGAATGGAAAAACTACCCATAGTAGGATTTGGTGTTGCCGCAACAGCCGTAAATGGCGAGGGTGCATTTATACCTGTAATCAATAGACAATCGGGGCCGTACAGCAAATTACCCAGTTCAATATACCAGAAGGCATTGTCTGAATCAAGGTCGGAGAATTTTTTGCTGATATAATCCGGTGGTTGTGGAATCAAGGGCGTCGCAGGATTTGGGAAAATATACGACCTGGGCACAAATCGGTAAGGCCCATGCGCAAATGGATATTCCACATAGATGCCCAGATTTACATTTTGTAATAATGTTATATCGGCACCGGTTATGACACTATCCATATTTGCGTCGGCTGCAAGCCACTGCCAGACTTCAGTAAATGGCTCCGTGCCGTCAATATGACGCTGGATGCGGGCGTAACTTGCTTGTTGAGCGGATGCACTGCTTACTGAAAGGTGATTCTCATCCCCGCTCGGTGTAATGCGAACTTGAGAAGACGGCAGCACCGGCACATTTGCAGGAATTGTAAAGACGGTATTACCAGATTGAACAGATGCCTGCCACACCACATAAAAAGCCGGCGACAAAGAATCAGGTGAAATTTCCAGTAAAAACGCAGCATCTTCCAGTCCATTCAGACTACACCATTGTTTCGCACTGGATGGGATGGCAATGGATTGTGCGTGCATCGTAAAAGCACCTAAGCAACAAAGGATCAATAATTTGCACATTTTTTTCATGGGAATATAATGATAAGTATGCATGGAAAAATCTAACTAAGGGAGCAGATTATAAATTCGTATCAATCGGAGGGTAACTATTTTGCTACATTAATTGTACCACAAATGGTATTCCAGGGAATCAGCGCGCAATACCTACTCTTTGCTGCCGGTAATGGCTACGGCGAATAATCCATGCAAGGAATCTGCTCCTGTTGCAGGATCAGTAATTGGCAGCGGTACGCTGCGCTCGGCGTGGATATGGACCGCCGTAAAACCCGCCGCTATACTGTCATCTACATAGTGTTGCACCGGAAAAATACCGTTCAGGCAACCGGTAAATGCTAATACCTGCGCTATTAAGTGCGCTGGAATATCGGCTTTGCACACCAGATCGCAGACGCAAAAACGACCGCCAGGCTGGAGTACACGGTACATTTCCCGAAAAACCTGCGGCCGGTCGGACAAGAGACTGAATACGCCGTTGCTAATAATTACGGCTACAGACGCATCGGCCAAGGGTAGATTTTCAATATCGGCACACTGAAAGGCGACGTTGGTGAAACCTTTTTTTTCAGCGATTCCGCTGGCCCGTTCTACTAATTCGGGCGTGATATCGATGCCGATCACGCGACCTGTTGCGCCGACGGCATCGCGGGCAATAAAACTGTCGATGCCCGCCGCACAGCCCAGATCTAATACTGTTTCGCCGGACTTTACCTGGGCGTACAAAACCGGAAATCCGCAGCCCAGACCCAGATTGGCTGCTTCCACATAGCCACTGAGTTGTGGATAATCCAGCGCGATCGGATCAAAAATCGGCTTGCAGATGTGTTCGCGTTGCCAGGCCGCTCCATTGACCTCGGTGGCTTGTACGATTTTACCGTACGCGTTGCGGATGGTCGTTTTGGTGGTCTCTGGCGAGGGATGTTGCGTTTCAGGCATAGATTTCAGGCAGGAATTAAACAGCAATACCGTAGTCGGAAGCTAGAATTTCAAATTTTCCCGCCGGTTTTTCGCCGGTCAGCCATTCGGTCAGGCGGTCGCAATAATGATCGAGGTGGGTGATCTGCTGCACGCCGTGCTCTACGATCGGATCGAGCGTAGTGACCAGCAATGTGCCGCCAAAATGATCGGTTTGCCAGGTAACAATATCGCCATCCACGTTTTTTTGAATGATTTCAGCGTGCGCAGGTACGCGGGTATATACGCCGTGGTAATGCCAGAAAGCGTGGCGCGGTTGTAGTCCGGTATAAATAGGATGCGAATGATCGGTTGCCGATACCGGCGAATTATGCGGGTCTTTTACCCACCAGAAGTTGTTGACCGGCCGGTCTTCCCAGGTCGCATCCAGCCACAGCGCGGAACTGTCGCCTTCCACAAAAACGCGTTTTCCCTGCGCCAGAAAACCATAGAGCAGCTCCCGGTGCCGGGCAAAGGCTTTGTGGTTGGATTGAAACGGGATGACCAGTGCATCCACGGCATCCAGTTGGGCGGCGTCGAGGTCATGTACATATAATAATGTGTACAATTCGCGGTATTTCGTGGCTTTGGCAAAGGCGTATTGCGACCATACGCCGTTAAAAAGCAAGCCTATTTTTTGCTGTGACATCGATAAGTGTTTTAGGAACGAGGCACTAAAGTAAGCAAAGCGCGGTATAAATCGGTCATCGCCCGATCAGCCGCGTCATCGTCGGTGGTAGCGTATGAAAAATCTGCTGCCGGTCCGCTGGCAGTGAGTACCATCAGGCCATTGGTGGTGGTATCGTCGATGACTACCAGTGGCCGCCCCCACGTATCTTCCAGAAAGACATGTCCCCGGGCAGATGGCTCGATGTACCCGCAAGACCACCAGCCACTGATGCCGTGGGAAAAATTCAGGTCTTCGGCTCGAAACTGGGTAGCGAGTGCAAAAGGATCATCCTTGATTTTATAACGGACATCGATGCTTTTTCGCGTATTATCCATCAGCCAGCGATGCCCGGGCACCCAATCGGTAAACCAGCCGTCGAAGCAAAACAAGGTGCCTCCAGCATCCAGAAATGCCTGCACTTTGTCGCGGATGCGGTACATGGCTACATGATCGGCACCATTCGGCACTACCAGCAGATCGTATCTCATCAGGTCCGGATTAAAGTCTGGGCCGACTTCTATCCAATCATAATGGATATTTTCGTTGGGCCGGTACAGGGAGGCGAGCCCTTCGATGCCATTGGAAATGATGAGTGCCTGGATGGGTGACGCCATAATGACCTGAATTGTTTTGTATCGTAACCGCCTGGGAGGATAAAGGTTTAAGGAGTGAGTCTGCTGATGGGACGATTATTATTCCGCTGCTACCCCAGGGATCGAAGAAACCCATATTTCGCCATAAATTCCTGGCATTCTACTTCGAATGATCTGGTTTTATGGTGCTCTTCCTGCGTTTTAATATAACGCCGCACATTTTCAACCTGCGACTGACTCACGGATACGGCATAGTAGTCATCGGCCCAGTCAAAGTCTGCATCGAAGAACGTGTGCTCATTGGCAAAATTTGAACTTTCTCCTTTGAGTAATTTCACAATTTGCGCAATATTTTGATCGCAACCCATCGAAAGCAAGCAATGGACATGATCGGCCTCGCCGTTGATAAAATCCAGATATATTTTCTTTTCTTTAGCGTAGTTTCTGATGTGCTTGAATAATTCAATACGCTTATTTTTGTTTTTCATAAATGGTTCGCGCCTTTTGGTACCCCAGACGGCATGAATCCAGATTCGTACTTGAGCCATGATGTAAAAAATTCTATAGAGAGATATGGATTGATGCTTGGTGCAGATAAATTGCTCCAGAGACGAAGATACGCCAAATCGTATAATTGATGGGGATGTTTTGAAAAGAAGGCTGATGTGATGGATAAGATTCGCTTAGCCACCGATTAAAATCGGTGGTTTCAAGATGTTTGATGTAATTGTGCGCACGCTTAGGATTATCTACAAAATCAAGGTCGTTATCCCGCAAATGCTCTGGATCCGGGAGCAGCATCCAACCACACTAGCATCTTTTCAAGCATCCACCTCCATTTTCTTGATGGGGATGTTTTGAAAAGAAGGCTGATGTGATGGATAAGATTCGCTTATCCACCGATTAAAATCGGTGGTTTCAAGATGTTTGATGTAATTGTGCGCACGCTTAGTATTATCTGCAAAATCAAGGTCGTCATCCCGCAAATACTCCGGACCCAGGAGCAGCATTCAATCACACTACCATTTTTTCAAAACATTGCATCCGATTAAATGGATACATGCTTTGCCTGATGAACAATTGACGAACCACATGATCCTCTTTATGACCATCCACGGATGTACCCCAAGAGCCGGCAACAAAGATTGCTTAACCACGAACCACATCAGCCATCTTGTAACCGCTCGTTTTAACGGGCGGCCAAGCCGAATCACCAATTACATCAGCCTTCTTTTCAAAACATCGCATCCATTTTCTTGATGGGGATGTTCTGCAAAGAAGGCTGATGTGATGGATGAGATTCGCTTAGCCACCGATTAAAATCGGTGGTTTCAAGATGTTTGATGTGACTGTGCGCACGCTTAGTATTATCTACAAAATCAAGGTCGTTATTCCGCAAATGCTCCGGATCCGGGAGCAGCATTCAATCACACTAGCATCTTTTCAAAACATCGCATCCGATTAAATGGATACATGCTTTGCCTGATGAACAATTGACGAACCACATGACCCTCTTTATGACCATCCACAGATGTATCCCAAGAGCCGGCAACAAAGATTGCTTAACTACGAACCACATCAGCCATCTTGTAACCGCTCGTTTTAACGGGCGGCCAAGCCGAATCACCAATTACATCAGCCTTCTTTTCAAAACATCCACCTCCACTTTCTTGATGGGGATGTTTTGAAAAGAAGGCTGATGTGATGGATAAGATTCGCTTAGCCACCGATTAAAATCGGTGGTTTCAAGATGTTTGATGTAATTGTGCGCACGCTTTGGATTATCTGCAAAACCAAGGCCGTCATCCCGCAAATGCTCCGGACCCAGGAGCAGCATCCAATCACACTACCTTCTTTTCAAAACATTGCATCCGATTAAGTGGATACATGCTTTGCCTGATGAACAATTGACGAACCACAGGACCCTCTTTATGACCATCCACGGATGTACCCCAAGAGCCGGTAACAAAGATTGCTTAACCACGAACCACATCAGCCATCTTGTAACCGCTCGTTTTAACGGGCGGCCAAGCCGAATCACCAATTACATCAGCCTTCTTTTCAAAACATCGCATCCATTTTCTTGATGGGATGTTCTGAAAAGAAGGCTGATGTGATGGATA
>JBBRDQ010000121.1:0-14779 GCA_038203695.1 Chitinophagales bacterium
AGGACTGGGAGAGTGCGCGGCAAATGTTTGCCAAGGCAGTCGCCGTGACGGAGAACGCCAGAGGGATATCGGGGCTTTATAGTGCCTCCTTAAAAGCAGGTCAGCCATTCGATAAAACCCGCCTCCTGATCCTTAAAAATACCTACGAATTAGCCCGAATAGCCCATACTGCACTCGGCGGGGCAGATTGGGAAACTGCCTTCCGTATGCTCGATCAGGCAGAGCAGATTGAGCATACGGAGCAGGGTCTCCTTTCCCTGTACACGCTGGCATTGCGCACCGGAAAGCCATTTGACCGTACCCGGCTGTGGAAAAATGTACCGGAGGAAGAACTGTTGTCGTATGGTCGGGTTACTCAAGATAAAGAAGATTGGGAGACTGCTCAACTCATTTATAAAGCATTGCAGGAATCGGGCAACGAGACAGACGCCTTGGTTGGCTTTTATATGATAGCGCAGAAAAGAGCCAAATCTTTTGACAAATCGGTGCTACTGGCGTCTGAAGATGCCGAAGCCCTCGCAAAATTTGGCGACGCTGCACTATTAATGCAGGACTGGGAGACTGCCCGGCAAGTATTTGGCAAAGCCGAACGTATTGTTCATAGCCCGGTTAGTCTTAATGGACTGTATGTTGCCTCGCAAAAAACCGGAAAAAAATTTGACAAAGCCTTCCTCCGGGAAACCGACCAACCCAATGCACTGATCAAAAATGCTACTATTGCCAGCAACCATGCGGACTGGCCGACTGCCCTGATGCTGTATGTAAAAATAGACAGTCTACGGGCGATATCTGACCAAACAGTGGGGTCTTACTATAATGCAGCACAGCACATGAATGCCCATTTCAACAACGCACGGCTTTGGGAAACCGACAACAGCGTCCGGCTCGCTACTAATTACACCACCGCACTGCAAAATAAAGATTGGGAAACATGCCGAAAAATTTGCCAAAAGTCAGCGGCGGTCAGTCCTACGCCTGCAACAAAAGCCATGTACTGCCTCCTCGATTTATATGAAGGGAAACCTCCCCATTTTGAGGCACTTTTAGCGAATGAATTGCAGGATGCACTGGTGGAAATGGCCGCAACGATGCGCCCGGATGCAATTACAGATCCGCAACTGGATGTACGCCTCAACTGGACGTATCAGCTGGAAGATCAGGCGATGCGCATAGACACGACTCTGGAATTCAGGGAATCGTTGGCCAGTGGATACAATACAATCGCATACGAGTATTTATTGACTGAAAATGGCGCGGCAATGGCGGAGAAATTACTTCGCCGTGGCATTGCGCTCGCACCACAGTACGCTATTTTATACACCAATCTACCACCTTCTATGCTGTTTCAGGGACGTTTTGAAGACGCAAAAGCGGAATACCTGCAATACATGAACAGGCCGTACGATGGTTTCAATGCGGAGCAATTCCCCACTTTCCGCGAAGCATTTATAGATGATTTTAACACCTTCGAGCGGGGCGGCATACACCATCCTGACCTGCCACGTATCCGGGCTATATTAAATGACCGGCCTGATCCAGGGAAACGGGAATAGGCAGAATCAATACATCTTTTGCTTGACTGGCGCTAATGAACCGACTTACGAAACCAAAAATAATTATAAAATCAGCGCCCGAATACCATCCTGGTAAGAGCGCCCCACGCGCACCTGGGTGCCATTAGTGAGTACAATTGTGTAAATGCCATCTTCTTTCAGTACTTCCACGATGGCATGGAGGTGTACAATGGCGGAGCGGTGTACCCGCACAAATAGCGCGGGATCCAGTTTCTGGGCCAGCACGCCCAAGCCGTAGTTCGTCAGGCTGCTGCCGTTCAGGGTATGCAGGCGCGCATAATCGCCATCGGCTTCCAGCCACACGATGGCTTGTACGGGTATCGAAATTATTTTTTTCAACCCTTCTACCAGCAGTCGCTCCGGGTATGTTTTGGCCTGTTGAAGGGTTTCTGCCAGCGAACGGATTTTTTGCAGCATATCATCGCCGCTGTCCAGAGTTTTGCGGATGGCTTTTTGAAAACGCTCCCGTGTATACGGTTTAAGTAAAAAATCAAGGGCATTGACCTCAAAAGCCTGCAACGCATAGCGATCATAGGCCGTTGAAAAGATAACCTGCGGGATTTCATTGAGGCGTTCCAGCACCTCAAAACCCGTCAGGCCCGGCATTTGAATATCCAGGAAAATAATTTCCGGCCGCAATGACTCGATGTACTGCACTGCTTCGATGCCGTTGCTGCATTCGCCGATGATCTGCAAATCAGGATAATCAGCCAAATATTCTCGAATCAGCAGGCGCGCAGGCGCTTCATCATCAATGATAATTACTTTCATACGGGTGTAATTTGCGGGATGTACATTTCAACCAGCAACCCGCCCGCGATCGGGGCGGAAACTTGCAGGTGTTGCCCAAACATTTTTTCCAGACGTAGTTGGGTGTTTTTAAGCCCCAGTCCTTTTTCAAAAAGCCAGTCGCCCGGTACCTGCGACAATCCTTTACCGTTGTCGGCAATACTGATGTGTAGCCTTTCTGCTGCATAGTTGCATTTGATCCAGACTATTCCACCCTTTATCTGGGTCGAAATCCCATGTTTAATGGCATTTTCAACCAGCGGCTGTATAATAAGTGGCGGTACCAAATACGAACCCGTATCTGCGGAGCTCTCAATGAAAAACTCCAGGCGTTCGTCGAAACGGCTCTTTTCGAGTAACAGGTAATTTTCCACAAAGGCTAGTTCTTCTGATAATGGCACCATTGTGCGCTCAAAAACCGACAAAGGATAGCGAAAAATATCGGACAGCCGCGCAATCTGCTCTCGTACTGATTCCAAAGCAGGCGGCAGGGCCGCATTAATGCTGTTGAGTGTATTAAATAAAAAATGTGGATTGAGTTGGGCTTTAAGGGCCGATAGCTCGCTTTCTAATGCCAACCGTTCCAGTTGGTGCGAGCGAATAATTTCCTTCTGCAGGCGCAGGTAATATTCGTACACATGGCAGATCGCAAACTGAATCACATAAAATAAGGCCGGAATGTACAAATCCCAGATCTGTCCGCTGCCCTTCATGTAGTATTCACCCAGCAAATCGCAGCCCCAGTGGTAAAGAGTTATCTGCACCGCTACCCACAGCGGGCACAAGAGTAGATGCAGCGCAATTCGAGACGCAACCGGCCAAGGTTTCAACCACACAAACAGCAACCACCATATCAGCAGCGACGGTGGAATGCGGGTCAGGTAACTAATACCCACCTGTACCGTATAGGCTGGAAAATGCTGGCCCGTATTGAGCTCCAGAGTAATGAGGTAAAGACCGGCAAAAAAAAGATAAAAAAGACCCATTACGCCCAATTGCCAGTATTGAATACCCCAAAAGAATTGTTTGCCCCAAAATGGAGACCACCGTGAATGTGCTGTTGCCATCCCGCAAAGAAAAATAAAATACAGCGTTACGCCCCCGATTATCCGCTCAACGACGGTGACCGCCGTTGAATGACGTACCCGCCTTCACCGCCACCTGCTGTTGCCTGTCGGAAAGGACGGACAGGTGCTAGATGTACTGCTCATCTTTGCACCATGCTACAAACCAAAATCAATTTCTGATAATGTACACGATTTCAAACAGGCTCTTTAGGGTCAAATTAATTGCCAAAATGACGAAAAATACCCGACAACGCTTGCTGCTTGTATCAATTACTTTATTTTGCCTGGGTACGGTCAGCGCACAGCATAATAAGACTGCCGAAAAGCATAGGGCCGTAGAAAATGGCTTGCTCCCGTATGTACCCGTCAAAGGGTTGCCCGGCTGGAATATCTACGACCGCATGAGATATTACAATGTACAAGGCTTGAGTATTGCCGTCATCAAAGACTACAAAATTGACTGGGCAAAAGGATATGGCATGGCCGACACGCTGCAAAAGATACCAGTTACCACAGAAACCATGTTCTCGGCGGGTTCCGTGAGTAAATTGGTCATGGCAACCGCCGCGCTGCGTCTGGTGCAGGAAGGGAGACTTTCCTTAGATGCTCCCATTAATGATTACCTGACTTCCTGGAAAATACCCGACAACGAATTTACCCAAAAGACGCCCGTTACGCTGCGCATGTTACTAAGCCACACGGCTGGCACCTCGCAGTCGTCTTACTGGGGTTTCACCCCGGACAAAAAAAATCTGCCAACCATTGTCGAGATTCTGCGTGGTGCGCCGCTCGCTGAAAGCAGGCCCGTGGTGGTGAACAGTGCGCCGGGTACCGCATTCCGGTATTCCGGTGGCGGCAGTATGATCGCCCAGATGGCTATCATGGACGTTACAAACAGTGATTTTGCGGAATTTGTAGCAAAAACCGTGTTTCAACCCTTGGGCATGGAGGGCGCCACGCTGCAACAACCGCTTCCCGCTAAGTTTTCCAACAATGCTTCCTGGGGATACTCCGCAGCATCCTGGTATAAAGGTATGCCCTACGTGTATCCGCAATTGGCTGCTGCCGGGCTGTACGCCACCCCCACCGATCTGGCGAAATTCATCATTGATTTGCAGGAATCTTACCGCGGCAAGGGCAAAATCCTGCGCCAGTCCATGGCTCGGGAAATGCTGACCGCACAAGCACCGATCTCAGATGGCACGTACAAGGAGCAAATTGCATTGGGCGCATTTCTGTTACAACGGTCCGACAACACAAACAGCAACGGACAGTACTTCGAACACCAGGGTGCAAACGCAGGATTTATCACCTACGTCATGGGCAGTATCGAAGGCGGAAATGGGGTCGTTATTATGCTGAATACCGGCGATGATTTTAATGGAATCGGCAAGGAAATAAGAAGGTCGGTGGCACAGGTGTACCATTGGTGCAATTTTTTACCTGCCGAAATAATCCCCGTTACCCTGGATACGGCTACCCTGGATCGGTACGCCGGTCGCTACAGAAGCGGCATCGACGAAGTGGTTTATCTCCGGCGGGAAAAGAATTACTTAATTGAAAACATCAATGAAGGTATGGATATCTACGGCTTTCCAGTTGCTAAAGATACCCTTATTTTGACCGATTTTGGGGTAAAAGGCTGGTTTACAACCGATAAAAGCGGGCAAATACGTTCCCTGCAAACTGTTTTCCAGGATAAACCGATGCCGCGCATGAGCGCTGAGGAATTCACCCCCAGCGAACATTTAAAGGCCAAAAGGTATGCTGCGGCAAAAGAAGGTTTTCGCACGATGAACCTAAATGAGTATCAGATTACCTACCTGGCCTACGACATGTTCAACAAAAAACCGGCCGACTTGCTGGCCGTCCAGGCAGTTTTAGAAGTAGCGCTGGAACAGCACCCTACATCGGCTATTGTGTACAGCCGCTTGGGTGATTACTATTCGCGGACAAATGATGCCCCTCATGCGATTGAAAGTTACCGGAAAGCCATCGAATTGGACCCTGCGGATCAGGAAACAAAGGAAAAATTAAACCAGTTAACCAAGTAAACTTCCGCTAAAACAGATTTCTATGCGACATATATGGATTGCATTTTTTTGTTTGTCATCCGCAACGCTTTTCTCCCAGCAACACATCAGCGGTACCGTTCGCAACAGCGACGGCACCCGGGCTGCTTACGCAACCGTCTTACTTTGGCAAATGCCCGATTCAATTTTTATCAAGGGCGCAGCGACCGACAGTGCAGGAAACTACGACCTCCGTCAACCGCTGCAAGGCCGTTTTAGGATCACGGCTACCTTGGCCGGTAGTGGTACCGCGCAAACTACTGTATTTGAGTGTATTGCGGCCTCCTGTGCTGCGCCTGATCTGGTTTTCAACGACCAAACTCTCCAGGCCATCGCCATTACCGGTCGCAAATCGGTCATCGAAGCACTATCCGACCGGCTGGTGTTCCATGTAGCCAGCAGTCCGCTGACGGTAGGTTTGAACGGACTGGAATTACTGCGCCGCTCGCCCGGCGTGTCCCTGGATCCGGATAATAACCTGAGCCTGCGCGGCAAAAGCAATGTACAAGTCTATATTAATGGCAAACGCTCGCCGCTGGCCGGTGCAGACCTGGCGGCCTATTTGCAGGGGTTAAATGCTACCGACGTGGAAGCCATTGAGATAATTGCAAGCCCAGGCGCGCAGTTTGATGCAGAGGGCAACGCGGGTGTGGTCAATATCCGGCTGAAAAAGAACAAAGGAATTGGCTTCAATGGCACAGCAACGGGCACCGCTGCACAAGGTAGCACCCCCAAAGGCGATGGAGCGTTAAGTTTAAATTACCGCACCGGGAAAATCAATATTTTTGCCAGCAGTAGTTACAGTGATGGCATCTGGCACAGCGGTATGAACCTCAATTCCGTAGTGGCCGATACGCTTTACGCACAGCAGTCGCTCAATAAGAATCGCAGCCGCAATGTTAACCTGCGTACTGGCATAGACTGGACACTATCTCCCAAGCACACCATCGGTATTCTGGTAACTGGCGGCAATGCGCGCGGTGAAAGTGCCGGCAATTCGGTGAATCGCATTCAGGTACGCGCTACCGGCGCGGCCAGCAGAGTGCTCCGGTCCGATCGTTTGGGCGACTTCCAGCACCAGAACCTGAATACCAATCTCAATTATCATTTTGCCGACACCCTTGGGCACACCTTTAACCTAGACATAGACAAAGGCTTTTTTCGCAATGATGGCAGCGACTTCATGCCGAATACCTGGCGAAATGCTGCTGAAACGCTTATTCTGGAAGAAAAAACCTATCGCAACCAAACGCCTTCAACGATTGACATTGCCACTTTGAAAGCAGATTACGAGCGAAAAATAGCCCGGAACGGCAAATTAGCCCTGGGCATAAAACTGTCCAATGTACAAACGGCCAATACGTTCCATTTTTTTAATGTCACCAACAACAGCGAAACGCTGGACATTGATCGCAGCAATGCTTTTCAATACAAGGAACAAGTGCAGGCCGGGTATGTGAGTTGCGAAGTGCCGCTTGCGACCCAGTGGAACTTCAAAGCGGGCCTGCGCGCAGAGAATACCCGCGCCAAAGGCGACCTGACAGCATACAAACCCGTGAATGCGCGCAATGTGGATACTAGTTATTTACAGTGGTTCCCGTCTGCGGCACTTTCGTTTAGCCCAAGTTGGCAACACAATATCAGCCTTCGTTATCGCCGTAGCCTGGATCGGCCCAACTACCGCGATCTTAATCCGTTCGAGTTTAAACTGGACGAGTTGAATTTCTCCCGCGGCAATCCCTTTTTGTTTCCGCAAACCACGCACACGATTGAACTGGGTTACACCTTTAAACAAACGTACTCTTTCAACGTAAGCGCGGCCCAGACCAATGATTTTTTCACCAATCTGACCGACACGGAACAGGATCCGCAAACAGGACGGCAGTCATTCTACTTAACCAAGCGTAATTTTGGTTCGCGGAAGCAATACAACGCCGCTTTCAGCGCCCCCGTTCAGTTCACAAAATGGTGGTCTATGTACGCCAACGTGTATGTTAACTACGAAGTGCTCAACGGCGATTTTGGCGGCGAACGACGGGTCAATCTCCGGGTAAAAAACCTGGGTGTATGGGCGCAACAAACATTCAACCTCGGGCACGACTATTCGGTTGAATGTTCCGGCTGGTTTAGCAGCGGCGGTTTGTGGGGTGCCTACGTCAACCGGCCGCAAGGTATCCTGGATGCCGGGATTACCAAGAAAATCTGGAAAGGCAAGGGCTCCCTCAAGATGACCATCGGCGATGTATTAGGCACGGCTGGCTGGCACGCTGAAACCCGGTTGGGCACGTTGCGTACCTACGGTAACGGCTGGTGGGAAGCCCGCGTATTGCGCGTCAGTCTTTCCTATCGCTTTGGCAATGAAAAAATAAATAAATCCAGGGATCGCAAAACCGGCTTGGAAGAAGAGCGTGGACGGACGGATTGATCACACTATTAGGAGCGCTGTGCCAACCGCTTAATCCCTCTATTCGGTAAATATTTTGCTACTTTTGCGCGTAAAAATTACCCAATTAAAATTTATGCGCCGCTCCCTGTTGTTGCTTATCACGTGCCTGTTGCTGGGCAGTCTCTGCTTTTTCACCCAATGTACCCCGCCTGATGAAGCCCAGCCGAGCGGCCCAAGCGGCTCGGTCAACCTTGACCTGCGCAACAAACAAGTGCAATTGCTCTACACCTTTCGCGATAAACGTCAGGTGGATAGCCTCCGCCATTATCTCACCAGTCCGAACGTAACGCTGCGCTATTTGGCGGCTCTTTCATTTGCTTCGGTGCGCGACTCTACGATTATCCAGGCTCTGGTGCCGCTGTTGCGCGATGGCACTGAAGACGTGCGCATTGCCGCTGCGTTTGCGCTTGGCCAGATCGGTAATATAAAATGTGAACAGCCATTGACCGCAGGGTTTGCAGCCAACGATTCTACTTCCCAGCACCAACGCTTCAACTCGATTGTGCTGGAGGCGATTGGCAAATGTGGTACGATCACTTCCCTTAAAAACATTGCGGCCGTCACAACGTATCAACCTTCCGATACGCTTTTGCTCGAAGGCCAATGCCGGGCGATTTATCAGTTTGGCAGCCGCGGTATCAGCGATGCTACGGGTACGGCCCGCATGATTACGTATGTCGCCAATGAACGCATTCCGGCACCGGCACGATTGCTGGCCGCGCATTACTTGGCCCGTACCAAAGACCTTACCTACGACAGTACGCAGGCCGTACAGATTGCCGTAGCCTTTGTCCGCGCTACCGATAACCCGGATATCCGCATGGCCCTGGCGAAAAGCCTTGGTAAATCTAAAACTGCGCCGGCGCTGAATATTTTGTCGAAAGTCATTAAAACAGAACAGGACTGGCGCGTGAAGTGCGATATTGTCAATGCCCTGGCGAAGTTTGATTATGACACTGCCCGGGCCATGGTAATCCCGATGATCAGCGATCCCAACTTGCACGTCAGCCGCACGGCCGCCACGTTTTTTATTGCCAACGGCCAGCCGCAGGATGGCGATTTTTACTGGCGACTTGCCCGGGATAATCCCTCGCTGCCCATGGCGACGCAAATTGCGCTGTACCATGCCTCGAACAAATGGCTGACTGGTAAAACAGCCCCGGAATCCAAGGATTTTGTCAATTTTCGCCTGCGGGAAATGTTTATGCAGGCTAAAAATCCGTATGACCGCGCCGCTTGCCTGGCCGGTCTGGCTGAATTTGGGTGGCAGTACCGCTGGATACACGACAAAGGTATCGCTGATCCGCAGTCCGCTGTAAAAAGTGCAGCCGCAGAAGCGTTGCTGAATATCGTGCAAAAACCCAATTTTTACGCATTTTTTGGCGAGACATCCAAGGGGGTACGTCGGGAATTGTACTATTACCTGCGCGAAATAGTGGCTTCCGGCGATCCGGGGATGATCGCAGCATCAGCCGACGGGTTTCGCACCGAGGCGCTTAATTATCGCTCGCTGCGCGATTCGCTGCGGATAAACGACTTCAATACCGCCCTGGGAAAGCTGAAAATGCCCCGCGATGTAGAAGCGTATGTTGCGTTGAATAAAGTGATCGCCTATTTCGAGGATCGTACCATGCCGGAACCCTATCTGCCACCCTGGAACCATGCGATTGACTGGGAACGCTTAAAGTTGGTGACGCAAAAAACCGAAGTGACCATTGAAACTGCCAAAGGCAAAATTGTGCTGGAATTGTACCCGCAGTGGGCCCCCGGTTCGGTGGCCAATTTTTTGGAACTGGCTGGAACGGGGTTTTACAACGGTAAAACTTTCCACCGCGTAGTGCCCAATTTCGTTATTCAGGGAGGCTGCCCACGTGGCGACGGATATGGCGCACAGGATTATACGATCCGCACGGAGATCGGCTTGGCCTGGTACGATGCCGACGGGTTTTTAGGTATGGCTTCCGCCGGACCAGACACCGAAGGCACGCAATTTTTTATCACCCATTCCCCGACGCCGCACCTGGATGGCCGTTATACTATCTTTGGAAAGGTAAAATCTGGGATGAATGTCGTTGACCAAATACTGCCCGGCGATATCATGGACAAAGTGACGGTGCAGTATTAGGGCAAGAATTAAAGCCGAAATAAAAGAGTGGTTTAGCGGACCGGCGTCCATTCCTCGGCGTAAGATTTATGGCGAAACAGGAGCGAAAGAGCTTCCCTTACATAAATAAGGCTGGTGCCAAGGTAGCCGTATGCCCGAAACCGGCGCGGCGAATGGTAAATACAAAGCGGGTACAAATAAGATATTTTACCAACATAATGCAGCCGGTAAAAAAGATTGCAGTCTTCTCCGGCCACCAATTTTTCGTTGTAACCGCCAATCCGTTCTGGTGTTTTTCCAGCAAGCCTTCAAACTGGGCAAGCGTAGCGCCAATATATTTGCCTTCGTTTTTGGTTGGAATAATAATGCTAATTTTCACAGACATAACCGTAAGATTAGCTGGCAAAAGTACCGCGCCTGTTACTGTTTGCAGATTAAATTATCGTTACGCTACCGTCAGGAAAACTACGGAACGCCAAATTGCGCATCCCCCAAACTACTGTTCCAGCATAGACATTTGTACTGTGCGCGTCTTGTTGTATTTTTGCCTGAAATAAGCCTCAACTTGGCGTCTGGGGATACACTTATTTTTTAAATTGCGCATTAAATACTTGATTTACAGTATATTAAACCACAAGAAATGGGAAAACGACTGTCGTACCCGGAAATAAAAAACATTTTAAGTGAATATACCGGTATGCCGGTTAAAGCATTTGATGATGATTTTATTAATGAAATTGACATTAAGTTAAACGGCACGTACGAGCCTGCATGGGTGATTGAAGTTTTTGAGAATATTAAAAACAACCCCGGCACGGAAGACCTTCGCACATCGGCGCAACAACCGGAAGCTACATCCAGCGAACCCCTTGCTATTGAAGCAGGGAATGACACTCTTATTGTGCCAGACCCAA
This sequence comes from Chitinophagales bacterium, assembly GCA_038203695.1. GTDB lineage: Bacteria > Bacteroidota > Bacteroidia > Chitinophagales > Saprospiraceae > M3007. The sequence goes on from JBBRDQ010000121.1 coordinate 10,967, forward strand.
CAACGCCCGAAGCGCCGGCGATCGTGCCCACCCCAACTCCCCCCGCACCGCGTCCCCCAGCACTCGGCAGCAGCAAATCTGCGCATAACACGGCCGCTAAATCAGCGCCAAAGCCACCCGTCACGCCGCCCAAGCCCATCGTTTTGCCCAATGGCCGGCAAGGCGAACAGTATGAATATGTAATTGATTGGACTCGTTTTGAATTGCAACCCGATCACTGGATCGAGCATATGTTTGAAGGATTAGCCGCGACCGGGCTTTCATTCGATGCAAATACATCTATCATCAGCGGCAAGCCGCAACAGTCGGGTGACCAGCAGGTTGTGTTCAGATTCAGGCCGGAAGCAAACCGTCCGCCTTTGAGCCGCCCGGTACAATTGTATATCAATCCCGATCCACGTACACTTTGGACGGAGCACGAGCCGCCCAGCGATGTGCTGTACCAAAAATCGCACACCGATCATTTTCGTTCGACCGAAGGGGAGCGCACCTTTATCGTTGCCAGCAAACGCGGTCGGTCACACGCAAAAGATGGCAAGTTCCGCGATGATGATTTTGGTTTTCACTACGATCCGCAATCGCGCTGGTATATTATGGTGGTCGGCGATGGTGCCGGTTCGGCACCGTATTCCCGGGAAGGTTCGCGGATTGCCTGTAAAACAGCGGTAGAAGCATTGAGCACCGGCGTTTTAAAAGACCGCTTGCAGGAACTCGGACAACAAGCCGCTGGTTTTCAGCATAAAAAGAACCATGCGGTCTCCGAAGAAAGTCTCAAGGCTTCATCGGAAGACTTTCAACGATCGGGTTATGTCACGCTAACCGAAGCCGGGTTGCTGGCTTACCAGGCCATCGAAGCGGAAGCAGCGGCACAAGGTCACCAACCGAAAGAATACGCTACGACGTTCTTGCTGGCGGTCTGTAAAAAATTTGGCGAAGAGTGGTTTGTGGGCACGTTCTGGATCGGCGACGGCGCTATCGGGTTGTATACGCAAGGAGAAGAGGCCCCCACCCTGATGGGCGAACCCGATTCCGGCGAATACTCCGGCCAGACCCGTTTTTTGACCATGTCCGAATTGTTTGCGCCGGAAGAGCGCTGGAAACGTTTGCGGCTCAAATTTGTCGATAAATTTGATGCGCTCATGTTGATGAGCGATGGCATTTCGGATGCCTGGTTTGGCACCGATGCCAATTTGCAGCGGCAGGCCGTATGGGATAAATTTTATGCCGAAATGCAAAAGGAAGTGACCTTTACCCGGGATAATGATCAGGCGGACGCGCAACTGCTGCAATGGCTGGATTTCTGGATAAAAGGCGAATATGACGACCGCACCTTGGCTATCTTGTTTTAAGATCGCCACCATACCTGCAAAATTCCGTTCACTCCACCAAGAACAACCAAACAACGCATTCTATGCCCATAATTACGCTCAAAGCAAACGACGGTTCTACTGTCCAGTTCGTGGATACGATGATCGGGCAGGGTGGCATGAAAGATGTTTATTTCAGCCCTGATAAATCCTATGTGGTCGCCTTTTTTCGCGACCATCAGAATGCTGCTGCCAAAGACCGCCTGCTGATGATTACGGGCTCCTTTCACGAACGGATTTTCAGTCAGGCCGGCGGCGACTATTGGCGCGACCTGTACTGCTGGCCCAATAAAGTAGTCGAATGGAATGGCAAGCTCGGCATTGTAGCGCCTACCTACCAAAAGCACTTTTTTTTCCAGCACGGTTCGCGCAACAGCGACTTTCTGGACATAAAAGGCAAGGAAAAAGAAGGTAAATGGTTTGCTTCGGCCTTTCACCAGACGAAGAACCTGGATCCCCGCGAGAAAGGCGACTGGTATAAATACTTTATTGTTTGCCTCAATATTAGCCGGGCGGTGCGGCGCATGCATGCAGCGGGGCTGGCGCACTCAGACCTTTCGTACCGCAACGTGCTGATTGATCCGACCTCTGGCCGAGCCGCTATTATCGACATCGATGGCCTGGTGGTTCCCGGTAAATACCCGCCGGACGTGATCGGCACGCCTGACTTTATTGCGCCGGAAGTAATGGCCACCAAACACCTCGGCAAAAACGACCCGGGCCGGAAATTGCCCAGTATTCAAACCGACCGGCACGCACTGGCGGTGATGATCTATATGTACTTGTTGCGGCGGCATCCGCTGCGCGGCGGCAAGATCAATGATATTCACGATGCGCAGAAAGATGAAGAAATGTCGATGGGCGCGAAGGCATTGTTCGTGGAGCACCCGACGGATAAAAGCAATCGGCCCAATCTGAAACAAATAAAACCATCTTACCTGCCCTGGGCTGATGTGACAAAATTGCCGTACACGATCTGCGGGCCGTATTTGAAGGAGTTGTTTGACAAGGCTTTTATCGACGGTTTGCATAATCCGGCCCAACGCCCGACGGCCGACGAATGGGAAAATGCCCTGGTTAAAACCATCGACCTGATGCAACCCTGCCCGAATACACAATGTGAAATGAAATGGTATGTGTTCGACAACAGCACCACGCCGCGTTGTCCTTTTTGCGGAACGCCCTACCACGGGCAGTTGCCGATCTTAAATTTTTACTCTAAAAGCCCCAAAGGACAATTCAGTTATGAAAATCGTCGGCTGATGATTTACAGCAACCAGTACATTTATCCCTGGCACGCCAATAAGTCGATCATGCCCAATGAACGCCTGACGCCGGAACAAAAGAAGCCGATCGGTTATTTTGTATTACACGGGGGCAAATGGGTACTCGTCAACCAGGCAATTCCTGATTTGAAAGACGTCGATGAAGATAAAATCATCGCTATCGGTCAGATGGTTGAACTGCGCGACGGTCAAAAACTTTTATTATCCAAAGAAGACGGTGGTCGCTTAGCCATCGTTCAAATCGCTAACAAATAGAAATCATGTTTGAATTACAGCAGTATTGGCAGGAAATCATCAACGAGCCGCTCAAAGCGCTCGCAGTTATTGGTAACCTTATTTTAATTGAGAGTTTGCTTTCGGTCGATAATGCGGCCGTTTTGGCTACCATGGTACTTGATCTGCCGAAAGACCAGCGCAGTAAAGCCTTGCGCTATGGTATCATCGGAGCGTATTTTTTTCGCGGTGTCTGCCTGATTTTTGCGGCCTGGCTGATCACGATCTGGTGGCTTAAACCCATTGGCGGTATCTATTTACTGTATTTGACCTACGATTATTTCAAGAGTAAAGCCACCGCTTCTGAAGACGATGATACCTTAAATAAATCGGAACACTGGCTGTATAAGGCTACGATCGGCGCGATGGGCCAGTTTTGGGCTACAGTTGCGCTGGTTGAATTGATGGATTTGGCTTTTTCCATCGACAATGTCTTTGCAGCGGTCGCCTTTTCTGAAAATCTGATTCTGATCTGGACGGGTGTATTTATCGGTATACTGGCGATGCGTTTTGTGGCGCAGGCGTTTGTTCGACTGATGGAGCGCTATCCGTTTCTGGAAACGGCCGCGTTTGTGGTGATCGGGATTCTGGGCATAAAATTATTGCTCTCTATTTACGAGCATTTTTATCCCGATCATGGATTCAGCCACTTCCTGGCCAGTCACGCTGCCGACTGGGGCGTTTCTATTCTGACGGTCTCTATTTTCTTTGTGCCGATCATTACGTCTATGCTGTTTAATTTTCCGAAACGGCGAGCGGAGGAATCGTAGTGGTAATGGTATTTTGTCAGAAACAAGTGCCGACGCGAGACAAAAACAGATTTACACGCGGGGAAATATATTAACTTAAAACGGAAAATATTATAAACCCCCAACACAAAACCGCCA